>DAOMHE010000294.1:0-1502 GCA_035430785.1 Spirochaetota bacterium | reverse complement strand
GCTGGTCTTATGGCTCTTTCATTTCTCGGTTTTTCGGGCATGAAACTTTTTAAATAATCGGCTTGTGTTATTTCCGCGCGTGTTATACATATGAGCTTTGCTTGAGGATATTTGATGAATGAAATAAAAAATGTTTCAGTTGAGCTGATTGCTTATACTCCCGATGCTGAGAAGGTGATTGAAAGGGCAGGAAGAACCTGCTATCTTTCGTTTGAAAAAGCAGATGATGCGAGTGCCGGGAAATTCATTAAAGCGAGAATCAAGACCGGCCATGATTCTATTCTTGAACATGCATGTGCGTCTTTTCGTATCAAAGGAGTGTCCCGTGCGTTTACTCATCAGCTGGTACGTCACCGTATGGCAAGTTATTCCCAGCAGTCGCAGAGATATGTCAGTGAAAATGAATTTGCATATATTCTTCCGCCTTCTATAGAAGAAAATCCCGAAGCACATAAAATATATTCTGATTTTATGGAAAGTTCAAGACTTGCGTATTCTAAACTCAGAGAAATGAATATTCTCAAAGAAGACGCTCGTTTTGTTCTTCCGAATGCTGTTGAAACTGAAATAGTTTTTACTGCTAATTTCCGCGAGCTCAGGCATTTTTTTTCAATCCGTCTTGAAAAGCATGCACAATGGGAAATCCGCAGAGCGGCTTATGAGATGCTTCTTATAATGAAAAAAATTGCTCCGAGTGTTTTTGACGATTTTATTCCTTCCGCGAACTGGACTGCCGAATTTTCCGGTGAAGCGTAATGGCTGAAGATTTTAATCATAATACTGATCTTTCATCAAACATGGAAGATTATATCGAAACTATTTCACTTCTTTCAAGAGAGAATCGCGTTGTCCGTGTAAAAGATATTGCTAAATCTCTCGGAATAAAGATGCCGAGTGTTACTGCCGCACTTATAAAGCTTCGCGATAAAGATCTTATAACTTATGAAAAATACGGATATGTCGAACTTACCGAGCAGGGGAGAACTGAAGCTGAAAGAGTTTATGATAAGCATAGGCTTTTAAAGCGGCTCCTTTCAGAAGTGCTTTGTGTAAAAGAAACTGAAGCCGAAGCCGAAGCATGCCGTCTTGAGCACTACATGACTCAGAGTACTTTTGACCGGTTCAGTGTTTTTCTGAAATTTTATGATGAAGAAAAGAAAAACGGATCGAAGTGGATTGAGAAACTTAAAGAACATTTATTATGATATAAAACTACTGCGGTAACTGCCGCAGCATGCGGAGGCTTATGTACTCGATATTGCATGTTGAAACAAGTAATTTTTACAGAACTCTTATTGAAAAGATATGTTCTGATATAGGTGCCGAATATTCCTTCGCTAAAAACCTCGATGATTCACTGAATGTTTTAAAAAGCCGTAAAATAGATCTTATAATAACTGCAATTGAGCTTGAAGATTCGACTGGTGAAGATCTTATCCTGAAGATTAATGATTCACCATATAAAAATATTCCCGTTGTTGTTATAACCGGAACGGACAGCG
>DAOMHE010000293.1:0-1534 GCA_035430785.1 Spirochaetota bacterium | reverse complement strand
AGAGCGAACAGATTTTATCAGCTCGGCTCCGAGGCGTTCGTTGATTACTTTAATTTTATTTCTGCATTTCTGTTTTTCGATAGAAAGCTTTGTCGTTTTTGCGTAAGCTTCGACGTTTGTCGAAAACCTTTCGCAGAATTCTAGAAATATTGTTTTAGCATCGTTTATAGCGCTCATATACTGTTTATACAGCAAAGATGCTTATCTGTCTATTCTTTTTCCCATGAAGTCTGATATAATTGGTCGGCATTCATTCTGAACTGCTTCAAAATAATCTTCCTGAAATTCTTTAGAACAGTAATTGCTGAAATACCCAGGAAAAGGAGCATCAATGGATACAGGTTCTTTTTTAACAGGATGAATGAAAGAAGTATGACAGGCATGAAGCAGAATATAAGAACGTTTTTCGGGATAACCGTATTTTAAATCGAAAATTATAGGAGATTTTAGACTTGAAAAGAAAGCGCGGATTTGATGTTTCCTTCCAGTATTAAGCATCAGAAGATGAAGAAGCGATGAAGGAGATTTTAATATTGTTTTATATGTGTGTGATGCTTTTTCTCCGCTTTTTGATACATATGATGTGTCTTTATCACGCTCAAGAAAAAAATCCTTTCTTTGAAATTCGAAAGATATGCTAGCCGGGTTGTTTACCGTCACAGCCGTATATAATTTAAGTATCGACCGTTCTTTCATCATATCGGTGAGGCGTTCAGCTGCCTTTGAAGTTTTTGCGAAAATTACTGCACCGCTGACAGGACGGTCAAGTCTCTGAACTATACCAAGAAATACCTGACCGGGTTTAGAATATTTCAGCTTCAAATATTCCTTGAAGCCGTCCTGCAGTGATTTCTCACCTCGGTAATCCGACTGGGTCATTATTCCGGCGCTTTTGTTTACAACGAGTATGTGATTGTCTTCGTATAATACATTTTCTTCTGTCATGAATCAATACGAAATGTCATATGTTCAAATGTCAACAATGATGATGAATAAGTTTACTGGATTTAATATAGAATTTGCCAATCGAAACTTTTCTTGACTTATAATTAGTTTTTGAAAGTCTTGATGCGGGTATATCAATGAATAAAAAAGAAGAGAAATTCTGTTCGTACTGCGAACACCGCGGAATGATAACAAATCCCGAGGCGCATAAAGACGGTTCAAATCCGCTTATAGTGTGTCCTAAATGCGTCGAAGCGGCGTGCAAATGCGGAGGTCTTGAACCCTATTATTATACTGACGGAAAGGAAATAATAGAATGTCCCTGCAGATCAGTACGTATGAGAATAGACAGAGTTCATTATCTTTACGATGATGCCGGAATAGACCGCAAATACCGCTGGCATTTTATCAACGAATTTAACTGCAGAACCGAAAAAGAACATGCGGCGAAAAGAGCCGCTTATGATATTATAATGAATTACCCGGATGTTTCAAAAGGTCTTTTTTTATGGGGAAATCCAGGTACAGGGAAGACATTTCTTTCGACAATAATTCTTACTGAACTTATTGCCCGAAAAGCTGTTAAGGG
>DAOMHE010000292.1:0-1639 GCA_035430785.1 Spirochaetota bacterium | reverse complement strand
GCAGTTGACGCATTTATCTTTATCGACATTTATTACCGGAATTAATTCAGCCATCATAACCCCTCTTTGGACACGCTGCGCGGTTATACCTGCCTGTTTTCTCTCAAACAGCGGTTATCCAAAAAATGATATGTTTTATGCTATCAGAATTCTTTTTATATAGCAAGAAAAGAATCGTATGATGTTTTAAAGAGCAAAATTGAAGTAATCGTATGCCGTGTTTTTTGTGAAGCCGCTTTTGATATAAAGATTTTTTGCAACGTCATTCTCCATTTGTGTGCATAATGTAATTCGTGCGGCCGAGTTATCCTTTGCGAACTCAATCGATTTTTCAATCAGAGCCTTTGCGATTCCATTTCTGCGGAAAGAGACGTTAACAAAGAGATCATTGAGGTAATAAGTTCGTTTCATCGCGACTGAAGAAAATGAAGGATAAAGCTGAACGAATCCGCACATTATATTATCTTCGGAAGCGGCGAAAATTACCGAGTCAATTTTTGTGAGTCTTTCCTTGATGAAACTGTGTGCGGATTCCATGTCGGAATTCTGACCATAGAATATACGGTAGTCGTTGAAGAGTACGGAAAGCTCATTGCAATGACCCGCATTGCATTTAATTATCTGCAGCATGAATAATCCTCTTTTACTTGACTTAATCCGCGTCCGGCTGATATTAAATCAACTCATCCTGTAAACGGATATGAGTCAATCTTTTTAGGCGCGTAGTATAATGAATTCCAGGCAGTTTTTTAAATCATTCGGAAAAGATGCAGCAGTAAAAATATATCTTTTCATCGGCGAGGAAGAAGGAGAGAAAGAGCGTGCGCTCTCAATGATTTTATCTTCTTTTCCGAAAGGACAGAAGGTAGGGCGCTTTCATGCTGAAAGCGGAGAGATTGTTTCGGCAGCGGAAGTTCTTCTTCAGCAGGATATGTTTTCTGATGCTAAAGTTTCTGTTATTTATGGTGCTGAAAAACTTATAAAAAAAACAGATATTGCTTTAATCAATGAAATACTCGACTCTGATTATTCTGGAACAATAATTCTCATGTCTTCTTCAAATACTGTTCCTGCTTATATGAAAAAACGTAAAGACTTTGCCGAGGTAATGTTCTGGAGAATGTTTGAGAGCGATCTTCATGCTTACGGCGCGGAACGTTTCCGTGAAGCAGGAAGATTCGCATCAAAGGATGTTCTTGCTGCTATAACAAGTCTTACCGGACGAGATTTCGCAAAGTTCGATGCTGCTGTAGATAAAATTTTAGCTTATAATGATTCAAAAAACATAGCGGTTGAAACTGTTGTTGCCGTTGTGGCGGATGAAAAAGAAGTGAAGATATTTGATTTTATAAATTCGCTTTTTCTCGGGAAAAAAGATGCGCTTTATCTGCTGAGCAAGGTTCTCGGAAGCGGAATGCATGAACTTCAGATTTTTGCTTTTATTTGGAAAGAAGCGGAACGGATTGAGAAATACGTATCATTGAAAAAAAGCGGAATGAGTGATTCGGATATTGCTGATTCCATCGGCGTGTCAGCATCCGGTAAGGATGAATTTTTAATGAGAGCCAGACGTTTTGATGAAGTTAAAATCAGAAGGATATTCATTTCTCTCGGCAATGCCGATTCGGCGGTGAAGGGC
>DAOMHE010000291.1:0-1643 GCA_035430785.1 Spirochaetota bacterium | reverse complement strand
CGCAGGATGAAATATTCGGAGAAGTGATAATCTTTGAAAGCCGCGCGTATCCGGCGAGCTGTGTCGCAATCGAAGACAGCGAAGTTATTTCAATTAAAAAGGACAATTTTCTTCTGCTTCTGCGTGAAGCAGATTTTTCAGCTGACTTTTTCGGAATTTTGATAAAGAAACTCAGATACCTGAATGAAAGAATTCTTTTTCTCTCGGCAATGGATGTCGAAGAAAGATTCTTCAGCTTTATTAAAGATAACTATGGAATAAAAGAAAGCTATAATATTGCGATGAGCAAAAAGGACGCGGCATCGGCTATCGGGACGATTCCTGAAACTTTTTCAAGAATGCTCTCGCGACTGAAAAAAGCAGGGCTTGCTAATTGGGATGACAATCTTGTTATAAATAAAAAAGCATGGGAAATCTACGAAGTCTGATTTTTGATTTTAGTTTTCAGACGGTTAATTCTCTTTTCAAAATTTTCCTTCCATCGTGCGGCATTTTTTATTTCTCCGCCGTTTTCCGAATAAACATTTTTTTCAATTAAAGTCATTGCTGTTTCCGAATATTCCAGAGCTTTATTATATTCAGCAGTTTTATGTTCTTCATATTTCGCAAGTTCATTCAGAGAAAAGAGCGTCATGTTGCTCTTCCAGTATTCAGCCGCTTTTTCATAATCATTTTCGCGCTTGAGTGCGATTGAAAACTTCTGAAAAAGATTTTCATCATCCAGAATCGAGTCGCCGAGAAAATCAGCCATATCGAGAAAAAGATCTATGTCCTTTGCAAAAAGCGATGACGCCAGATTTTTTATCTGGTCCGTATCAATCAGCGAAAATTCGCGGTTGAAAGCCGACTCATAAATTGATGAGACAATGCTGAAAACACGTATCATGGATACGATATCAACGGCATTATGTTCAGCAACTGCCGCAATGCGGTCAGTTTCGCCGCTTCTTTGAAATGAAAAATATACATCCGGAATCAGCCAACCCGGAATATCATCTTCGCGTTCAAAACCCAGAATGTTCTTTTCGAGTGAACCGAGAGACAGCGATTCATAAAGCTTTTTGAATATGCGCCGCACAGGAATGAGAATATCAATAACCGGAATCTTCATTGGAAAACCGTAAACGCGATTGAGCATGTAGCGGTTTTTAATAAGAGGAACATCGTATGAAGCACCGTTGAACGTGGCGACAGCTTTCGCATTGGCAAAAAAAGGAAGAAGGTATTCTAGATAATTCTTTTCTTTTGATATATCTTCTATAAATATCTGTTCGACTATCAATGTGTCGGAATCAAAGTAAGCAAAACCCGTCAGAAACGGAATCGAACCGGCAGCAATGGAAAGAGAAGTTGTTTCGAGATCTATAAAAAGAATTTCATGAAGTTCAATCGAATCATCAAATCCGTTCATGGACAAATATGATTTCATTGAACGCTTAAATGAAACATCATCGATCTGAATATCTTCAAAAGAATAGAATGATTCCTTGCGGACGATGTGACCCGAATCTCCGCTCACTGAATGAAAACCAATCGACGACGCGTCGAATTCTCTAATCTCACGCGTCGGTTGAGCAGATTTAGTGTAAAGTTTCAGTTTCTGGGTTATGTCCATTCGACAAATCCTTCAGCAATGCACATAT
>DAOMHE010000290.1:0-1652 GCA_035430785.1 Spirochaetota bacterium | reverse complement strand
CCGCCGAGAAGAATCTTCGCAGGTTCTTCAGTCAGCCCGCCGCATTCCTCAATAATATCGGAGATGAGCGAGCCGATTTTAATCTTATAATTTCCGGGTTTTTTTACTATCGAACCAGTGACTGTAATAAATCTTTCAATCAAAGGTTTTCCGAAACAGACTGCCTGATAGACGGCAAAAGCGGTTCCGACGTTCTGAACAATTACACCGGCGTCCATCGGAAGTTTTCCGGAAGGAACCTGACGCCCTGCAAGTGTTTCAATCAGCTGTTTTTCCGAACCCTGCGGATACTTAGTTTTCATTTTTTTTACAGAAATCCGCTTATCAGAGGAAGCTGCATTTTTCAGTGCTTTATATGCATTCTTTTTATTGTCTTCAATTCCGATTTCACATTTGTCGACAGAAACCGACTTCATCAAAAGAGTGCAGCCCGTAATAATCTCGTCGGCATAATTGCGGCAAAGCATATCATCTACTGCAAGATACGGTTCGCACTCCGCTGCATTTATAATGAGTGTATCAATTTTCTTATCTGAAGGGGGATTCAATTTTACGAATGTCGGAAACGCTGCCCCGCCCATTCCGACAATTCCCGCAGAAGCAACCTTTTCCTTTATTTCCTCAGCCGAAAACGAGGAAATATCTTTCTTCTCGGAAAAGCTGTCCGAACTGAAATTTCCCTCGGCTTCAATTACGACGCAAAGTCCTTTTTCTGAATACGGAGTGGGATAAAAACCTATATCTGTAACACGTCCCGGGATGGAAGCGTGAACATTGGCGCTGAAAAGACCATCAGCCTTTCCTATTAATTCGCCTTCTTTTACAAACTGATCTTTTTCTACAACTGGAATAGCAGGTTTTCCCGTATGCTGCTGCATCGGAATTCTGCAAAGATGCGGTATAGAGAGATTCTCAAACGGAACCCCCGCAGTAATTTTCATCTGCGGGGGATGTATTCCCCCCCGAAAGGTGGAAGTAAACATATTACATGTCCTTAGTTGAGTAAATTTCGTCTTTTATCGGAAGCTCTTTTCTGAGGTTCTTGATATAAGGAAAAAGTTCGCCGGCTTCTGCGTAACCGTCGCAATCATCGACGATTCTTCTCGCTACTGTGAAATACTTATAAAGTTTTTCCTCACCGCTGCGTTTTGCCCATTTCTTCTTAACACATTTAACGCGAAGAACATATTTGTCCTGTTCGGTTTCCGACTGGCGGATAACGATACAGCTCAGGCAATTCGCGCAAAACAGCTTTTCTTTAGCCATTATCTATCTCCTAAAAAATATCAATTCTGGGGATTTTTTTACTATTACCATAAAAAAGAGAGATTATCACGTGTAAAGCATTTTTTGAGAGGCTCCTGCAGGCATAAACTGTTCAAACCTGCAGATGACTACTCAATAATCCTAGAATTTCATGGAAAAATCAAAAGCCTTAACAGAATGAGTAAGAGCCCCAATGGAAATATAATCAACATCAAGATCTTTGAGATTTTCAAGTTTTGCCTCATCCATGTTTCCGGAAAGCTCTATTTTGGCTTTTTTATCAATCAGCCTGACCGCTTCTTTCATGGTATTCTTATCCATGTTATCAAGCATAATAACATCTGGATTACAGCCCACAGCTTCAGTGACCTCATCGAGAGTGGAAG
>DAOMHE010000289.1:0-1670 GCA_035430785.1 Spirochaetota bacterium | reverse complement strand
GGAAAACTGATTGCGGAAACGGCAAAGAAAAAAGCCGCGCTTTCAGCAGAAACGGATTCTCTTTACAGTGAATTCGATTCCGTCTATTCGGACTTTGACCGGCTTTCGCGCGAGTTTGAAGCTGAGCTTGAGTCTTTGTAGTATAACTTTAGAAAGTGTGAAATTACAGCTTTCTGTATATAATTTACACGCGGTTCAAAAATATTCTTGCCGAAAAGCTTTAGATGTGCATCAATAGCACGTCGATTATTCTGCCCGTTAAGGATTTTTTATGCGCCCGAATGTGTCTATAAGTGATGTTATTGCCGCCGTAGAAGGCGAAATGATTTTTGAGGGTGAATCAAATACCGTTCAGTGGGTGGTCTCAAGCGGTTTGATGAGCGATATTCTTACCACCGAAGAAGAAGAGATCCTGCTTCTCAGTAATCTTAACACGACACAGCTTGTCCGCACCGCAGACATGGTCGGAGCTAACGCCATGATGGTAACTTCAGGCAAACCAATTCCTGATGACACTGTTGAACTGGCAAAAGAACTCGGCATTACGTTGATAAGAACAAAATACCCTGTTTTTGAGGCATGTCACAAATTGTCGCGCCTCTTCTTTAAAGAGTAAATATGCCGCATCGTTTTCCGCTCAATACCGATAAAGCGCCCAATGCGGTTCTTGAGGTCATCCTGAGACTTAAGGTCAAGGATGCGATGAGCAAAACGATATTCAGCGCAAAGAAAAACGATAATCTCCGGCAGATTCAGCACATAATGAGAGACAAGGGTGTCACAGGAATTCCTATTCTGGAAGATGACCGCCTCATCGGAATGATAAGCGTTAACGATATCATCAGCGCTCTCGATTACGGATACATAAACGAACCGGCAGACAATTATATGACGAAATCGCTTATCGTCCTGGAGGATGATATGCCTCTGTCCTTTGCTGTTTCGTATTTTGACAAGTATCCGTACAGACGGTTTCCTGTAATAAACAAAGAAAAAAAATTCGTCGGAATGATTTCAAGCCGTGACGTTCTATCGGCTCTGCTTCATGAGCTAAATAATGAAATCACCGAACTCGAAAATAAGCTTAATAATGGAAGAAATGATGTTCCGGGAAGCATAACCCGAGAATATTCGATACAGAAGTTCGATTTTGAAAATGCCGGCAAGGCATCTTTTGAACTTAAAAAAATCCTGAAAGGATTAAATGCATCGCGTCAGGTTGTAAGACGTGCATCTGTTGCAAGCTATGAGCTTGAAATAAACATCGCCATTCATTCAAACGGCGGAAAGATGCGTTTCGAGATTGATGAATCGAAAATTATAATCGATGCGGTGGATTTCGGTCCCGGAATAGAAGACGTCGATCTTGTTCTTCAGGAAGGATATTCGACTGCAAATGAATGGATACGTTCGATGGGTTTCGGCGCGGGTATGGGGCTTTCAAATACCAAACGCGTTGCCGACGAATTTGAGATACAGAGCGAACTGGGGAAAGGCACTCATATAAAATCAATTATTTACCTTGGAGGCAGAGATGAAGCTTAGTTCTCTTGCTGAAAAAACTGGATTAAAAATTCTGACTACTTCAGAAACAGATCCTGAAATAGAATCGGGTTATACTTCCGATCTTTTAAGCGATGTTATGGCAAATGCCGAAGAAGGTTCAGTTC
>DAOMHE010000288.1:0-1694 GCA_035430785.1 Spirochaetota bacterium | reverse complement strand
CATCCTTCAGCGGAATTTATATAATTGCCGCCCCAAAGATCACCGTGAACAAGTGAAGGTTTGTCTTCAGGAATAATATCGCCGAGCTTATCAATGAGCTTGGAAAATACATCCACCTCATGCTCATCAAAATATTTATTATTTACTGCAAGCTTCAGCTGATGACCGAGCCTCATTTCAGCGAAAAACGAAACCCATGAGGCTGAATAATCATTAAACTGACGGTTTGCTCCGATATAATTATTCTCAGAAAATCCGTATTTATCTCCGGCATCCTTCCTGTGAAGTTCAGCCAGTTCCCTTCCGAAATTATAAACAGATGATTTTGACGGTGAAGTTCTTTCGATATACTGCATGATTATATATTGATATCCTTCTGATGCAAAAACCTTATAAACTTCGGGAACTCTTGCTCCGAAAGATTTTATCGCTGAAAGTCCATTGTTTTCGCATTTGAATAAGCCTTCCGGACTCAGCTCATTCTTTTTAACAAATAAACTTTTACCGTCATTTATTTCTGCAAGAAATGACTCGCTTATCGAACCGCCTGAAACGGACGTAATCGATTTTACTTCGGCTGATTGACCGAAAATATCCTTAACAGCCAGACGGATATTATGCATTTTCCTTCATTATATATTCTATTATTTTTTCACAGGTTCGCAAACACATCTCATAAACAATCTCGAAATCGGCTTCACTTCCGTAATACGGATCGGGAACATCACCCTGCCCTTTCGGATCGAATTTACGGAAAAGCATAATCTTTTTATCGGCTCCGCCCGCAAGTCTTTCAATATTATGAAGATTTTCTGAATCCATTGCGAATATTAAATCATATCCGGCGATATCCTCTTTTGTAATTTTATGCGCAGTATGATTGACCGGTACCCCGTGAGAACGCAGCGTCTTAATTGTTCTAGAATCAGCATTTCCCCCTTCATGATATCCGGCTGTTCCGCTTGATGCGGCTCTGACGGAATCTGATATTCCTTTTTCTGCGGCAATATAATTAAACACAGCTTCAGCCATCGGAGAACGGCAAATATTGCCAAGACAAACAAACATAACTTTAGAATTCATTCGCACCTTTAAAAACTTATTGATTTATTTCTGTAAATTAATCAATGTAGAAATGTTCTTATTAAGGTCAAATAATTATTGCGGGGCTTAAATGGAATTCTACACATACGTATGCGATATCTGTAAAAAAACATCAAGAATATCAAAAGATGATGCCATTCCGCAATGCTGCGGAAAACTGATGACGAGACTTAACCCAAACGAAAATAAATCAGGTAATCTCTCGGATAAATAGGGGCTCAATACTTTCGGTTTTTTTATATAGAACAAAGAGCTTTTCCTTCGCACGACTCAGCGCGACGTAAAGGAGTCTGCGCTCTTCCTCAAGCGAATTAAACGCACAAGGGAAAATTCCGTCTTCTACTCCGCATAGAATTACATTGTCATACTCAAGCCCTTTTGCTCCATGAATCGTCGAAAACGAAACACCGCAATCACAGATTTCTTTTTTTATTCTGTCTCCGTAATAATTGTTCCTGTATAGAATACAGTTTGTTCCAGCAATTGATTGAGAGAGAATCTGCTTAATCAATTCTATTTCATCCTTCCATGATGGATACTGCATAAATGTAATCTCGCCACCTGCGCCCGAAGCCGATTTAATTTTTTTT
>DAOMHE010000287.1:0-1733 GCA_035430785.1 Spirochaetota bacterium | reverse complement strand
GCAATAGTTAAGGACAAAGATCAGTATTTTCTCGGACGCTTTGACAAGGATTTGAAACTGACTGCCAAATCAGAAAGACGCATATCGCAGGATACATTTTTGACTTTTTACGGTGATTACGTTTATATTAACAGCGAAGACAAGAAGATTCTTGTTCTTAATAAAGCTGATCTTAAATTTGTCGATGTGATTGATCCGACAAAAATTTCGAGCAAGTAGATTAGGGAAGTACAATGAAAGCAGCATGTTTTACCGTCGCAGCAATGGATTATTTTCCGAAAAAGAATGAAAGCTTTGCCGGCGGTAACTCGCTGAATCAATCCATACGTTTCAAGGATCTAGGCAATGAAACCGCGTTTATAGGCGCGGTCGGTACTGATGATGCCGGGGAAAGAATTTATTTTCTTCTGCTTAAAAAGAATGTCGATGTTTCGCATCTCTACCGGATACAGGGTTCTACGGCTTCAAATGAAATTGTTAATGACTCGCGCGGTGAACGCTTCGGAGTTGAAGGCGCCTGGAAAAACGGGGTTTACGGAGATTTTATTCTTAGTGAAGCGGATTGGAAATTTATTTCAGATTTTGATGTCTGGTCTACGCATGCGAATAATCCCAATTATTCCGAAACTTTGCGCAGAAAAACAGACAGGAATTTTCTTGTAGTTGATTTTCTTCATTTCGATACATATGATCTTCTTGAAGCCGGATTCAATTCTATTGATATAGCTTATTTCGGAGGCACGGAAAAACAGAGTACGGAGCTTTTGAAGTTTTCGGAAAAGTTTTCCGGTATTATCGTTTTGACTCTCGGCGGTGACGGAAGCATTGCTTTCAGCAAAGGCAAAATGTTTAAGCAGAATGCACTTGAAACAGATAAGGTAATCGACACTACTGGATGCGGAGATGCTTTTCAGGCATCTTTCACAAATGAATATTTTCACTCCAAAAATATTGAAAAAGCATTATTGGCGGGTGCTTCTGCCGGAAGAGAAGCCGCTGAAAGTTTCGGCGGCGTTCCCTGGGTGTGATTTTAATTGACCCGGATAATAAGTTTTGCTTAATGTCTTTATGGATAAAATAACTCAAAATATAAAAGCCTATAATAAAAATGCTTCAAAGTTCGCTTCAAGATTTGCGGATTTCGAACCATATCTCAATGCTATGGATGATTTTATAAAATTGCTGAAAGACGATTGTTCTTGTCTTGACCTTGCTTGCGGTCCCGGAAAATTCAGTGCACGGATAGCTTCCCGTTTCAACGGCGCAAAAATTACCGGAGTTGATATTTCATCATCGATGATCGATTTGGCAAAAGCAGCCGTTCCGAATGGTGATTTTAGATGCAAGAATATTCTTGAATCACAGTTTGATGAAGCTCAATTTGATGCAGTCCTCCTGTCTTTCTGTATAGTTCATCTGAACAGGGATGAAGCAGTATCAATCATTGAAAAATCCTCGCATTTTCTAAAAAGCGGCGGTTTACTTTATATTTCTTTCATGGAAGGGAAAAATGACGGTTTTGAAAAAACGAGTTTTTCAGATGATGATATTTATTTCCATTATCATAATGAAAATCAAATAATACATGTTATGGAAGAAAACGGTTTGCGCGCTGTAAAAAGGTTCAGTCAGGATTATGCTGAAGCTGACGGAAGTATTACCAAGGATGTATTTCTTTTTGCGGAGAAAAAATTATGAAGGTAACAGTATTATCTGATAATAGTCCGGATCCC
>DAOMHE010000286.1:0-1734 GCA_035430785.1 Spirochaetota bacterium | reverse complement strand
AATGGCTTGAGAATTTTCTTGAGAAGTTTGAAAATACCGTTGTTGTTGTTTCGCACGATAGACATTTTCTCGACAGGGTCTGCACTCATATAGCGGATATTGATTATGGAAAAATTGAGCTGTATTCTGGAAACTATTCCTTCTGGTTTGAGGCAAGCCAGCTTGCTCTAAGGCAGAAACGCGATGAAAATAAAAAGACCGATGATAAAAGAAAAGAGCTTCTTGAATTCATTCAGCGTTTTAGTTCCAATGCTTCGAAGTCGAAGCAGGCAACCGCAAGAAAGAAGATGCTCGAAAAACTGAATGTCGAAGATATTAAACCTTCATCGAGAAGATTTCCGTATGTTGCGTTTAAACCGGAAAGAGAATGCGGCAAAACAGTTTTGGAAATTGAAAAGCTTAATTATCCGTCAGAAAATCTTAAGGATTTCAGTCTTCTCGTTAACAGAAATGATAAAATTGTTTTTTTAGGCGATAATAAGGCGAGAACGGCTCTTTTTCAGATTTTAAATGGTGAACTGGAAGCCGAGTCCGGTGAATTTAAATGGGGAGAAACGATTTCGCGTGCATATTTTCAGAAAGAAAATACTCATCTTTTTTCAAATGATCTCAATATTATAGACTGGCTCCGTCAGTATTCAGATGACAAGGATGAGAATTTTTTGAGAAGCTTTCTCGGAAGAATGCTTTTTTCCGGTGATGATTCATTCAAAAAAGTAAAGGTGCTTTCCGGAGGCGAAAAAGTCAGATGTATGATATCAAAACTCATGCTTTCAAACGCAAATTGTCTGATTCTTGATGAGCCTACAAACCATCTTGATCTTGAATCAATTACGGCTTTGAATAATGCTTTGATAAGTTTTCCGGGAGTTGTGCTTTTTGCGGCACATGATCATAAATTTATCGAAACTGTTTCAAACAGAGTTGTCGAATTTACTCCTAACGGTATAATTGACAGAGTGATGAATTTTGAGGATTATCTCGACAGCGAAGATATCAAAAAGCTCAGAGATAAGATGTACGGAAATCACGACGGTTTTGTTCTCTGATTATATAAAAATCGGATGGAATTATTCCATCCGGGGAATGATATGGCTGAAAATGTTATAAAAGAAGTAGCTCAGAATAAAAAAGCTAAGTTCGAATATGAAATCATTGAAACCTTCGAAGCCGGAATTGTTTTAAAAGGTACCGAAGTCAAGTCTATGCGTATGGGGAAAGCCAGCATCAACGAAGCTTACGGTAGAATCGTAAAGGGCGAACTGTTCGTTTATCAGATGAATATATCAGTTTATGAGAACGGAAATATTTTCAATCATGATCCGATGAATCCGAGAAAGCTTCTTCTTCATAAAAAAGAAATAAGAAGACTGATCGGAAAACTTCAGGAACAGGGTTTTGCGCTAATTGCTCTGAAGCTTTATTTTAAAAACGGAAAGGCGAAACTTCTTCTCGGACTCGGAAAAGGTAAGACTCAGTATGATAAGCGTGAGTCTATCAAGAAGAGAGAAGACCAGAGAGAAATGCAGAGAGCATTGAAGAATTATAAGCATTAATTGTGTGCCGATGCTTGAAGCAGTTTGGGAGATAACCGGCATTTAAAGAATTGAAATTGTGAAGACTTCGAAATTATCAAATATTTTTTCTTAGGTTTTGCAGAAGTTAAAGGAAGCAAATGCGATAATAGAAAGGGCGTCAGCCAATAAGAATAAAATTATCGATATTAGCTGTCGG
>DAOMHE010000285.1:0-1759 GCA_035430785.1 Spirochaetota bacterium | reverse complement strand
ATCTTGGTGCATTTATTAAACCCGGGAGAATTTATATCGCAAACCGCACAAAGGGAATTTCTATAACGCAATTAAAAAACATAACGCTGTTGTCCGCGACCATAAACCTTCAAAAAATGAGAAGGATTCCTTTTTGAGCAGCATGAATTCATATCTCGGGATAATGAAACACTATAAGACCTATACATTACGGAAAAATATTATTTCAAAATATATTTCAGCCTGGTGGTGGAATTATTTTTATCTGAGCGGAGGAATCAGTAAATTTTCAAAAAGAGTTAAGATTGTAAAATGATTTTAAAATATTTCTTTAATACAACAAGGCGGGCAGGACGCCCGCTTTTCACAGAAAAAGAAAAAAGTCAAGCGCGCCGCTTTCATATAACTACATATATACGCAATGCGCAAAACATCCCGATTTGGAATGATATACGCAATGCGTATATCATTCCAAATTCAAGTAATAAACGCAATTCAAATATGGTCAAAAGGACTGATTATTTTCTTCAAATCCCTTTCTGCGACATGGGTATATATTTCCGTAGTTTTACTCGATGCGTGTCCGAGTATTTCCTGAATATAACGTATATCCGTACCGTTCTCAAGCAAATGTGTAGCAAAGCTATGCCTCAAAGAATGAACGGTAGCTGTTTTTACTATTCCAGCCCTGACACACCCCTGTGAAAAAACTGCCTGTATCGTTCTAATGCTTATCGGAGAAATTCCCTCCCTGTCTTCAAACAGATATTTTACGGGTTTATAGTCTCTAATATAGGTTTTAATTATTTTTAATACATTTTCCGACAAAATTGTATAACGGTCCTTTTTTCCTTTAGCTTCCCTGATGTGAATAAGTTTTCTATCCATATCAATATCGCATAGTTTGAGAACGGAAGCTTCAGAAACTCTTAATCCGGATGAATATATTAACGCAATCATAAGCCTGTGTTTTTCATTCTCATAAGACTCAATCAGACGCTTCACTTCCTCTCTGCTAAGTACAACAGGAAGTCTTTTATTCTTTTTTGCCCGGGGTACCTCATAAATGAATTTTTTCATTAAAATATTTCCGTAATAGAAACGCAGGGCATTCACAGCGCAGTTCAAGGTAGAAGATGAAGATTTTTTCTCTGAAGCGAGATAATCAAGAAATCCGGTTATGTCGTTTTGATCAATTTCACAGGTTCTTTTATCAGCGTGTTCCAGCAAATCAATATTATACTTAACATACATTTTTCCAGTCCGTCGGCTGTAAGAGCGTATTCTGATTTCCCTCGATATTACAAAACTCATACTTTCCGAATCATTTTTAACGCATTGATCTTTAGACGTATTGTCAAAAATAATACTCAGAACATCATCAAGATTTTTCTGAGTGTCAGGAAATGACCAAAGCTTTTCATTAACATTCCACTTATATCCGGAAACTCTCTTCAAGCCCGCAATTATGCTTCTATCATATGGAACCGACAATGAAAATTCACCTGTACCGAATGCCCTAATTGCAATATTCATATGAATCTTCATATAAATAATTATTGCATAAGTCAAATCCAAAATAAAACTCATGCCGGAGAAAAAGTTACGCGAATATAGAGCGAAGCAGAAAAAGATATAATGATATTATTAAATGAATGATTATTGAAATTAAAAAAGTGCGCAAAGCACTTAGTAAGAGATGAATGAAAGCAAAAATAACAAAATCATCTGCCGAAGGCAGATACCAAATAAGCTGAGCTTTCGCAATCCGCTGAAAGCG
>DAOMHE010000284.1:0-1779 GCA_035430785.1 Spirochaetota bacterium | reverse complement strand
CGTGAGACAGTTCATTTCTGATAAGTATTC
This sequence comes from Spirochaetota bacterium, assembly GCA_035430785.1. Classification (GTDB taxonomy): domain Bacteria; phylum Spirochaetota; class UBA4802; order UBA4802; family JAFGJZ01; genus JAKJGA01. The sequence continues at coordinate 1,749 of DAOMHE010000284.1, read as the reverse complement.
CCCGGAATATCTTCCGGCTTCACCTAACCAATACCAGAATAAAAAAGGAGCTCAGGATGCTCATGAAGCTATAAGGCCTTCTGATGTTCTTCGCGACCCGGAAAAAATAAAAGAATTTCTCACAAAAGATCAATATAAACTGTATTCGCTGATTTGGAAACGCTTTGTTTCAAGTCAGATGACTCCGGAAAAAAGTGAATTGATAAGTGCAGTAATCAAAGCTGATGAGTATGAGTTACGCGCCTCTGCAAGCAAAACTATTTTTGACGGATTTACTGTTCTTGAAAAAGAGGAAAAAAGCAAAAAAAACACTCTTCCGAAAATTTCCGAAGGAGATATACTTGCACTCGATAAAATCAATTCCGAACAGCATTTTACCTCTCCTCCTCCCCGTTTTAATGATGCATCACTCGTAAAATTTCTTGAAGAATCAGGAATAGGAAGACCGTCAACATATGCACCGACAATTAACACACTTATAAAACGCTACTATATAGTGCGTTCCGGACGTCAATTAGTTCCGACTGTTCTTGGTAAACTTGTAAACGGACTCATTATTGAAAACTTTAAAGATCTTGTTTCCGTTGATTTTACAGCAGAAATGGAAGCAAAACTCGACGGCGTCGAAGAAAAAAAATATGAATGGCATAAGATGATTGCGGATTTCTTCACACCTTTCAGCAAAACTGTTGAGGAAGCAGAAAAACAGATAGCAGATCATAAAGGTTCTCTTGATGAAAAAACCGACGAAGTTTGCGAAAAATGCGGGAAACCGATGCTGAAGAAACTCGGGAAGTTCGGATATTTCCTTGCGTGTTCAGGTTTTCCGGAATGCCGGAATTCGAAATCTCTGCCTTTAGGAAAATGTCCGAAGGATAATTGTGACGGATCGGTAGTAAAACGCTCATCAAAAAAAGGACGTCCTTTCTATTCATGCAGCAATTATCCTGACTGTGATTTTATTACTAGAGAAATACCTTCGGATAAACCTTGTCCAAAATGCGGTAAACTTCTCTTTTCAAAACGAATCAAAAACAAGGGCGTAAAATTATCCTGTTTGAATGAAAAATGCGGATATACTCTGGAAATTTCTGACGGAGATTAATTTGGATTCGGAAATTGATGCCTTTGCAGAATATCTCAAATCTGAAAAAAACCGTTCAGGTAATACGTTAAAAGCCTATCTTTCCGATTTATTTCAGCTTAGAGATTTTCTTATAAAAGAAAAGAATTCAGATATTGACGTTAACTCTGTAAGCTATGAAGACCTTTCTCTTTTTGTCGGTCACAGATACGATTGCGGTGATGACAGAATGACTCTCCGCAGAAAAATAGCAGCAGTTAAATCTTTCTATTCTTTTCTTATACGAAATGATTACATTGGGCAAAACCCCGCAAAGATGCTCCCGTTTCCCAAGAAAAAATATCAGCTTCCGAAATTTCTTAAATTCAAACAGTCAAAAGATTTTATTGAGATTGAAGATGCTGATTTGAAAGGACTTAGAGACCGTGCAATATTCGAACTTTTTTTTGCAACTGGAGCGCGTATTTCCGAAATAACATCAATAAGAATCCGGGATGTTGACATTTATAAAAAGCAGATTAAAGTTATTGGAAAAGGAAATTATGAAAGATTTGTTTTTTTGACAGATGATGCATCCAAATATTTAAAAAAATATCTTTCTAATAGAAAGGATTTATCAGATGACTCACCTCTTTTTATGAATTTAAAAGGCGGCAAACTGACAG
>DAOMHE010000283.1:0-1786 GCA_035430785.1 Spirochaetota bacterium | reverse complement strand
CATTAGTTTGTGATTTATAATTCCGAAGAAAATTGTTGCGAATATTCCTGAAACCCCGACAGTGTTTAGAATGCACTGGTGAATCTCTTCTATTATTTCTGCAGGCGTTTTCCCGTAAGCGCTTTTCGCATTGAAGAAAATTTTTATCATCGCCGTCACAAGTGATGCGGAAGGTCCGTGTCCGCTTACATCTACGATTGCAAATGCGGTATTGTCTTCGTCAATCGAGAATACGTCGTAAAAATCTCCGCCTAGATCCTGCATGGGAACATAAAGACCAAAGAAGGAGCACCTTTCATTATTCGGAAATACTCTCGGAAAAAGAGCCATTTGAACTTTTCTTGCCATTTCGAGTTCGTGTTTGATACTTTTGTTTTTTATTGAGAGTTCTTCGTTAACTGCCTGCAGTTGAACGGTTCTAAGTTCGACAAGATTTTCAAGCTGTTCGTTCAGGCAGACATTCTCAAGAGCTGTTGCTGCATTTGAGCAGAGAATGTCGACCATGTATTTTTCCCATTTGTCGAGGGGGGTGTTTCTTTCGAGATATAAGATGCTGTCAAAACCTGTTTTTGTTGAAAAATAATTTACATACTTAGTTCCCTGATAAATATGCGATTTGTTTTTTTTAGCTTCATCAATCAGTTTTAGTGTTTCGGGAGGAAGAATATCATCGATGGATTTGTCAACAGAGTCTTTGCCGTATTTGCCTGTTGCCGCAACTACGTGTATTTTCCCGTTTCCGGTGCTTTCTGCAGAAATACCTGAAGTCTTGCCGTATATTGCATCATCTTCAAACTGAAGAATGGACACGAACTGAAGCAGTATGCCGTTCAGGAAAGATTTTAGCGATTGTATTTCAAAAATATCTGCAGTTGCCGCGACTATTTTTTCGAGTCCGATTTTGCTTTTTTCGATAGTCATTATGTCGCGGTATGAACGGATAGCTGAAATTACTGTGGTGAAAAGTTTTTCGCTGGTAAGCTCGGTCTTTGCTTTGTAGTCGTTTATATCGTAGTTCAAAACAACTTCGTGTTCGGGAGCCTGACCCGGCTGACCTGTTCTCAGAATTATTCGTACCGAGTGATTTCCGAGATTTTCTCTGATGAACTGAACGAGATTCAGGCCTGAATCTTCTTCTTCCATCACGACATCTATCAGCGCAACTGCTGTGTCAGGATTTTTATTCATGAAATCCATTGCCTCAGCGGCGCTGTATGCGCTGAAAAGAGAAAGCTTTCTTCCGGCGAATTCGAATCCGGAAAGAACAAGCCTGGTTACCTTATGAACATCTTTTTCATCGTCGACGATAAGAAGTTTCCATTCAGCCTGTTTAGGAAGAACGGCGGTTTCTTTTTCATCGGCAAAGCTGATCAAATCATCGCTGGCAATCATGCTTTAGTATCTCATATTATGAGATGAATTTCAAATAAAAAAATGCCCTCGAGCCGGGCGGGCTTTAAAGGTGTTTCACACCTTTGAAATCCGGTTTCGTATGGTCTCATACGATAAGATCAAAGGGGCGAAGGTCTCAGTCGCCGACCCTCGCCCCTTTGCAACCCCCTCCCGGCTTTTTTGTCGCGACAGAACTATCGCGCATTACTTTGTAATGGCTGCGATAGTCTGCGCGAAAGCGGTGTCGCGCTGGGCGCGACGTTTTGATGTTCTTTAAATTATTCTTTTATATCGTGAGAATACGGGCGACCCTCATCCAGTGCGCCGCGATGGCGGTTCTTGTCGCGCAGAACTCGCCGAACCGCCTTTGTAAACACGGCGGATTCGGCTCAGA
>DAOMHE010000282.1:0-1803 GCA_035430785.1 Spirochaetota bacterium | reverse complement strand
GAAGAAAAATCTTCTTCAAATCTCGCATCTCTGATCTCAGAAAACTTCGGTTTCAAAACCACAGTTCCCAGCTGGGGCGACATCGTCGACCTGAATACTTTCGAAACTACCCGTATGAGCTACGGAGTCGTACCTGAAAATATCCGCACTATTGACGATGATGTTGAGCAAATCGATGTTCTTGTCGAAGCATTTATCGCGAAGTATCAGAAAGCCAAGAACGATAAGAATATGGCATTGATGGACAGAGTCGGAAATGATATCGAAGACCTGAAAGCCATGATAAAACGTGTTTCGGAAAAATTATAGGTAACAATAAACAATGTCAGGATCCATCAGAACAATAACAGATAAGAACGAGTTTCATGACATTTTTTATAAGAGCTTCGCAAACGGAAGCGTATTTCTCAAAACAGCGAATGGAAATCTCAAAATACTTTTCATGGGATATTCGGACGGCGAAGCAGCGTTCAAAATTCCTTATGTAAAAAGCATGCCTCCTTCATGCCTCATATTCGTCCGTGTCGAAAACGTTACAATTTATGCAGAGCTCGGACTCATCTCGAAGGAAGAAGATGAAGTGTATACTTTCCGTCCGGTTAAAATGCAGTCCATTACGGTTGACAGAAGCGGCGAAAGAAAATCAGTTGCGGCACAAAACGAAAAATCAATTGTTTATATCACCAATCTCATTACGGATTTTATTATCGAAAAATCAATCGCTCTGGATTTCAGAAAAGCTGACAGAGTCAAGCATACCATAATATCCGAAATGGATACCATGTTTCCGCAGAAAAAAGTTTATTTCATGAATGAAGGCATGAGCGATCCCCGCATGAGATATTTTTATGACATGGGAAAACCGTATCTCATAACTGACATCAATGACCCGAAGCAGAAAGACAACGCGGACTACCGCGCTTATATTGAAAATATTTATTCAAAGGATTATTTTCTCATCAACAGAAAAAACCTGATTTCCGAAGTTGCATTTCCCATACTTTACAAGCAATTTCTGCCGTTCGGTTATATTCAGGTTAACAGCACAGTCGCCGCAAATGAATCATATTATAACATTGTCAGAAAGCTTTCACTGATAACATCAGAAATATTCGCACGAAATAATCTTTTTCAGATTATGAATGACCGTATAATCGTATCAGACGTCTCAAAAGGCGGATTCAGCGTTGTGTTCAAGGACAGAACCTACCTCAGGTATTTTAAAGAAAAAAGTTATCTGCACTGCACCATGAAAATCACAGGATCCGATGTTTCCATGCTCGCCGTAGTAAGAAACATTGTTCTTCTTGAAAATAAAATCATGAAAGTCGGCTGCGAAATTTTAAAGATGGATCAAAACAGCTCGGAAATCTACGAAAAATTCTGCTGCTCATAAAAACGGAGAAATCAATGCGCGTATATAACAGCATTCTTGAAACAATAGGCAACACTCCTCTTGTCAGAATCGGTTCATTAAACACAGGCTCTGCGCATGTATTCGCAAAGCTTGAGTACTTCAATCCGCTTTCATGCGTCAAAGAAAGGATCGCCCTTGAAATGATTGAACAAGGCGAAAAAAACGGAACAATTACAAAAGGAACCGTCATAATTGAACCGACAAGCGGCAATACCGGTATCGGACTTGCCATGGTTTGCGCAGTCAAAGGTTACCGTCTTATTCTTACCATGCCTGACAGTTTCAGCATCGAAAGAAGAAAGCTCCTTAAAATTCTCGGAGCTCATATAGTTTTAACCGAAGGTGCTGCAGGCATGAATGGCGCCATTGATAAGGCAAACAAACTT
>DAOMHE010000281.1:0-1844 GCA_035430785.1 Spirochaetota bacterium | reverse complement strand
AATATGAATATCTCATCCCGATTGCGGCAGAATAAAAATCCTTTTTGTATCCGGCATCCATTCCTGCTCTGAAGTAATCTTTCTTTAAATCGATATCAGAAGGCTTGCCGGTTATGAAATCGACAGAAAAAACCATGTTTGAGAATGATATGGGAACACAAAATAATATTAGAATAATTACAGTTTTTTTCATAATTTCCTCTGCCGGATTGAAGCATAAAATCTTCAAAATGTCAACTTATGCATAGTAATTCGGCATTTGAAAAATGAACCGAAAATATTTGATTTGCAGATTTCGCGCGCTATAGTTATAATGATTACATCAAGGAGGAATCATGGCTTATATAGAATGGGAAGATTCATTCAGCGTGGGAGTTGAAATCTTTGACAATGAACACAAAAAACTGATTGAAATAATAAACCGGCTTCATCTTGCACTTTTGATGAAAGAAACCGACGCAGTTATGGGAAGAACATTAAAAGACCTAATCGATTATACGATTACGCACTTCGCTCACGAAGAAGAGAACATGGCAAACCAGACATACCCTGAGTTCTTCAAACACAAGAAGGAACATGATGAACTTATAAAAAAAGTTCAGGACTATAAAACGCAGATAGAATCAGGCAAAACAACCATAAGTCTTTCGATAATGAATTTTCTTAAAGACTGGCTGATGGGGCACATTCTCGGCACGGATATGAAGTATAAAGATTTCTTTGCCGGCAAAAAACTTAACTGATGGAATTAAATTCACAATTATATTCAAAGAGCATAGCATTGACTGCATGTCTTTTGATTTTTGCGGCGTGTGCGGAAAAACCGCCCGTTAAAATTTCAGAAAGCAGAATGGGAACCGTTATATCCCAGACAGTTTACGGAAATAATGCAGAACAGGCTGCGATCGAAGCAAGCGCACGGCTTGCGTATCTTGAAAAAGAACTTAGTTTTCATGATAATAAAAGCGACTTATCAAAGCTGAATTTAAATGCCGGAAAAAACTTTGTTCCATTAAAATCAGAAACTCTTTTTCTTTTAAAAAAATCGGTTTATTATTCTGAGACTACCGGCGGTGCATTTAATATTCTGACCGGCCCTCTGTCGAAGCTTTGGAAAGTAACTTCTCCCGGTGCTGATATTCCTTCCGGAAAAAAAATCAAAGAGCTACTTCCCCTGCTCGATTATAATGACATTATAATCGATGAAAAGAATTCATCAGCAAAACTAAAAAGAAAAGGTCAGATGGCTGATCTCGGAGGAATCGCAAAAGGTTTCGCAGCCGACGAAGTAATAAACATTTATAAGAAACATGAAATAAAAAATGCATTCATCAACATCGGAGGCAATATAGGTCTTCTGGGAAAATCTCCGGACGGCAAACCCTGGCGGATAGGAATCCAGTCTCCGGACGGACAAAAAGGAAAATTTGTCTGTGCTATTAATCTTTCAGACTGCTTTATATCAACATCAGGAGCATACGAACGGTTTTTCAAAAAAAACGGAAAATCATATCATCACATCATCAATCCGAAAACAGGTTACCCGTCCGAATCGGATATCGCAAGTGCGACAATCATCGCACAGACTTCAGTTGAAAGCGATGCAATGAGCAAGGTTTTCATAATGAATTCAAACGAAGCAGTCGAACTGATAAAAAAAACATCAGGCAAGGCAGTAATCATAACTAAAGATTTCAAAATTATTGCGACAGAAAACTTAAAGGACAAATTCGAACTTACAGACAAAAGATATTCGGTTGAGTTCCGATAATCATTTATTTCTTGATGCTAAATATTTTTCGATTCTGTCCATGCCTTCCTTGATTCTTTCCATCGAATTGGCA
>DAOMHE010000280.1:0-1859 GCA_035430785.1 Spirochaetota bacterium | reverse complement strand
CAACAAGATCATTCTCGATATTGTCAAGAATCTCACGGGCCTCGTTCTGAAATATTTCAATAATTCCCGATTCTGACATAACTCACTCCCAAGAATATTTAAAACTCTTCAAATCCTTCATTTGTAAGAATTTCTTCTATACTTCCTTTCTGAGCTTTATCCTGAGTTTTTCTCTCAGAAACTTCTAACTGAGATTTTTCATTTTTTGAACTAGGAATTACTTTTTTTGCCTGAGCCGATTTCAGATGGAGCTCCTTGTGTTTTGCGGCATATGTTTCTGTTTTAAGCTCATCTCTGATCTTAAATTTCTCCATCATTGCGAGCAATTCCTGAGCCTGATTTGCCATTTCTTCTGAAGCAGAAGCTGTTTCTTCAACAAGACCTGCATTCTGCTGAGTCATCGAATCAAGTTCTTCAACTGCAACATTTATCTGGCTTACACCCTGTCTTTGCTCTTCACTTGCCGCAGCTATTTCACTGACGTATTTGCCGACACTTCTTACGCTTTCAACAATCATTTTAAGAGCTTCACCGCTCTTATTTGCAAGCTCAGTTCCTTTAGAAACTTTATTTCTTGAGTCTTTAATCAGTTCAGCAATTTCTTTCGCCGCTGTACCCGATCTTTGAGCAAGATTTCTGACTTCTCCGGCAACTACAGCAAAACCGCGGCCCTGTTCACCTGCTCTTGCGGCTTCAACTGCGGCATTAAGTGCAAGTAGATTTGTCTGAAATGAAATTTCGTTAATTACATTAATTATATCTTCGATCTTCTTACTTGATTCGCTGATATCATTAATCGCGGCAACTGCTTCATAAACAACACGGCCTCCGTCTTCTGCTTCGGTTGTTGTTGTTTTTGAAAGCTTATCCGCCTGTGTTGAATTGTCTGCATTCTGATTAATTGTCGCAGTTGTTTCTTCAATTGTAGAAGCAATTTCTTCTAGACTTGATGCCTGCTCACTTGTTCGCTGTGAAAGATTCTGATTACCGCTCGATATTTCATTAACCGCCTGAGTAAGGTTCTGAGCCGCAGTAATAATATCCGCGATTAGTTTTTCAAGATTATCAGCTGTTTTATTTAATGCCTTAGCAAGAACACCGAGTTCATCCTTTTGATCGAGATCAATTCTTTCTCTGAAGTCACCATCCGAAAGCTTCTGTGCAAAAATCAGTCCTTTCTGAACCGGTTTCTTGACAGAATATGCAAGCAAAATAGTTATTATAATGCCGACAAGAATTGAGACTACCCATGCAATCAGTATAATACGTGAAGTCTGTTCGGATTCATGATTCTGTTCTTCTAAAATTAATTGAGCCTGCTTTGCCTGATATTCAATCAGAACTTCCATTTTATCACGGAACTTCCGGTAATAATCTGTCCAAATATCAAACTGTTTTTCAGCTTCAAGTATGTCTTTATTTTCAACTGCCGCATAGAATTTTTTTGCAGAATCCAAAGCGGCATCAACATCAGCTCTGTAATCCATAGCAAGTTTTTTTTCTTCTTCGCTCATGCTCGATTGAATATACTTAGTCCATATTTTTTCATTAATGGCGCCGAGTTTATCGGAATCTTCAACTCGTGTTTTTACAACCGAATCATCTTTAGCTTTTAACGCATCAACTATTTGAATCATGTTGATACGCCTTTGCAGAATGTTTTTCATATTTATATTAAGTTCTTTGACGGTATCAAATCTTGTATCATAAAATGTCTTAAAATTTTGAGATGCATGCCTTGAATTCATATACGATTGTACTGCAAGTACGGATATTATTGAAAGAAACACCAGGCAGCAGATTAAAACCTTAAACGAAACACCGAGATTATTAAACCATTTCATCTTTACCTCCTCCGG
>DAOMHE010000279.1:0-1876 GCA_035430785.1 Spirochaetota bacterium | reverse complement strand
GGTGTATCATCAGGAAATGTTGACTCGTCACTCATGAAATTTACAGCCTTCGGAAAAATCCGAAACGACGACCCTTACCTTCCTGAATCGATGGCAACACAGAGACCTGACAGAGCACTTATAAAATACTGCAATCTCATAAAACAATTCGACAAGGAAACACCGGTCTTAATCGGCGGAATAGAAGCTTCAATGCGGCGTTTCGCGCATTACGATTTCACAAGCGGGAAATTGCGTAGATCAATACTTGCAGATTCGCGCGCTGATATTCTCGTTCACGGAATGGGCGAATTTGCATGTCTTGAATGTGCCGAAAGACTTAGTTCCGGTAAAAGTCTAGAAGGTATTGATGGAACGATGGTCTTTTCTCAAAATGCTCCCGAAAACTCCGAAAGTCTTCCGCCGGAAGAAGAGGTACTATCTTCAAAGGAAAAATTTGCAGAAGCTTTCAGAATAACTTATTTAAACCGTGATAAAATAATATCACAAAAATCCGGTACACGCTATCTAGTTTCATACCCTCAGAAAGTTTTCTCTCAAAGCGATCTTGATCTTGTGTATTCTCTTCCGTATTCGCGCAAAGTTCATCCAAAATACGGCAATGAAAAAATCGCTGCCTTTGAAATGATTAAATTCTCAATCAATTCTCACAGAGGCTGCGTTTCAGGATGCTCTTTCTGTTCTATATTTATGCATCAGGGCAAAAGAATCATATCGAGAAGTGGTGCAAGCTGTATAGCCGAAGCAGAAAAAATTGCTTCAATGAATTATTTCAAAGGACATATAACTGATCTCGGCGGACCTTCAGCAAACATGTACGGCACTGACTGCTCAAACGGCTGGAAATGCGCACGTGAAAGCTGTCTTTATCCTGCGCGCTGCAAAAATCTCAAAACCAGTCATAAAAGATGGTTTGAGCTGATGCGTAAAATCGATTCGGTCAAGAAAGTTAAACACCTTACTATCGGTTCGGGAATACGTTATGATCTTTTCATAAATGACAATCCGGAACTGCTTGATGAGTTTATCGAGAAAAGAGTGAGCGGTCAGCTCAAAGTCGCTCCCGAGCACACTGAAGAAATGACACTGCGCGCCATGAGGAAAAAACCCGTCTGCTCATTTGATAAATTCGCAGAAAAATATTTTGCATCAACCAAAAGACTCGGCATCAAACGCTTCATAATTCCTTATCTTATGAGCGCACATCCGGGTTCTACCGAAAACGACATGAAAAAAATGAAAGATAAAATTTTCCGTCTTCTCAAGTTTGTACCGAACCAGGTACAGTTATTCATTCCTCTTCCCGGAACAATTTCTTCCGTTACATATTATACCGGATTTGATCCGCTTACAGGCGAAAAATTCTTTTCCGAACATGATAAAAACAAAAAACGCAGACAGCACGATATTTTCTTCAAATAATTTGAGGCTATCAGTTTTTGCGGGGCGGATTTGATATTTTATCAAAAAGCATTTTCAGCATTATTTTAAGAATAAAATAAAAAAGCGACGCAGCGGCAAGACCTGCCAGAGCATAAACGATACATTCCGAATTAAATGAAAAACCCGGTGTATAATTAACCAGTGTGCTTTTAAATATTTCGTAATCAGCATTTTTCAAAAATGCAAAAAACTTAAGAAAAGAAGGACTTTGCGATATTTGATCAAGTGCCGTTTTAAGCTCAAGATATCTTTCGGCACTTGATTCAATTATTCTTCCGGTCTGAGCTATTTCCGGAACATTCGATGTTTTATGAAGAATAACATATTGCTCGAATGTTTTGCCGGTCATGGCAGCAGCCTGATTATACTGATCAAGCATGCGTTTAAGTTCGTCAATATGTCCGCCGAGCCTTTGCAGATAATGAACTACAAA
>DAOMHE010000278.1:0-1882 GCA_035430785.1 Spirochaetota bacterium | reverse complement strand
TCTGATTAAATCCCAACTGCATCAATTCGCGCTGGCTTCTGAGTTCTTCTTCGATGCGCGTCATGCGTTCTATGAGCTGAATGTCGTATGGCCGAAGCTGAATGACATTACTTTTCGCACCGAAGCGGTCGAAGTTTGATTCGATATACGAACCTATCTGTTCAAGCTGTTCTTTCGTAAATTCCATAGCTACGCTCATTATCCACCTCAATCTACTATCAATAATTTTCTTTGTCAATAATATATACGTAATTCGGTATGATAATTTCGCTGCAAGAATCAAAAAATTCCGTGAATCAAATGTTTATGAAGATGTTTGAATATGCTATTAGTATTTGATGTTAATACATGATCTTGAACTGATTATTGATGAAAAATTTACAATAAATTTAAGCATAAATTTTATTTCGCATGTAGCCTGCCCGAGGGGTTTGTCATGTCTATCAAATATAAATTTATGCTGTTTTCGATTATCTCCGTCGCGGTGTCGCTTATCATCGCTCTTTTTCTTACACTCTATCTCGTTGAAAGAGACAGTGAAAGAAAAATTGAACTGGATCTTTCTCATAGAACAGAAACAATCAAGAAGACTCTTTTTAGAATTTCGGGTTCGGAGGATATTGCCATCGACGGTGATTTTCTCTACTGCGGAAGTTATGTGCTAAACAATAATCACGAAATCGTCGACATGGTTCAGGCGATGTACGGCGGAGGCAGCGGAATTTTTCTTGAGGATTCAATTTTAGTTTCCAATATTCCGTATTTTCCCGGATCGCGTCCGGACAATCTCAAGATACCAAATGAAATAAAAAGAAAAATATCAATCGGCGAACCGTATTTCGGTATTCAGTTTCTCAACAAAGAGGAATGCTATGTTTCGTACCTCCCTCTGATGTCAGGCGGATTGTTTAAGGGAGCTTTTTTTTCATGCGCTAAAAAAGAAGAATCCCTGATGTCATTTGCCAAAATTAAAATAGCAGTTTTATCTTGCGGTATATTTCTGTCGGTTCTGTTTAGTATTATTGCAGTCAAGTTTGCTCATTCGATAACTTCAAAAATGGAAATAGCGGTTTCTCTTGCGAAAAATATTTCTGAGGGCAACATTGAAAGCATTCAGCATTCCAGCTCGAAGGATGAAGCGGGTATTCTTCTTTCTTCACTAGACGGATTTTGCGGTGTTATGTTTGATACCATAAAGGGAATAAAGACGATGCTTGCCCGTTTATATTCTGTTTCTCATGATCTGTCTGTTCTTTCCGAATCTTTCAAAAACAGCACATTCGAACAGGCCGGCGAAAGCGTAAAAGCAAATGAATCAATGGCAAAAATTTCCGAAGGCATCAATCTTGTTGCGGCTAAGGCTGTTGAACAGAAAGAGTCCATGCGCAGTCTTCTTTCGATGATGGAATCGCTGAACTCCGGAATACGTCAGACGGAAGATATGACTGTAGATATTTTAAAAAAAAGCGGAATGATTTCTGAAGAAGCCGATCTCTGCAGGGACAATATTTCATCGATGAATCTTTTTATGGATGAAATGGATCAGTCTTCCGCTCAGATGATAAATATTCTGTCAATAATCAGTACGATTTCCGAACAGATAAACATGCTGTCGATTAACGCAACCATTGAAGCGGCGCGTGCGGGAGATGCGGGAAAGGGATTTGCAGTAGTTGCTCAGGAAGTTTCGGCTCTTGCAGATCAGACGGATAAAAGCGTTGATCTCATCAGCGGTATAATCCAGCTCAATGCTGAAAAATCAAAAACAGGCAAGCTTAAATCCGCTGAGGCTCTCAGCGCTATCGGGGATATCGCGAAAAATATCAAGGAGGCAAATGAGCTCATCGTTGCTGTTTCGGATTTTGTTTTAAATCAGGTTACT
>DAOMHE010000277.1:0-1899 GCA_035430785.1 Spirochaetota bacterium | reverse complement strand
CGCGACTGGCAGCTCTCGACTGTTCAGCTTGATTTTAATCTTCCTGAAAGATTTGATATTTCGTATTCCGGTTCTGACGGAAAGGATCACCGTCCTATAATGATTCACCGTGCACTTCTTGGTTCGCTTGAAAGATTTTTCGGAATTCTTGTCGAGCATTACAAGGGCGCGTTTCCTGTGTGGCTTGCTCCGGTTCAGTGTGTTATTATAAACGTTTCAGAAAACGAAGCTGAAGGTGTTAAAGCGCTTCAGGCGAAGATGAAGCAGGAAGGTCTCAGAGTTGATATCGATTTGTCAAATGAGACAATGGGATATAAAATAAGAAATGCCGTGACAAGCCGTGTTCCTTATGTAGCTGTTCTTGGTAAGAAGGAAATTGAATCAGGTTCGGTATCCGTCAGAAGACGCGGTTCAGATAAGCCTGAAGTTATGAGTTGTGATGATTTTATCGCTTTGATAAAATCTGAAAATAACTGATAAAGTAAATTTTATCTTGTATTATGTCGTTTTCAGCGATTAATTCAGTCATTATCCTGAATTATTGTTGCTAAAAATATGCGCCGTGTGGCATTCTGGTCAAAATCTTTCTATCTCTATGGAGGGGAATATCTTAAATCGCAGGCAAGGCGGCAGAGACCGCAAGGATGCCAGAGAGCATCGCTTGAATGAGGAAATTGACGGCCCAAGCGTCAGATTAGTCGGTGAGAACGAACCACGTGTTGTTTCTCTCGCGGAAGCGCTTCAGATGGCAAAAGACGAAGGAGTTGATCTGATTGAGATATCCAAACAGGATATGTCGATTGTTAAAATATCAGATTACAGCAAATTCCGTTTTGAGCAGATCAAAAAGGCAAAAGAAGCCAAGAAGAAGCAGAAGGTAGTTCACATAAAAGAAGTGAAATTACGACCTTCTATTGATGAACATGATTATTCTCATAAAGTTAAGCATGCGAGAGAGTTTCTTGAAAAGGGAGATAAAGTTAAGGTTACTATGATGTTCCGCGGAAGAGAAATAGTTTATTCCGAACTCGGACTCAGGGTAATGGAAAAGATGCAGAGTGAACTTGCAGACTGTGCGGTTGTAGAAAGAAGACCGCTGGTTGAAGGAAAAAGTATGACAATGTTCCTTGCTCCGGGCGTATCCCAATCCGCCAAGGGTAAGAAGACAGATATAGACAGAGAGGAAAATAATGCCTAAAATTAAATCGAATAGCGGAGCAAAAAAAAGATTCTCCATCACGAAGAAAGGTAAAGTTAAAAGAGCTAGCGCTTTCGCAAGACACCAGCTTCAGTGTAAATCTCCGGGCAGAAAAAGAAAGCTCAGAGGAACTTTTGCGGAAAGAACTCCTGAATTCGATAGAATCAGCAGAATGCTTCCTTACGCGTAAGACGAATATTTTAAGAGGTTAGAGTATGCCAAGAGCAACCACTGGTTTAGTTCACCATAAAAGACAAAGAAAGATAATGAGAGCCGTAAAAGGCTATATAGGCGGAAGAAGAAGACTTTATAGAACAGCTAAAGACGCTCATAGAATGGCTCTTCAGCATTCGTATAAAGACCGCAAAAGAAAAAAGCGTGAGTTCAGAATTCTCTGGATCGCACGTATAAATGCAGCTGCAAGAATCTGCGGTGTGTCATACAGCAAGCTTATCGGTCTTCTTGATAAAGCGAATATCAAGATCAATAGAAAGATGCTTTCTGAAATCGCTATCAAGGATTTCAACGCTTTCAAAGAAATCGTTGCAAAAGCAAAATAAGATTCTAATTTCATTAGAGATTATAAAAAAAGCGTTCCAATCCGGAACGCTTTTTTGTTTTAAAGATGCCCGCGATGCGGGCAGACTTCAAAGGGTGTTTCACACCCTTTACCCGGTTTTGCCGATTTCTTTTGTCTGCGT
>DAOMHE010000276.1:0-1923 GCA_035430785.1 Spirochaetota bacterium | reverse complement strand
TTATGTTTTCATATGCAGTATAACATCAGAACAAATCGTAATATACAATATAATAATTTTCTTGACTTTCACATTCTGAACTTGTATAAAAAATCAATACACTTAAGGGGTTTTTTACTTATGGAGAACATCATCACTGAAGTAAGAATCTTTCCAAAGGATAACCTTGGCAAAACATTGGCTTTCGCGAACGTGACTATCATGAATCAGTTTGTGGTAAAAAACCTTCGCGTGGTTAAAGGAGACAAAGGAATATTCATTGGTATGCCTTCGAACAAAAAGAAAACCGGAAAGTATGTCGACGTATTTTTTCCGATCACACAAGAAGCTAGAGACAAAATCACCGATCTTATTGTGGACGAATACAATAAGGTAAAAGAAAACTAAACCAAGGGGGTTACTCCCCTTTAAGTTTAGAAATAAGCCCCCTGACGATGTCACTCATTCTTGCGATTAAGAGAGCGCTTATAATTGTATCAGCCATCCCCGTTATTTTAATGCCAGATTCTCTAAAAATCCTTATTTCAGGAACTACAAAACAGAAGAAAAACGCAGCAAGAAATGTAATAGCTTCTCTCATGCTTTTCATTAAAACTTTACGCTCATGTTCCTTAACGGCAGTAATGGAAAAAAGAGCCGATACTGCGGTTTCGATTACAATCGCAACGACAAACAGACTGAAAATATTAGAAATAATAACATTTGACTTCATAATTACCGACCTCTCTCCGCAAGTTTTGTTTTAATAAGTGAAAAAATCAATAACATTATGCACACAAAGAAATATAAAAACAAAAGTGAATCACCGAACTTCGAATAGAAAGTTTTTCTGTTTTCAGAAAAATCAGCGCTGGCAGCGAATGATCCTCTTTTCAATATCGGCATCTCGGCAGTTATTCTTCCTTCCGGATTAATCAATGCGCTCTTTCCGCTGTTGCCAGCTCTCACATACCAAAGCCCTGTTTCAATCGCTCTGAATACCGATGATGAAAAATGCTGATAATGTCCCTGATACGAATCACTCCATCCGTCATTTGTGATAACAATAACGAAATCAGCACCGGCCTTGGGAAACTTTCTGTTTATTCCGGTAAAAATACTTTCATAACATATCGCAGTAAAGAATGAATAATTTCCTGCTTTCATAATTGTCATCGATTTACCGGGTGTAAAATCCGAAGAACCCATTGAATAGAGATATTCCTGGAAAGAAGGAAACCATTTTGCGTATGGGAACCATTCTCCTACGGGAGCAAGATGAGTTTTATAATGATATCCTGCAAGATTTCCATCCGGAGATATCAGACAAGCACTGTTATACCATTCTGATTTTCCGACAGAAGGTCTTTCCTTTCCGATTTCACCCGTGAGAATATATTTGCTTTGCTGTCTTGCATAATCAGAAATTATCTGAACAAATTTCGAATGCTGGCCGTGTCTCAACTGATAACTTACCGGTTCAAGAGTAGCCGATTCGCTCCAAACGATCATATCCGTATCAGGATTTTCATCAATTATTCTTTGAGAAAAATTCAAATGATCATTGAGATATTGATATCTGTATTGAATCCAGTTATCCCAGGGATTCTGACAGTTCTGCACAATTACGAATTTCATTTTCTTCGGAGAAGTATTTTCCTGCGGCATATTAAGTCTGACAATTCCGAAAAGTATAATAACACAGTTTAGAATAATGACCGGTCGGATTTTTTTCAACACTGCAATTAATAAAACTTTTGATTTCAAATTAGAAAACATCGTTCTTTTTATCATCAAATCGGTAAAAACAATATTGGAAAATAGCACCGCAAATGTTACAGCATAGACACCGCCTATTGAAGCTGTCTGAATATATGATACCAGCGGATACTGTGAATATCCGAGAAAATTCCACGGAAAGGCAATGAATCCCAGATTCGATAT
>DAOMHE010000275.1:0-1946 GCA_035430785.1 Spirochaetota bacterium | reverse complement strand
CGAGCTTCCGGAAAAACGGGAAGGATTTACTGAAATTCTTGAAGTTCATCCCAAGGAGTAAAGCCCGCTTTTTCAGGCAATCCTTCTTCAGCTAAAGCCGCATTGCCTGCTCTATTAATCTTGACAGATTATTTCAATACCTGATAAATCATGTATGGCAACGGCTGACGCAAAAAGACTTGAAAGACGGGCAAAACATATGCTCCTCAGCAAAGATATCCCTTCGTCAAAAATGGATGTCGTAAAATCCCTTCTTTCCAACGACAAGCTTCTTCCCGAAGAAAAATACGGCGCAGTAATCGACCTGGTCAAAAACTGCCCCGACAAAAAAACTGAAGCAGAAGGAAGAAAAATCGAAACCGCACCGAAGATTATTACCAAAAAAAAATCTTCACAGTCATTTGTACCCGTTTTATCCGGTCAGGCATCTTCTTCCGTTTTCATTGATGAACTTTATTCAAAGTACCATCATCTGAATATTTTTAAAAAGAAGTATCTCATGCATTCCGGAAACTGGTTCAGCCTGACCATAAAAAAAAGACTCGTGCCTTCAAAGAAATTTTTCAGGCTTCTGTCTGAAATAAATGCTCATCAGGATAAAATACTTCCGAGAATAATTTCCGTCTGCGATATGATAGTTGCAGATCAACAGATAACAGATCCGCTTATATTCAATTATTTAAGAAATCTATCTTTATGGCTTTCAATTGCTCCAATGAGCTCTCTTGACTACGGAAAAGCGAAATGGCATGATGCTCCGACTTTTGAAAACGAATTCAAACAATATATGATTTATGCTTTTTCTTTTGATCTTTTGTCTATTGACACAAAGGAAAAGATAATTCTGTCTTTTGAAACTAAACTACGCGAAATGCCGGATCTGATAAAAGAAACACTGATACCTGACGATTCCGATTCTGCACGAAGCGGAAAAGAATCAAGAAACCTTAAAAAAGAGAAACTGATTTTCGATTACATGCTTACAATCCGTTCATTTATTCCTACAGTTACCGAAGCAAAAGGATCTCTCGATAAAATTCTTGAAAGCAAGTACGGATTTCAATCGCTTTGCTCCTTTCTTTCTATTTATTTCGAATGCCTTGTTTTCCGCAGACCTGTGACTGAAAATGAAATAATAAGCTATTATTCAATAAAGCCTCTTCAGCCGAAAATTGATTCATGGAACTGTTCAGCCGAAACCCTGAAAAAATACGGAAAAGACGAAGAATCAGTAAAACAGAAAAAAATTCAGCTGATAAAGGAAGAACTCAGGCATCTTGACGAAATAGTTGAAATGATCGGAATGAAGTTCGAAGGATCGGATATTCTTCTTTCTTCTTTTGAAGAACAATGGAAAATAATTAACAAACGCAGAATTGACACCGTCGCGGTTAAAAATGACGATTACATGACCTTCATAGATGAACTGCTTCACTATTTCGAAAAGGCATATCTTCCTTTTCTCGACGGAACCAGCGTGATTTTTTCTTCCGGCAAAACCCGTATTGAATCTTCAATTTTTACCAAGAATTCTTTCGAACGCAGAATTTCGGTTTATACGGATATTCTCAAAGATCTGAATTCTTACAAAATCAATGTTCCGAACGAAAAAATAACCAAGGAAGAAGCCCGCAAAATCATAAACGGATCAATAAAAACAATGGATCATATTTCTTCCTTTTTTACCCGGATCAGCGCTCTTTTTTATTCATTTGCATTTGATCTTCATCTTCTGCAGGCAGTTCATGAAAAAACATTATTTGAAAACAATAATGATGAAATCAACATACATCAGCCCGTTAACATCCGCGACATAACAGAAACATCATCTAATCTGATACCTTTTTCTGATTCTGTATTTATTGCATCTGAAAACATGCACCCTGCTCTGAAAATGAACAGCGGAAAGGCTGTTTATCCCGATTCCGGGCGCGAGGGACTTTTCA
>DAOMHE010000274.1:0-1953 GCA_035430785.1 Spirochaetota bacterium | reverse complement strand
TCTTTCTTTCTAAGCCAGTCTCTGCTCATGAGACGTTTTGAAAGATCATCGAAGTCTTTAAGAGAACGGAATCTCTTACTTGACTGATAATGAGCTTCAGTAACGTCGGCAAGCATATGGATCTCTCTAGTGAAAGCATCCATCTGCCTGTCATACTCACGAACCATCTCTCTGAGCTGATTCTGATCGTAGAAAGCAAGCTTGATGTCATATCTTTCATCAGGAAGAACCTGTTTGTCGATTTCTTCATATTCTCTGATGAGACACACGCGGGCATTCTTCATGTTATCGCAAACCTGATACCCGAGTTTAGACGTATCAAGAATCGAAGTAATCGCATTAACAGCTGTGTTATAACCTCTGTTACGGATATTTTCTTCATCGATGATATGTTTAATGTTTTCGCGGATATTAAGAGGATCATAATCCTCAAGGTCGATCTGCGCACGAAGACCTTCGATTTTATCAAGGAATTTCTTCGCAAGAATAGTGTATCTCTTTGATTTTTCGTCATCTTTGATATCATCAGTAAAGTTTTCAACTTTTTTGATTTTTTCAAACATAACTTCAGAACCCGAAAGTTCCTTAGCACCCTGATCAACAAGTTCTTCTTTGAGCTCCTCAATCTGACGGTCGATAAGTTCCTGAATATGCTTCTGGATCGCGTCTTTTAGAAGAGATTCTACTGTAACCTGATAATGATAAATTGGGCTTATAAGTTCACTGTCGAGAATGTTTATGGAAAGTTTTACGTCATAAACATATTTTGGACGGAATTCATTGTCTTTGAATACGCACTTAAGAATTGCATACGCATTCTCACCGCGGATAAACGCACCGACATCAGTTTTCTGACGAAGAATTGCATTTGTTTCATTTTCAAGATCGTTCATACCTCTTTGAATATGACCCTGCAAGTGACCAAACATGTTTACCATTGATTTTTCAATTTCACCGGTATTAAACTTGTCACCGCCGCCGATCTTATCAAGAAGTTCTACAAGCTCTCTTGGAGTGTAGCGAGCAAGACCTTTTGCTTCTTCTTTGTCCACGAAATCACGAACTTTTTTAATAAATTCGTCTTCCATCGTTACTGTGTAACGGTTGAACATGTTAACATAGGTCTGGTTGATGTAATTGTAGAGCTTTTCTTTCAATCCGCCCATTACATCTAATCTTGCTAAAACTTCTTCTGGAAGCTTCTGCTCAACTTCATTAAGCACTTTCTGGGTTGTTTCTTCAAGAATCAAACCCGCTTCCGAAATCTTGTTTCTACCCTCTTGTACAATCGAGTTTCTGGAACCGACTGCACTAGGCTGTTCCGGATGGACAGCGTTAGGGCTTTTAGGAAACTGGGAAATCGCCATATATTTTCCTCCTTAAATAGGTAAGCTAAAGTAAATAAGCGGATTATCGTAATCCGCTTTTATTTTATGTCAATTACTTCTTTTGTTCATTCTCGAAATAGGTAAACTGATAGCCTCCGGCTATAAAAGTGTCTCCTTCACGAAGAAATACTTCTTTTTTGTTACCTGCAAATTCTACCGGAGTACTGTTATCTTCATCAATAATAACCTTTAATGCACCGGAAAACTTTTTAGCTATAAATATCACAGGTTTTCTGTCAGAAAAATCCATAATTCTGTAAGTATCAAGCGCATTACGTCCGATTGTTACCTTTCCTTCTTTAAACTGACCTAAATCCACCTGCTTAATCTCAGGACGGAAAGTTCCGACTTGCTTAAATTCAACAGTTCCGCGAACCTTTGCAGCATTCTTTGCAATAATTACTATCAAATAGATTAAAAGAGCCAGAAGAAGTAAAGGTATTACAACAAAAGCTATTTTCTTAATTCTTTCGTTACGTACAGAAGCATCAACTTTATCTATTTCAGCCTGAAGATTTTCAGAAATAGCCGCATTAGGATCGTCCTTGCCGCCTATTACAGTAGT
>DAOMHE010000273.1:0-1955 GCA_035430785.1 Spirochaetota bacterium | reverse complement strand
ATACTGTGGATCATTATCGCTTCAACCCTTGTGTTCATTATGCAGGCGGGCTTCGCGATGGTTGAATCGGGACTAACCCGTT
The DNA here is from genome assembly GCA_035430785.1 of Spirochaetota bacterium. Taxonomy (GTDB): domain Bacteria; phylum Spirochaetota; class UBA4802; order UBA4802; family JAFGJZ01; genus JAKJGA01. Next base: position 1,873 of record DAOMHE010000273.1, on the reverse strand, counting down.
CAAAGAACAGCATCAATGTCGCGATAAAAAACCTTACAGATCTCGGAATCTCGACACTGTGTTTCTGGGCATGCGGATTCGCAATGATGTTCGGCGCATCAATTTCAGGTTTTATCGGCAGTGACAATTTTCTGTTTCATCCCGTAAGTATATGGGGCGCAGTCTTCTTTTTATTTCAAGTAATGTTCTGCAGCACATCCGCAACAATTGTTTCTGGAGCTGTTGCCGAAAGAATGAAATATTCCTCATACATAATTTCGACTGCGCTTCTATCAGTAATAATATACCCCATATTCGGCCACTGGGCATGGGGCGGTTTTATGGAAGGCTCACCGAGCGGATTTCTGGGAAAACTCGGATTTATTGACTTCGCGGGCTCAACAGTTGTGCATTCAGTCGGAGGATGGGTTTCTCTCGCCGTACTTTTGATAATTGGACCGAGAAGCGGAAGGTTCGCGGAAGACGGAACTACGCGCCAGATAAACGGAAGCAATATTCCCATTACAGTGCTTGGAGTAATGATTCTCTGGTTCGGCTGGTTCGGATTTAACGGCGGAAGTACTCTCGCGATGAATGCAACTGTTCCTTCTATTATTCTCAACACGACGCTTGCAGCATCAGCCGGAATGATCGGATCGCTTATGGTCGGTTGGCCGATATTGAAAAAACCTGATATACTCCTGGTACTGAACGGTTCGCTTGCCGGACTTGTTGCAATAACTGCATCGTGCTTCGCTGTTACAGAATTAGAATCAGTCATAATCGGATTTGTCGGAGGAGCCGTAATGCTTGCCGCGACTATCATCCTTGAAAAACTTAAAATCGATGACGCGGTAGGTGCAATACCTGTTCATCTTGTTGCCGGAATATGGGGAACAATCGCAGTAGCTATTTTCGGAGACTCTGCAATATTAAATACGGGTCTGGGATTCATAGGTCAGCTGAAAATTCAGGTAATCGGAATTGCTTCATGCGGAGTCTGGTCATTCGGGATTGCGTTTTTAGTTCTTTTTATTATAAATAAAATCTCGCCCCTCAGAGTTTCAAGAGAAGACGAGCACACAGGCTTAAATAAAACCGAGCACGGTGTTACAACTGAAATTTTTGAATTATTTTCCGTACTTGAAGCGCAGTCAAAAACAGGCGACCTGTCTCTGCGCGCACCGGAAGAACCCTTCACTGAAATCGGCCAGATTGCAAAAATGTATAATTCTGTAATGAGAAAACTCGAATCCGGTACTGTCGAAAAGGGAGAATATCTTAATATTCTTGATAATGTTTCCGATGGACTGATACTAATCGATAAAAGCGGAACAATTTCCCAGTATCATTCCGCTTCGATGAAGAATCTTTTTTCAACGGAATTAATTGCCGGAAAAAACTTTAAGGACTTGTTAAGCTCGCGCATTCCCGAAAACGTATTAGCTATACTTGATGAATTTCTTGAAATCGCGTTCGACAAAAAGAAAAGCTTCCGCATAGTCGAGAAGATGAATCCGATTCCGGAAATTGAACTGTCCTTCGACAATCTTAACGGCGGTTTTAATGTAAAGTATTTTCAATTTATATTCAAGCGTATTGTTAAAAATTCTGAAGTATCAAAACTCATGGTTGTAATACGCGACATCACAAGGCAAAGAGAGCTTTCGCAGGAAGTTGAAGAAAACAGAAAGATAACATCAGTTGAAATGGAACTTTTCTATAGAATACTCCATGTAGAACCGGCATCAATGCGCGACTTTCTTTCATCAGCTGAAACGGATTTAGCTGAAATTAATTCCGTTATGTCCGAATCATCTACGGAATTTTATGAAAGATTAAATGAAATCTTCAGGCGTATTCACGCGGTAAAAGGAGATGCCGACATGCTCGG
>DAOMHE010000272.1:0-1985 GCA_035430785.1 Spirochaetota bacterium | reverse complement strand
TGCAAAAGCGGAAAAATACGAGTCAAATCCGGAGAAGGATTTAAAGACATACGCCTGAACAGAATTCATCTTGAAGAGGATGCGGCGAAGAATGTTCATCCCGAAGACGCTTCAAAAAATTATTCATACGTCGATTTTAACCGCTCGGGAACTCCCCTCATCGAAATAGTAACCGAACCGGATATATCAAGCGGTGATGAAGCTTATGAATTTCTATCAAAACTCAAGCAGATACTGCGCTATATCGGAGTATCCGACTGCAATATGGAAGAGGGTTCTCTTCGCTGTGACGTCAATATTTCGATTATGCCGGAAGACGCAACAAAACTCGGCAATAAAGTCGAAATAAAAAACATGAACTCATTTAAAGCCGTAAAACTCGCGATTGAATTCGAATACAAAAGACAGCTTCAGATGACTGAATACGGTGAAACAATCGTTCAGGAAACACGTTTATGGAACGCCGATAAACTCGAAACATATTCAATGAGAAGCAAGGAAGATTCTCATGACTATAGGTATTTTCCGGATCCCGATCTCGCACCTGTTATCGTAGATAAAGAATTTATTGATAAACTTAAATCATCTCTTGCAGAACTTCCCGACGCGAAGATTGACAGATTTATGAAGGACTTTGCGCTTCCGGTATATGACGCATCTGTTCTTTCAAGCACAAGAGAACTTGCGGAATATTTTGAAAAAACTGTTTCAAACGGTGCAAATCCGAAAAAAGCTTCCAACTGGATTATGAGCGAACTTCTTGCCCATGTTGATGATTCCGAAAAAATGGAATCCTTCATAGTTAAACCTGAATCTCTCGCGAAACTTCTTCTTCTCGTAGATAAAAATGTCATAAACGGGAAAATAGCAAAAACAGTATTTTCGGATATGCTTCAAAGCGGAGAAGATCCCGAAGAAATAGTAAATAAAAAAGGACTCACTCAGGTTTCTGACACTTCGGAAATTGAAAAAATAGTAGAAGCGGTTATTGCGGCTAATCCTCAGTCAATCGCGGATATTAAAGAAGGAAAAGCAAAAGCTGCAGGCTTTCTCGTCGGTCAGGTTATGAAAGAATCAAAGGGCAAGGCAAACCCACAGATTGTTAACGAGATTTTAAATAAGTGTATTGCAAAATTATAATTTTATGTTATTATAATGACAAATAATGAGGTTAAAATGAAGGCTCTTACGCAGACAAATATACCCGGCGCCAAAAAGTTGTTTTCCGGAAAAGTACGAGACGTTTACGAACTCGACGATGAACATCTTCTGATAGTATCTACTGATAGAATTTCGGCGTTCGATCACATCTTCCCTAACGGAATTCCAGGCAAGGGAGAAATACTCAACACCATATCAAATCTCTGGTTCAAAAATATCGGCTTCATGAGAAATCACATAGTCGAAACCGATTACAAAAAATTTCCGAAACCTTTTTGTGATCATGATGAACTTAAAGACCGCGCAGTCATCACTCGAAGAGCAAAAAAAATAGACTTCGAATGTATCGCCCGCGGCTACATCATCGGTACTGGATGGAATGATTATAAAAAAACCGGTGCTATCTGCGGAATCACACTTCCAACCGGTCTTAAACTAGCTGACAGACTCGAAAAACCGATATTCACTCCTTCAACTAAAGCCGATGAAGGCCATGACGAAAACATTGCTTTTGAGCACATGCAGAAAGAACTTGGAAAGGAACTATCCGGAAAAATTTCCGAAATGACACTTAAAGTGTTTTCATTTGCGGGAGAAGTTCTTGATAAATGCAATATCATAATAGCCGACACAAAACTCGAATTCGGAATCGTAAAAGATGAACTGATTTTAATTGATGAAGTTCTTACTCCGGACTCATCGCGCTTCTGGGAAAAAGAAAAATATACTCCGGGCATTTCGCCGTTGAGTTTTGACAAACAGTATATACGCGATTATTTAAACACAACAACCTGGGACAAAAACTCCCCTGCACCTGCGCTTCC
>DAOMHE010000271.1:0-2029 GCA_035430785.1 Spirochaetota bacterium | reverse complement strand
AGGATGACTATCAATCATCCTGAAAAAATGATTATTTGCTGTATCAGTTATGATGTTATTCATCAGGAAAATGATAACACCGGTTGAGAATTAAATCAAGAAAAGATTATGACTCATGAAATGAGTTTAGCAGCTTCAGCAGATAATGCTTCAATTATCTCGTTTTCTTTTATTCTTCTAAGAGGTTCTCCGCCTGCGAATAAAATAAATTCTCCGTTACGCGCACCCGCAATTCCCATATCAGCATGAGAGGCTTCGCCCGGACCGTTTACTTCACATCCCATAACAGCGACAGAAATAATTCTGTTTTTATCACTTAGAATTTTTTCAAAACGGCTTGAAAGCTCACGGTCAACATTTCTGGCTATATCTTCAAGATTAATAGTCGTGTCAGTTCTGCCGCAGGTTGGACATGATATAATTTTAATGCCGCTTCTAATATGACCCGTTGATTTCAGTATTTCACGTGCAACTGAAATTTCCTCAACAGGATCACCGGTCATTGAAACGCGAAGAGTATCTCCCAGGCCTTCAAGAAGAAGTGATCCGATTGCAATAGAACTTTGAATGACCGACTGAAGTCCGTAGCCTGCTTCAGTAAGACCAAGATGCAAGGGATAGTCATTCAGTTTTGCGAACATTCTGTTTGCTTCAACTGTCTGAAAAATATCGCTAGATTTTATTGAAACAAGCGCCTGATCAAAATTCAAATCTTCGAGAATTTTCAAATGCTGCAGTGCAGAATCGACTAGAGCTTCAGGTGTAACAGCGGAATATTTCTTTTTGTCGATCGATCCCGAATTAACACCTATTCTTATAGGAACAGATTCTTTAGCAGCTAGCCTGACAACTTCTTCGACCTTTTTCGGATCGGTGATATTGCCGGGATTCAATCTGATTTTATTGATGCCGTTTTCAATGGCTTTTAACGCAATACGGTAATCAAAATGAATGTCCGCACAAAGCGGAATGCTGCTTCTTTTTAATACAAGAGGAATGCAGTCCGCTTCTTCGATTGTACGCACCGCGACACGGACAAGTGATGCCCCGCGCCGCGCCATTTCATTTATCTGACTGACATTGCCTTCGACATCAGTCAAAGGCCTGTTAGTCATTCCCTGAACAGAAAGCGGAGAATTGCCTCCGATAACAAGGTCGGAATTCCTTACATATATTTTACGTGTAGGCCTTCTCATAATACTTAGAACCAGAGTTTAACCACATCATTTAAAAGAACAAGAGCACTGACAGCCATGATAAAAATGAAACCTGCATACTGGATATAACCCATAATTTTATCGCTTAAAGGTTTTTTTGTAATTCCTTCCCATACAAAAAATATCACATAACTGCCGTCAACAGCCGGAATCGGAAGAAGATTCATTATCATAAGAATTATCGAAATCCTTGCCATCAGAACCATGAATGATGAGATACCCCTATGATGCATGGTATCTCCCGCAAGCTTAGATATCATTATCGGACCTGAAAGATTTTCACGCACATTAATTTTACCTGAAAAAAGCATACCGAACGATTTAAGATTTTTTTCTATAAAATCAACCGGATCAACAAATGCCTTTGATAAAGACTTGCCGAAAGGGAATTTTACAATATCAAGTTCAGGTGCACGGGAATACGTAATACCGGCAAATCCTTCCTGAAGATACTTGATTTTTCCCTTGATTGTTGCTTCCGGAGTTATAACTTCAACAACACGTCCCGCTGTAATAATTGAAGCATTTCTGAGCATTTCTATATTTAAAACTTTATTACCTGCTATAGAAACTTTCCCGTCTTTCATACTTTGTTTAAAAGTGTCAAAATTATCATATCTGATTGTCTTAATCTTTAAATCCGATTCAGCTTCTTCAATAACGAAACTTTCTTTGAGACGCGGAGTCATTTCTACAGAAATAGTTTTCCCGGAACGAATAACTTCAAATCTGATTTTTTTACCGGCACTTTCTTTAATGACGGTTTTTAGAGAATCTTCATCTTTTACAGGTATACCATCAGCAGATTTGAT
>DAOMHE010000270.1:0-2035 GCA_035430785.1 Spirochaetota bacterium | reverse complement strand
GCTCTTGATTCAAATGCCGTAATGCGTGCTATTTTTTCTACAAGCGCCGGGTTGTTTGCAGCTCCCAAACCGATATGATGAGGAAAAATCACCGCATTCATTGTTTTGTTTGATCCGTGCAGAGAATCAATTCCGTAAATAATAGGTATTGCAAGTCTCGTCTTAAGCGCCATTGACTGCACACGATCACAATATTCCGCCCATCCCTTTGCGTGAATATCAGACGGCATTGCATCGCCGCCGCTTAATACCGAACCTATTCCGTATTCAGTGATATCAGTAAAATTAACAACAGATGAATCTATCTGCGTCATCTGCCCTATTTTTTCTGCAAGAGTCATTTTCGCAAGCAGTTCATCCGCTTTCTTAAAAGCAATTTCATCGCTTATATTATCCGGTGTTTTTTTCTTTGAACATGCCCCGGCCGCAATAATTAGAAGCAGGGCAAACAGAGATAATATTTTTTTCATATAGCGTCTCCGTTTGTCTCAATAACTTTCTTGTACCAAAGCGCCGAATCTTTCAAAGTGCGCTTCTGCGTTTTATAATCAACATAAATCAATCCGAAACGCTCGGTATATCCGTAAGCCCATTCAAAATTATCAGTTAATGACCAGTGAAAATATCCATCAACAGGAACACCTTCATCGGCAGCCTTCTTCAGACTTGAAAGATATCTTTCAAGAAAATCAATTCTCTGTGCATCATGAACGCATCCGTCACGGAAAACCCAGTCAGTAGAAGACATTCCGTTCTCTGCAATCACTATCGGCTTACCGTATCTTTCATAAAGAAATTTCGCTCCCCAGTAAAGGCTTTCCGGAACTACAGGCCAGCCGATTGCAGTGCGCGCGTATCCTGCGTCATGATAAATTCTTTTAATCTGATTATTCTCTTCTCCGGAAACAGCAAAACCCTGATATATATTTACACCGCAATAATCAAGATTCTGACTGATAGTTTTCATATCGCCGTCTTTTATTTCAGGAAGAAATTCAGCGTATCTTGAAAGAGTATCATCCGAATAATTTCCTTTATAAACGGGATCTAACCAGAGATCAAGGCTCCATATATTCTGAACCTCGCCTGTAAAATTTCCTCTGACGGCAGCATCTATATCACGCGGCGAATTTGTCGCAGGACAGCAGACAGACGCAGGAGGCGCAAAACCTATTTTTACCGGACTCTTTGCCGCGTTTCGAATTGCTTGAACGCCTTTGCCGTGCGCAAGCAGTGCATTATGAATGATTTCAAAAATCTGCTTCATGCCGAGCTTGTCGCCCGGTGCATGTATTCCATCCTTATGACCGAGATTGACAAAGCAATGCGGCTCGTTTAACGTGAACCAGTTTTTCACTCTGTCAGAAAGTTTTTCAGCAACGATGCGCGAATAATCCGCAAACCAGTCTGATGAAGAAGGATTAAGCCATCCGCCCTGTTTATATAGAGCATAAGGAAAATCCCAGTGAAAAAGAGTCGCCCATGGATCGACTCCGTTTGCAATAAGTTCATCAACAAGGCGGTCATAAAAACCGATCCCTTCCGGATTCACTTTCCCCGTTTCAAAATTTATCACACGCGGCCATGAAATCGAAAATCTATAAGCCTGAAGCCCGATCTGTTTCATCAAAGAAACATCTTCTTTATAAAGTCTAATATGATCACAGGCCACATCGCCGTTTGATTTATCAAAAATTGTATTTTCTTTTCTTGTGAAAGTATCCCAAACGGAAAGACCCTTTCCGCCGTCCTTATAAGCACCTTCTATCTGATATGAAGCTGATGCAGCTCCCCAGACAAAATCTTTTTTAAAACCCATATTGCCTCCGCATTAAAAAATTATTTCACTCTGAACTTAACGGTATTCCATGACAAAGGCTGAAAAACCACTGATATTTTTCCAGCGCTGTCAACAACAGGCATTGTCTTTGCTTCACGTGGAAGTACTTTTTGCGGTTCGGCGAAAGAATTTTTCGCATGAAGATCAGAACCGCTCATTTCATAGTGACTGATAAATTCAACATTGCCGAATGAA
>DAOMHE010000269.1:0-2076 GCA_035430785.1 Spirochaetota bacterium | reverse complement strand
CGTTATCCTCTTATGTTTGAATCCGCACCAGGCGGAAAAAGTTTTGTGGATAAGTACGGCCGACTCGCATTCATCATGCGAATGAGAGGAAAAACTCTCATGAATACCGGAGGATGCATGGCGCCGCTTCACGCATGGCTGCTTCTTCATGGAATGGAGTCGCTCCATGTACGTTATCCGCGTCACTGCGAGAACGCAGAATATATTGCAAAAAAACTTCTTTCTCATTCAAAAGTCGCATGGGTCAATTATCCGGGATTTGAAGACCATCATTCGCATCTAAATGCAAAGAAATATTTCCGCAATTATTTCGGGGGAATGCTAGGGTTTGGTCTCAAAGGCGGCTATGACGCGTGCAGAAAAATGATAGATAATATCAAACTAATCTCCCACTGCACTAACATCGGCGATGCAAAAACTCTCATGATCCATCCTGCAAGCACAACTCACAGAAACATGCCGGAGCAGGACAGAATAAAAGCCGGAATCGGAAATGATTTCATACGTCTGTCGGTAGGTCTGGAAAACAAAGATGATCTGTTTTCGGCTATAGAAGAAGCTATGAGCTGATTCCCTTTCGATAAAGCGCTAATCTTTTTTGTCATTATTCCGATAATCCTACGGGACACTTTCTTTTTCTGCCGACCGGTTTTCGTTTTTCTGTTGGCGTAAAACGGAAAGCGGCCGGCTGTTTCCTTTTGTTCTTGACTGTTTAAAAACAGTATGAGACATAATTCGAACATGTTCCGGTTTCCTGTTCTCTTTATTTTCCGTTAAGAGGTGACGGCATAATGAAAAAAACAATTATGATAATCGGCGGAGGATTGCTTCAGCTTCCGGCAATTCAGACTGCTAATAAAATGGGTCTTCAGGTAATTGTAACCGATTACAATCCTGAAGCAGTCGGAATGAAGTTTGCCGACATACCTCTTGTAATAAGCACACGTGATTTTGAAGGAACCGTAAGAGAAGCAAGACGCCAGAACAAACTGACACCGATAAACGGTGTTCTCACAGTCGGAACTGATGCATCGATGACAGTTGCAGCAGTAGCAAGTGCACTTAATCTTCCCGGAATTAAATTTGAAGATGCAGAAGCGGCGACGAATAAAGTTAAAATGCGTACTCGTTTCAAAGAACATAAAGTTCCTTCACCGAAATTCTATCCCGTCTGGTCTCTCGCAGACGCAAAAAAAGCATGTGAGAAACTCAAGTTTCCTGTTGTGATTAAACCATGCGACAACATGGGTGCCCGCGGTGTAATGCTTATAAAAGAAAAAGGAATGATTACTGAAGCTTATCAGAATGCAAAAGATTCCTCACCTTCCGGAGAACTGATTATAGAAGAATTCATGGACGGTCCGGAACTTTCAATTGACGCCGTCATTTATAAAGGAAAAATAACGTTTACCGGAATCGCAGACAGAATTATCGAAGACCAGCCTTTTTTCATCGAAAAAGGACACACCATGCCGTCCTTTCTTCCTGAAAATACAATAGAAGAAGCAAAACGTGTAATGACACTCGGAATAAAGGCTCTCAACATTACCCATGGATTTGCAAAAGGCGACATTAAAGTTACTTCAACCGGCGTAAAAATCGGCGAACTTGCAGCAAGACTTTCCGGCGGATTCATGTCTACTTATACTTTTCCGCTTTCAAGCGGAATAGATCTAATGAAAGCCGCAATAGAAATTGCTCTCGGAGAAGAGCCTTCAAATCTTGAACCGTCAAAAAATCTTGTCTCAATAGAAAGAGCGATTATTGCCAAACCGGGAATCGTAAACAGAATAATCGGACTCGACGAAGCCCGTCAGATTAAAGGAATCAACGAAATTTTCATAAGCGTTAATCTCGGTGATAAAATATCCAAACCAAAATCAAATGTCGAAAAAGCCGGTCATATAATAGCTACTGCAAAAACTCTGGAAGAAGCTGAAAGGATAATTTCAGAAGCCAGAAAAATAATTCAGATAGAAATATCCGACGAAAGCAACATCAGCATGGAAACCATCCGTGCGGTTGCCCGTGAAAAGTTCAATAAGGTCTGCTACGCATGCACGGAATGCGACGGAA
>DAOMHE010000268.1:0-2083 GCA_035430785.1 Spirochaetota bacterium | reverse complement strand
TTCTGCCCTTCTTGTCCTTAAAATCATAATCATCAATTTCAGAAAGAAGCTGTTCGGTAAAAACAGATTCTCCCTCATAAGCAGCTTTGATCAATTGATTCTTTTTTATAATTATATTCTGCTCCGCTCTAATCCGTGCGCCTGATTTTTCAAGAAGATCGATTATTTTTCTATCGCGGTTGATGTAAGCAATCATCAGAGGAGTTAAACCGTCATATCCGGCCCAGTCAAGTATGGCTCCCGAATTAATCAGTTTATCCGTAATTTCATAATTTCCGCAGTTTACAGAATGAGACAGAGGCGACCACCTGTTGTAATCTGCTCTGTTCACATCTGCACGTGCTTCAATTAAGGAAACAAAGGTTTCATTATTAGAATTAAGAATTGAATATATCAGAGGGGTAAATCCTGCTGAATCCCTTTTCCACAAATCTCCGCTTTTTGAAATAATAAACTTTACTCTTTCAGAATTTCCAAATGCAGATACCGTCATTAAGGGTGTAATTCCGTTTGCTGAGGAAAAGTTTGAGCCTCTTGCTCTGAAAAGAATGGAAAGTACTTCAATCGGAGTTTTTGTGAAAAAGTTTTTATTCATTTCAACAAGTGATTGATCATAGTTCTTAACGGAATAAGCGAATGAAAAAAATGAATCATTCGAAAGAAATAAATCATACAGTTTTTTCTCAAAATCAGAATCAGATGCCTTCAGATAATGCGAAAATATAATTTTAAAAACTGCATAATCTCCCTGACACGCAGCAGCACGTAAAACTTCATCTGAGATAATTCCGTCATCAGAAGTTAAAGGAATAAGCTGTCTGATATAATCGATGTTTCCATTAGCAACAGCTTTTGCTAAAATCGTCTGATTGGAATTTTCTGAAGAAACGGAACGGCGGGCTCCATGCTTAAGAAGCAAAAGAGATAATTCTGTATTATCGGATTTGAGAGCTATATCATAAGGCGAAACTCTCACATTGTTCAGAGCATTAACATCACATCCGAGAGAAATCAGAATTGAACTCCGGGCAGAATCTCCCGCAGTCACCGCAGCATGAAGAGGGGTATTTCCGAATTTATCACGTGCATTTATTTCAGCACCTTTTGATCTGTAATATTGAATTAAATTTTTATCGGCCTGAGCAATATGAATAAGTGATTCGCCGTTTTTATTTCTAACCTTAAAACTTGCTTTCCACTTATAAAGAAAATTAAGATAATCAAGCGATGGCGGATTATTTTTTTCTATGTAACGCATAAGAGGAGTTCTGCCGCTGTAATCCGCGGCATCAATTGGGCTTTTCCGTGACAGTAGAAAAGCCGCGGTGTCATAGCGTCCGTTTTCAACGGCAATATGAAGAGGTATAGCTCCGGACTGATCTTTCACATTGAGGTTCATTTTTTTGGATGCGAGATAATACAAAGTATCTTTTGTTCCGCTTTTTGCTGCGGCATGAATCAGATTTTTTATCAAATATAACTTAGAACCCGACTTATGAAGAAATACAAGAATATCCGTCTTTCCGTTTTCAACGGCATTTAAAGCGGGCAAGTCTAAAGAATTAACATTTCCTTTTTTAGCAACTATTAGCTTAACCGTCTCTATATCTTCAGCAGAGGCATAATATAGCGGTGTTTTATTAGAAGAATCTCTAACATTGGGATTCGCGCCTGAAGAAAGGAGAATCCTTGCACAACTCCATTTTCCGGATTTGCATGCGGCGAGAAGTGGAGTATCTCCATGAAAATTTTTTTTATTTATATCAGCTTTAAGCAGAATCAATGCCCGGAGGGATTCTTCCGAATTCTTTGCAGCAAAGGTTAAAGGAGTCTCTTCCGGATCATCCCATGAAGAAATAAGCCCGGAATTTATTTCATCTGTCTTACCTTCAATAATGATTCTTTTGATATCTTCCGAAGAAGCATTCAAAAAAGAAAAAGTAGTAAAAATGCAGAACAATAATGTGAGCATTTTCCCAGTGACAGCAACATGTTTTTTGACGTTATAAAGAAAATTAATCATTAATCGGCTCTCATAAGATCGGCTACTTCTTCTTTTGAAAGATTACGCCATTGCCCGGGT
>DAOMHE010000267.1:0-2084 GCA_035430785.1 Spirochaetota bacterium | reverse complement strand
TATCCCGGAGATTGAGCTTTTTTGCAGCGATGTTTTTAATTCTGTTGATCAGAATCTCGTAGTCTCCGCTGAAAAGAAGCAATGATCTGAAAGCCGAAGCAATATCGCCTTCGGTCGGACAGTCTACATTTTCAAGATTAAATGAAAACTCAATAGCAGTTCCCATTTCAACATCAGACTTGATGTCAAATTCTCCGCCGGCCGCTTCAACAGCCTGAATGAGAAAAGGAATGCCCAGTCCTACTTTTCTGTCCTTGTGCTTTTCTCCGTCGGTAAAGAAAGGATCCTTTGCCTTTGCAAGAGTTTCCTCGTCCATTCCCTTTCCGTTATCGCCTACCATAATATTCAGCATTGGAAATTCTTCAATGTAGTCGACTGTAACAACGGAAGCTTCAGCTTCGATTGAGTTCTGAACAATATCGGTTAAAAAATCAGATACGGAGTACTGCATCAGTTACCTTTAAACTTCGCAATAATGCCCGGAAGCATTTCTTTTGTAAGTTTTCCGAAAACTTCTTTATTAACTGTGATTACCGGAGCAAGACCGCAGCATCCGATACATCTTACGGCCTGAAGGGAGAATAGTCCGTCTTCGGTTATTCCGTTTACAGGAAGACCGAGAAGTCTTTCGAATTCAAGGATAATATCCTCTCCGCCTTTAAGATAGCATGCTGTACCCATACAGACAGAAATCATGTATTTTCCAGGTTTTTTCTGCTTAAAGAAATGATAAAATGTCACAACACCGTAAATTTTCGCAAGAGGAGTGTCAATGAGTCTCGAAAGCTCAATCGCAACCTCACGCGGAATATAGCCGTACTCTTCCTGAATCTGGTGAAGAATCATGATGAGATTGCCCGGCTTGTCTTTCCACTCCTCGATAAACTTCAAAAGAGTGTCAGGAAGCTTTACAGCAGTTCCTTCCTTTTCAAACATATTTATTCCCTCCTGTTAATTATTCCCTGCACTGCGCGAAACCAATACATAAAAACTGTTCACGCAGACATAAATTGTCATAATTATTTCCATCTTAAAAAATCGGAGTATATTTGCAAGATATTAATTCGCCAAAACATCAAAAAGTGTGAATTTAATCACAAGGAATCATTTAAACTCCGTAACAATCCCCTTTTTATTGATTGCGGCACGTAAGGCTTCTATAGAAAAGTCTTCAGCTTCTATATAATTGATAACAGAACCGACACCGTCAAGATAATGCGAGTCGGAAGCAGAAAGATAACCGTATTTTCCGGTAATCGCATTGGGATCATAGCCGCGCTTGAGATAATGACGCGAAACTTCAAGTGAATCGAAAGGATAATCAGGAAGATATCCTATCTGATAAAGAAGACCGAAGAGATCACGGTCAATATGAGCCGGAATGAAAAGTCCGCCCTTATCATGAACGGTTTTGCCGAGTCTTTCAAAAGAGATATCCGCCGCAACTCCCAAAAATTTCTCAACCTCGCCGAGAATATTTTCATCAGCATCAACGTAAACCTGATCGCCGTATTTATCCGCCTTGTTCTTAACTTCCGGCAGAATGGAATAGATAAATTCACTAAGCTCAAGAGCAGAATCCGTGTTATCAAAAAGACAAAGGCAGTGAATTTCTTCAGCCGTTGTAACTTCCATTCCGAACAGAGCATAAAGCCCGCCGGTTCTGGCACATGCTTCTAGAAAAGCCGGAGCATTCAGTGCCGAATTGTGATCGGTAATTGCGATAAGATTAAGCCCTTCCAGTTTGGCTTTTTCCGCAATCGCCGAAGGACTCATTTCGAGCGAGGCGCACGGCGAAAGACATGAATGAATATGAAGATCTGCCTTAAAGAGCATTTTCCATAATTGCTTTTTTTATTTTATAGGAAATTTCAAACTGATTATCCTTAGTCTGAGCGATTGCAATACCCTCGCCCTCGGCGGTATCGATTACCTCCTGAGGAACACTCCTGCCGTTGCATATTACGATTGCAGGAAGATCAAACTGCGAAGCGACGGCAACGGAATTCTTATGCGCCTGAATGGTAATCAAAGCCGAACCTTCTTCGGCATTCGCCATGACATCGCTTAAAAGATCGGAAGTA
>DAOMHE010000266.1:0-2089 GCA_035430785.1 Spirochaetota bacterium | reverse complement strand
AAGCAAATTCAATAATCAGCGAAGGAACGATTGAAGGAGCAACCTACACGCCTCCTACTCTCGGCAAAAGAGATATTACAACGAAAGTAACCGTATATGACGGGAAAACGATCGTTGTCGGCGGCCTGATCAGCAATCAGGCAAGCACTGTAGAAACCAAAGTTCCTATTCTCGGAGATATTCCGCTTTTGGGCTGGTTGTTTAAAAATAAAACTGTCAAAAACGAGAAGAAGAATCTTCTGATTTTTATATCTCCGACTATAGCTACGAAAAAAGAAGTCATTGAAAACATTTCAAATGAAAAAATCAATGAACACAAAAAGCTTAACGGCGAATTCAAATATTATAAAGAAAAAAGCAAAGATAATGAATTGAAAGAAAAAGATCATCCGGTCAAACCGGAAGAAAATACAACCGATGACACAAAAAATGAACAGAAAGAAGTGAAATAAAATGTCACGTAAGAAAATCGGCGAAATCCTTGTTCAAAACGGCGAACTGACTCAGACTGAACTCGAAGCAATTCTTAAGCTTCAGAAAGATACCGGTCTGCGTTTCGGCGAGGCTCTGCTTAAACGCGGTGCCGTAACGGAAGAAGCTCTTCTTCGTGCGCTTTCAAAACAGCTTGATTTTGAATTCAGAGAAGAACTCAAGTTTGAAGATCCCGAAGGTATTTTCAAACAACTTAAAACAAGTTTTTTTGTTAAATACAAGATGGTTCCTTTCGCTATCAAAAAGAATAAAATTTTTCTCGCTGTAAACGAACCGAGAAATGCGCCTGTAGAAGACATTGAAATAATTTTTCCCGATTATGAAATTCATCTTGTTATTGCTACAGAAACGGAAATTTACCGCGTAATATCGGAAAATTTTGAAGGTGAAATCAAAAGCGATCTCGCAGAAAATCATCCAGATTATGATCTTTTTTCAACTGACATTCTTGAAACTGAAAACATTCTGGAAGCGGCAAATGACGCTCCTATAATAAAACTGGTAAACAGAACAATATCGCAGGCAGTCGACAAAAAAGCGAGTGATATTCACATTGAACCGTATGAAAACGAACTGATAATACGTTACCGTGTTGACGGAATACTTTATCAGATAATGTCACCGCCCAAAAGACTTCAGAACGCGGTGATTTCGAGAATTAAGATCATGGCAAATCTTAATATCGCGGAAAACCGTCTTCCACAGGACGGAAGAATTCAGATTAAAGTCGGCAAAAAGGATATCGACATCCGTGTAAGCGTATTTCCTACTTACTTCGGAGAAAGAATCGTATTAAGACTTTTGAATAAATCCGACATGAATTTTTCGATTGATTCTATCGGCTTCATACCCGAAGATCTGTCTCTCGTAAAAA
The DNA here is from genome assembly GCA_035430785.1 of Spirochaetota bacterium. Taxonomy (GTDB): domain Bacteria; phylum Spirochaetota; class UBA4802; order UBA4802; family JAFGJZ01; genus JAKJGA01. The sequence goes on along the minus strand of DAOMHE010000266.1, from coordinate 723 downwards.
AAATTCTTTCTAAACCTAACGGAATAGTTTTGGTTACTGGTCCGACCGGAAGCGGTAAAACAACTACTCTCTACGGAATGCTGACGCACTTAAATTCTCCGAAAGTAAATATTCTGACAGTTGAAGATCCTGTTGAGTACCAGCTCAGCGGTGTCGGACAAATGCAGGTAAAACCGAAGATTGACCTCACTTTTGCTTCAGGCTTAAGATCAATACTTCGTCAGGACCCTGACATTATAATGGTCGGAGAAATCCGCGACGGTGAAACGGCGGAAATTGCAGTTCAGGCGGCGCTGACCGGACATCTTGTTCTTTCAACACTGCATACAAACGATGCGGCGAGCGGCGTAACGCGCTTGATAGATATGGGGATTGAACCGTTTCTTATTTCTTCATCAGTAAACGCGTTTCTCGCGCAGAGACTTTTAAGAAAAATCTGTCCGCACTGCAAAACATCATACAAGGCAAGCGCCGCGGACAAAAAAATTCTGAAGATTTCAAAAGACATCAAGCTTTATCACGGCAAGGGCTGTGAAAAATGCCTCAACATAGGATACCTCGGAAGAAGCGCTATTTATGAGATTCTGCCGCTTGACGATGAACTGCGCCGCCTCATTATAACAAAGGCCGATGCATCTGAAATAAAAACATGCGCCGTAAAAAAAGGTATGAAAACACTTTTTCAAAACGGATCCGAAAGAGTTCTGTCAGGAGAAACAACCC
>DAOMHE010000265.1:0-2097 GCA_035430785.1 Spirochaetota bacterium | reverse complement strand
TGTAGCCTTTAAATTTATTGCCGTATTTTTTAAACTCATATCCGCCTGTGCGCGAGCATTCAGCAGCTTTCCAGTCGCCTGTTTCCGGATTAAACACAACCATGTCCGAAAGTCCGTCACCGTTAAAATCTCCTTCAAAAAATTCAGTCGTTAGAGGATCAATTTCATCATCCGACGCAAACGGATTATTTACTCCCTGCCACGAAATTGAATGGTCAGCCTTCTGATAATAAATTCAGGCTTTGTTGTATTTCTTGAAGAAACAATTGTTTTAATGAGAGGACGTTCGGAATCTTCTCCTGTTACGTATTTAAGAGTATAGTCCCATAGTTTTTCATCGTCGCCGCCGTCCATCCATCCGATGACAACGGTATCGAGAAGTCTGTCGATCTTCATCGGAAAACCGGCGGCTTTTGAAACATAGAAATCATCCCTGTCTTTATAGGTAAATTTTACATACTGGCATGCTTCAAGACCGGAATTATAGTTTCCGGTGTACGAAATCGATTTCAGATAAATCACATTATCAGTTTCATATCTGCTTCTGTCGTACGCCGCGCGCACATAGTTTCCGTTAAGATCTACCGAGCGCGAAAAATTCCATGAATATGTTTTGTTTTCATTATCAGGTCTGTAAATTCTTTCATCCTTAGTTTCGCCGAGATAAGTAACGGTTCCGCTTTTATCATATACTTTCCAGACTCCGCCCGAAGAAGAATTCGACAGTTCAAGTCGCGCGAAGTCGGATTCTATTTCCGCGCGGTAAACTCCGTCTTCGCTTTTTGATGAACCCGAAACTTTTATCAGGCGTTTTCCGTTATATACAAAAGTATCTCTCGAGTCATAATAGAGTTCGCCGTTTGAAGTTGTTCTTGATATTACAGGAAGTCCGCTCGAAAGGCTCCATCCTATTCCGCAAATTCCATCTCCGCCGCTTGACGAATATGAAAGTGAAACGTTCGGAACAAATCCGCCTCTTCCCGCTGGAATCGCTATCGGATAAGAAAGATTTACCGAACCGTAATTGCCGATACCGGGCAATGGAATATATACCGCTCCGGCAAAAGGATCAATCTTCGGCGCGGCGTCGCTCTCTTTTCCGCTGAAGTTTGTAGACGCAGATAAAGCGTCCGCTCCGTCACTCGATCCGGCGTCGAAGCTGTTTGCCACGTCGTCTTCTCCCAGATCAAAAAAGTTTCCGCAGCCTGAAAGAAAAAATACAGATAGAATTATAACTGAAAGAAATAATCGTATCTTTGATATGCTTTTTCTGATTATAAAAAATATATTCTTACTGAACATGATATTCCCTGTTCACGCTCAGAAGTTTGATGAAATATTTTTTGTTTGATGAATTATAACTGCTTCCGCCGGCTATAAAACCCGCAGTTGTTCCCTTGAAAAAGCTTGTTTCTTCTTCGTTGTTTGATGCTTTGAATGAATCTTTCAGAGAAAAAGAATTTACTCCGTCAAATTCTCCTATGGCTGTGTCAGAATCCCTGAGACCGTTTGTCTTTCTGATTTTAACCGATACCGCGAAAGCGTTACCATTCGGATATATGCCCGCAAACAATTCGATATTTTCAGAACAGAAGTAATTTTTGTTTATTACTCTTTCTCCCGGAACATAAGAACCGATCAGTCCGCCTTTTTGAGAAATTCCGCCGTCATAATAGCTTCCGCAGAAATATATTACGCCTCCGGAAAAAACTGCCGATTTTATAATTTCACTTTTACCTGATGCAAATGTCTCCGCGAAGGTTTCATTAAACTCTTCATCGGTAATTCTCACTATCGGATTATAAACCGTGCCGTCGGAAGAATCAGGTGTCTTGCCGAAATAACAGAAAGAATTTCCGGCCTTTACAAGAACGCATCCGTATTCGTTATCACTGCTTCCGAGATTTGTCCGTTTCTTTTCTGTTAAATCATAACCGAAGCGGACAAGAACCATGTCAAAGCCATTGCTTCCGTCAACAGTTCCAGACATAACAAACGAAGAAGATTCAATATAGACGTCATTTACAGTTTCGTATCCCGGCCCACCCCATAATTTTTCTTCGACAAGATCACCGTTCATATCGGTCAAAATGAGTC
>DAOMHE010000264.1:0-2108 GCA_035430785.1 Spirochaetota bacterium | reverse complement strand
CGACTTCTATGCATGGCTTGTAGAGATAACTGCGTCTTATTCCTCCGGGAAGAGATTCGGAAGAATCCAGAAAATCAGTTCCGATAAAAAGACGCTGCATCCTTGCTGCATGCTGAAGATCCTTGGATATTTCATCAAGCGCTGCTGTTTTTTCCCGAAGGTTTGACTGCGAAAATGTAAAATTAGTAACAATATTCCTGAAACGTTTGAAAGTTTCGTGCAGGCAATTAGAATAGAACTTATTCGATATGCTTATATTTGCTGCAATCAGCGGATCAAATGCGTTTTTGGAAAGTTCATACACAACTGAATCTTCAACACATTCAACAGTAGCCGAACGCGGTAGTCTGTCAATCAGTGCGAGTTCTCCGAAAAAAGATCCTGCCGGAAGATTACCTAGATTCGTATTATTGTCCGACCAGATAGTGACTTCACCGTCTTTTATAACGAACATCGAATCACCGGTTTCTCCTCTGTTGATAACGCGGCTGCCTTTGGGGAATTTTCTTTCAACCAGAAGAGGTATCAATTCGGCTATTTCATCCCTGCTGAAATTTGCGAACAAAGAAATCGATTCAAGTATTTCAAAAAGCGAAGTTTTTCTCATATTAACTAAGATCAATACCCTCTGCCAGAATATCAACAGAAATTTTTACTATTTCCTTATCGTAAAATATACCCGACTTTTCGTTCAATTCGCGTATAGCAACACCGGTTCCGAGCGAAGGCCTGTACGGACGGTGAAAAGAAATAGCCTCAATAACGTCAGCAATCGAAATAATTTTCGCTTCGATGATAATCTGATCGCCTTTTAGCCCTCTGGGATAACCAGATCCGTCAATACGCTCATGATGCTGATACACCATTTCTGCGAGCGGCCATTCAAATTCAATATCTTTAAGAATATTATAGCCCGCCACAGAATGAGTTTTAATCAGTTCAAATTCCATAGGGGAAAGTTTTCCCGGTTTAGAAAGAATTTCAACCGGAATGGCGATTTTTCCTATGTCATGAATTATTGAAGCAATTCTTATTCCTTCGATAACATTCTGCGGAAGTTTCATTTTTCTGGCAATAGCTTCAGCAAGAATCGCAACTCTTTTCTGATGCCCCGCTGTATACGGATCTTTCAATTCAACTGTATGAGCTATAACGCTGATCATTGATTCCATAGCATCATTAAGTTTTAGAATAGTTGACTGAAGATTTGTGGCGATTTTTTCTTTCTCAGTGTTATCTACTATTTCTGTTATTATAATATCAAGGTCATCATTTTTAGAAATAACCGAATACAGAAGGACACTTCGTATTTCACCCGAAAAATCATAAAAGTATGCCGGAAATTCAACAACTGACCCTTTCTTCGAAAGCTCCTCCAGCCATTTAGTTTTAAAATTATCTCCGGCCCAGAATTCATCATCATTCAGCTTCTTTAATGATTTAGCATCATATCCGAAACTGCGGGAAAACGATTCATTGATATGAGTAATTTTACCCGAATCCTTCTCCATTATGAATTTCGGATTTGAAGACAGATTAAAAAGACTCAAAAAGGCATCATCTTTTATTTTTTTCAACGAAACCACCGTAAGCTCATTATTCCGGTATTAATTCCGTACCCGGCAAAATTCATTATAATCGAAAAAAATAATAATTCAATACAAAATAAAACCTTACAAACGAAAAAAGAATCAGTATTTCATAATGTCTTCCGGCTTTATTATAACAGGTGAAAAACCGGCAAATGAAAAATCACCCTCTCTGACATTCATTACCTTTTCTGAATCCCCGACAATTACATAAACGAAATTTTCAGGTTTAATGTATTTTTCAGCCGCAGCCATAACTTCATTTTTTGTAAGAGCTCTTATTTTATCAGGATAAGACGTATAATGATTATCAGGGTTTCCGTAATAATCGCTTCTGGCATACGTACTCACAATATCTCCGGGAGAACGGAAATATGAAGGCAATGTTTCTATTAGCATATTTTTTGCACTTTCTAGTTCAGCATCAGTAATGCCGTCTTTTAGAAATTTATTGATTTCATAAAGACATAATGCAACCGCCTTTGCTGATGTTTCATTTCTTGTGAAAAAATCAACATA
>DAOMHE010000263.1:0-2118 GCA_035430785.1 Spirochaetota bacterium | reverse complement strand
CAATATTGCCTTTGAGAATTATGGGAACGGAGATCAGAAAAGTGCTTCCGAAAAGTTCTCTCATGTTTCCAGATATTGTGTTTGTCATTTCTCCGATTAGATCATATAGCGTTGCATCATCAAGACCGGTTTCGCCTAAAATATGACGGGCGATTTCTTCGAGCAGCGGTCTGTTTGCAGTAAAATATACTCCGCCTTTTCGCGAGCCGGAAATTCCTATGACAGCGACGTAATCGAAAACTTCAGTGCTGTTTTCTTTGATAAAAGGAACTCCCATATTTGCCGGAGATCCTGTAACGCTTAAGAAGTAATCGGTTAAAACTTTTATGAATCCTTTGATTTCAAGTTCAGTCATTTTATTTCTCCTTATTCGGAATCTTCAAGGCATGCTTTCATTTCTTCTATAATCTCTTCCTGTGAAAACGGCTTTGAAAGAAATCCTCTCGCGCCTTTTTTTATAGCCTGAATGCCGGTAGCAGGATCTTTTAGTGCGCTTATTACTATAACTTTGGTGTCTGGTTTTATCTGCATTATCTTATCCAGGCATGAAAGCCCGTCCATGCGCGGCATTGTTATATCCAGCGTTACAATGTCGGGCAGAGTTTCAGAAAAAATTGCAAGCGCACTTTCTCCGTCTCCGGCGTTTCCTACAATTTCGAGATTGAAGGCGCTCAAGTATTTTTCTATCGCACGCCGCATTATGTTAGAGTCATCAACAATTAAAAGTTTCATATTGCCTCCTTCACCGAATTTTATTTCACCCTTCAGTATTAACTCATTTTTCGTTTTGAGTGTTTTTAAGCAAGAAAAACAAACGGTCTATTAATAACTGGATGTTAAATAATGGCCGAAAACGATATATAAATTTGAACAAATAGGGGGTTTGGGAAATAAAAAAAATAAAATCAGTAAAATATCACCTTATCCGGACAACCGGTTTTTATTGTGGTTAGTTTGTGTTTTGATTCTGATACGGGATTTTATATATTTTGTTAAGAAAAAAGTATTGAAATAATAATTAGCAGGAATAGACCGGTCACATGAATTGCATATCACCAGATAAACGTTCAAGAATAGAGATTATCCGCGATCATTATGTTCCGAAGTTCGGAAACGACCGGCTTAACCATGAGATTCTCGACTGGGAAAGCATGGAAGCCCAGCATTCGCGTTTTGCAGTATTGAGCGAGTATGTTCCTCTTTCCGGAAAGTCTCTCCTTGATGTTGGTTGCGGTCTTGCCGATTTGTATGCTTTTCTTTCTGAACATGGAATACGCACTAAATATACCGGAATAGATATTCTTCCTCAAATGGCGTCCGCCGCACGCGAAAGATTTCCTGAAATTGAAATTATTCACGGAGATGCTTTTTCAGAACCGGAATTATTTTCATCAAGGGTTTTTGATGTAGTTTTCAGTTCAGGAATTTTCAATCTCAATCTTGGAAACAATATTGAGTTTCTTGAAAACGCTCTTGGGGTTTTCTGTGATCTCTCATCAAAGTACATTGTGTTTAATCTTTTGAGCGAACGTTCGAACGACAAAGAAGAAAAATATCATTATTATTCTATACGTGATGTAGAGAACGTAATCAAAAAATTCTCATTTTCGAATGTAAAGATAGTTGAGGATTATCTCCTCAACGACCTGTCTGCTATATGCATCAAATGATGATGCTCTCTCTTTAAAAACTGCGCAATGCGTTTCGATTTATCATGATGCGTGTACATGTACATGAATATGAAACAACTGATTAAAAGACCGAATACAAGATTCAGGATTATTGAAAAACTTCCCGCGTCAGGGTAGCTGTTTTGAAGTTCATGCGTAATAGGCGACACAAGCATAATGCCGATCAGAGACACGATGATTGCTATCACCCATGGATATGATGATACTTCCTTTGTTCTGATTTTTATTTTTTCCATAATGCTTTCAGGTTTTACATTGGAAATATAAAGTTCTTCCTCTGACGCCATCTTTTTGATTTTCATGAATTCCTGATATTCTTTTGCGCAGACCGGACATTCTTCGATGTGTTTGATGAAAGATTTGCTTTCTTTGCCTGTTATTATGTAGTCGATTATACGTGTTGTGTCGTTACAGTTCATGGTACTCC
>DAOMHE010000262.1:0-2206 GCA_035430785.1 Spirochaetota bacterium | reverse complement strand
TATTATTATAAACAGAAATGTAAATGTAAAAAAACCCGATACTCCCAGAATAAAATATCCGTCCGAATTTCCATGATTTATTACAAACAAACCTATTGATGCAAGGCCGGCTAAAATGCCGACACCGAAACCGATCATTATACGCAGAAACAGAAACACTGCCGGATCTTTTCTTTTGATTCCTTCAGCTATTTCACCGTAAGTCATTCCGGCTTTCATTTCTGCTTCATAGCCCTTCTCTTTTACAAAAGAGACTTCTTTAGAAAAACCCGTCGGGCCTATCGAGCTTTTTGAAGTTTTCGTTTCTCTGTCAACTTTTTGAAATTTAGGCTTCTTCTTTTTTACCATCGCAAACATCGCATGAACCCAGACTCCGAAAAATATCACAGATATTGAAAGCAAAATTACAGCGGCAATAAACATAGTTCCTCCTTACATCGCTTTTATTTTTGCAGCAGATTCATCCAAAACGGCAATGACATTATCACACCATTTGTCAAATTCCGTATCTTCTTTACGGCACTCCTCGTGTTTCATTATATAATCTACGGCAAGACGCATTCCCTGATCAAACCGTACGGTAGAACAAAATGAAGGAACCAGTTTCTTGATTTTTGAATTATCAAAAACTACTGAGGCGGATTTATCTCCGGTGAGACTCCCTGTAAAATCATAACTGCCGCATTTAGAAAGAAAATCCGAGCTCACATAATACGGCTTGTATTCAACGCCGAGAGCATTTGCTAGAGCTGAATATATCTGATTCCATGTAAGCACTTCGTCTGATGTAATGTGAAACGACTCGCCGGTTGCGCGTATGTTTCCAATGAGTCCGGTAAAACCTTTCGCGAAATCCTTATTATAAGTCATCACCCAAAGAGATGTCCCGTCGCCCTGAACTATAACCTTTTTTCCTTCTAGCATCCGTTTGATTATCTGATAACTTCCGTTTCTACCGTGAACAGCGAGAGGAATGCTTCTTTCATCATATGTATAACTCGGGCGCACAATCATAACCGGGAAATTCTTTTCTCTGTAAAGTTTAAGAAGAAGATCCTCGCATGCGATTTTATTGCGCGAATATTCCCAGTACGGGTTGCACAGAGGTGTTCCTTCATTAATAAGATAATTTCCGACCGGCTTCTGATATGCAGAGGCGGAACTTACAAAAATATACTGACTTGTTTTATCTTTGAAAAGATTATAATCACGTTCGACATCTGCGGGAGTAAAGGCAATGAAATCGGCAACGCAGTCAAAACTCATGCCTTTGATTTTATCGGATACATCATCAGCATTATGAATATCCGCTTTAATGATTACAGCTCCACCGGGAAGAACATTGTTTCGGCTTCCCCTGTTTAACAGATAAAGTTCATGACCTTCTTCAAGAACCTTTTCAGATACGGCCCGGCTGATAGTTCCCGTTCCGCCGATAAATAATATTTTCATAAATTCTTCCTGATGAATATTTATCATTTAATAAGATTAAACAGCAGAAATAAGCAAGCTTTTTATGATCACAAATATATTCTGAAACTTAACAAAAAGCGCGGCTTTCCGCCGCGCAGTTACAACTATCATTCTAAAAAGAAATATTATTTTCAGTTATCCCATTGCTGTGCATTTAATTCTTTCGAATATATAGAACCATTATATCCCATGAGAATGAATGAAGTTGAACCTGGCATAATGCCTTTCGTTATCTTTACGCCGTTTTTAACAGAAAAATAAGGTTTCCACATCGCACAGGCTTTTTTTATTGAAGCGTCCTGAACGTGAGTCGGAATAATTATTTTAGGCTGAATCTGCTTTATGAGATTATATCCTTTATCGCTTCCTGCAGGCATTCCGCTATACTGATTTTCAAACTGCATAAGTGCAACATCAAGTCCATTCAAAAGAGATAACTGTTCATCGGAAAATGACTCCTGACCGATGTCCCCGAAATGAGCAATCTTAACACCATCGGCTTCGATCAAAAAGATATAATCTGTTCCGCCCTTCGCAAGATACGGATCTCCCATATTATGAATTGCTTTAATTCCGGTAACCTTACATCCGGCTGTTTCAATTTTTCCTTCTTCGGCAATTAATTTTTTTCCCGGAAATGAATCAGCAAATACTGAATTATAATGATCGGGATGATGGGAATGTGTAATCAGAAGAATGTCTCCCGCTTTCGGCGGCTTGATTACCATCTGAG
>DAOMHE010000261.1:0-2238 GCA_035430785.1 Spirochaetota bacterium | reverse complement strand
GATTAGGATCAAATTCAACCATATTGGTTAAACTCGATCCTAATCTCAAAAATAAAGACAAAACGATTACCGACATCCGTTCTGCGGTAGACAACGCAGAAGACATTCCTGCTGATGCGGATGATCCGATTGTCACAGAACTTTCACTTAAACAGCATCCTGTCGTCGTTTATTCAGTTGTAAATAAAAACGGAATCAAAAACGATGCGGACGAATTTGAACTGCGCAAATATGCCAAGGCGCTTCAGGACAGAATAAAGGATATGCCTGGAGTCTCTGGAGTTCCGGAAAGAGGTTACCGCGACCGCGAAATGCTTGTAGAAGTTAATCTTTCAAAACTCAATGATTACCACATATCATTAAACGATGTAATAAATGCCCTGTCAGGAAAGAATGTCGATTTTCCAGGGGGTATTGCCAAAACCGGAAGCGAAGAAATTCTTATAAGAACAATCGGTCAGGTTGAAACAGCTCAGGAAATTTCACGCATAATAATCCGCTCAAACGATATAGGTGTTCCTGTAAAAATCTCCGACGTGGCAAATGTCAAGGATTCATTCGAAGAAGAACGCGAAATCGCAAAAACCATGGGAGAAAAGTCAATCAATCTCACGGTCAGAATAAAAGAGAACTATGACATTATAAAACTTGTTACAAGCGTCAGAAATGAAGTCCGTAGTTTTGAAAAAAACCGTGCCTGAGAATTTCAAGATCGTTGAAACAGATGACCTTTCCCAATATGTTGTCAGAAGACTTGATGTATTAAAGGGCAACGCAGCCTTCGGTTTCGCACTTGTAATCGCGACACTTCTTTTTGCCTTCGGATGGCGCATAGCTCTTGTCGCGGCAATGGGAATTCCTCTTTCATTTGCAGGAACATTTTTCTGGATGGAGACAGCAAATGTTTCCATCAATTTAATGTCCATGTTCGGTTTGATCATGGTTCTCGGTATGCTTGTCGATGATGCCATTGTCGTCAGCGAAAACATATACCGACTCATTGAAGAAAAGGTTCCGCTCAAACAGGCTGTCGTACAGGGTACGAGCGAAGTTATAGTTCCTGTAGCGGGAACAATTCTGACAACAATAGTTGCCTTCGCTCCTTTGATGTTCATGTCGGGCATAATCGGGAAATTCGTATGAGTTCTTCCGGCAGTTGTTTCAGCAGCCCTTGTTTTTTCATGGTTTGAATCGATGCTCATTCTTCCCGGTCACATTTACGACATGGAAAAGAAACGTGCTCATCACCATGCATCAAAAAAGCCTGAAGACATACATTCACCGCTCAAAATTCGTAAAAAATATAAATTTTTACTTACAGCAACCGTAAGGAACAAATATAAAACCGCTGTTTTAATTTTTGTTATTTTCTGGGCTTCGATATTTTTCGGAGCAACTCATCTAAAATTCGATCTTTTTCCGGCAACCGGAATTGAGAAATTCATAATTAAACTTGAAGGTAAATCCGGAACAGCTCTCGAAGAAATGAACACACGCATTGTCGCAATCGAGAAAATAGTTTCCGAACTTCCGAAAGAAGAACTAGACAGCTTCACGACTACTGTCGGAGTGAGCCAGATCGAAGAAGGAGATCCGGATACTAGACGAGGTTCGAATTATGCTTCAATCGTTGTCAATCTTACTCCTGAAACAGATAGAGAAAGAATAGCTTCTGACATTGTTGATAAAATGCGACAGGATATGAGTCAGTTTTCCAATCTGTTTCCGAAAATAGAAGTTCATCTGGCAAAAAACGGACCGCCTACAGGTATGCCGGTTTCTGTCGCTGTGAAAGGCGATGATATTGCTACACTTAAAGAAATATCCAAAGAATTCAAAGATTATCTCAAAACGATAAAAGGCGTAAAAGACGTAAAGGATAATTATGAACTTTCAAAAAAAGAGCTTCATGTCAGAGTAAAACCGGAAATTGCCGCACGGGCAGGAGTCAGCGTTTATGACGTGGCAACCGCAGTACGCTCCTGCTATGACGGAACAGTTGCTACAAAAATCAAGAAAACAGAAGAAGAAATAGGTATACGCGTCATACTTCCTGATAATATGCGAAGATCCCTGAACTCACTGAAAACTCTAAAGGTATCAAATAAACAAGGTAATTTAGTTCCTTTAAATCAAATAGCAACATTCTCATCGCATGAGGGAATTTCTGTAATATCCCACAACGGCTTCAGAAGAAATATACAGATAACGGCAGATATTGACCCAACCGCGAAAGGA
>DAOMHE010000260.1:0-2259 GCA_035430785.1 Spirochaetota bacterium | reverse complement strand
TGTTTATTACATTAGGTACATTTCTTCTAGGAACGATGAATCTCGGATTAGGGCATGGTTTGCCGGGAGCATCTTCAGTGTGTTCCCATAGAAGCGCTGTGCTGTTAGGCGACGCATCGATATTGAGGAAAAGAAGAGGCTCCTGCGGATGAATTGAAAGTGATTCAATATCCGGGTCAGTTCCGTAATTTTTGATATGATCGACTCGGATAAACCAGCCTGCTTCACCGTCATAAACTCCGAGCTGTCCTTCAGTTTTCTGAAGCGATGGATGGCAAACTGCCATGTCATCCGCAACTGGCCTCAGATCACATCCGCGCGGAAGCGTCAGAAACATGGAGTCGCCTGATACAACATTCTTTCCGAGAAGAATACGTCCGTCATGTCCCCTGTGAATATGTTCGTGCATTTCGCTCTTTCCGCCGCCGCTGGCTCCTTCATGCATGAAGTTAATTTTGTTGCCGTAAGGAGTCACAACCTGAACAACGGATGCATGAGCGGTAATCCACCCTTCTTTTTCGCCGAAATCAATCAGAGCTGAATAAACACCTTTCTTCGCGCTCGGTCCCGGATAGAGATTGTAGCTGTAAATTTCATGCAGATTTTCAGATCTTTCGTGAACGACAATCTGTTTGCCTTCGAAATAGAGATGTCTGAAAGGAGGAGCCGTAAAAAGAATGCATTTAGGCTCAGTCCCGTCAGGCACTGAAGAAGTTTCAACTATCCCCTGAAGAATTCCGAGCCCCAGACAGAAAAAGCCCGCGTTAGCCGGAGCGATCGCGATACCGTAAATATCAATATCAATCTGACCCGCTTTGAAAAGAAATACAGCGAGCTCCTGTTCTTTCATCCAGTCAAAAGTTTCTTTTTTTAGTCCGTCAAAACTTTTACCGAATTTTTTTTCATAAGTCATTTTATCGGTTGGAAGAGAATCGCCGATAAGCATGCTGTTCGGATCGCGTCTTCTCATGTACGGTTCAATGTAGTTTACAGCAATCCCGTTTTTGACGCGGCTTACAACGGCTTCGGCAATTTCGCCCTTGCCTGCAATATTATATGACACAGTCTGTGTGCCGTTTTTTTCATCTTTAAGTGAAAGTTTGCTTAGATCGTTAAGATTATCCGCAATAATTACCTTCTTGCATCCCTTCAGAAGATCAGCCGCGTGCGCGGGGAGTTTGATTTTCTGAAGAAGCTCATTGAGTTCCATTTTTTTCTCCTGAATAATAGATTAACTGACTTGCAGTTTGTGACCATACGAAATTATAGCTCGTTTCTGGCAATACAATTTATTTCAGGACGAAGTAGAGATTGAAAATTTTTTATTTATGAAACAAATCAATCATTTCATGAGATTTCTATCGCATTTTAATTATCAATTTACATTTATTTATCTACTAAATATTTTAATAATTATTGTTTCCGAGTGTCGGAGTACAACATAAGGCTTCGCCTTTTGAATTCGTTAAGTGCATAGTGTCATGCAGTACACAAAAGGTGCTATTCTCCGAGAGTCGGAGGTCATCACAAGGCTTCGCCTTATGAATTCTTTTTCTGCATGGTCTCATGCAAAAGATCAAAGGGGCGAAAGTCTCAGTCGCCGACTCTCGCCCCTTTGCAACCCCCTCACGCTCTTTGTCGCGCAGAACTCGCCGAACCGCTTTCAGCGGATTCGGCTCAGACAGAACCCTGCGCTCCGATCAGAGATAAATTTGCCTTCGGCAAATTCTGTTTTTGTTTCTCCCATTCGTCTCTTTCTGAAGTGCTTAGCGCACTTTTACGTGTAATTATTTCTTCCTCATGATATCTCAACTTGCAATCAACTCAACTCTATTCATTTATTTCAAAAGTATACTTTACCTAGAAATAAATGAACAACAGATTTAAAATATTTTATCACTTAATAATTCTGAATATTTTCAGAAAACAGTCTTTGCCTCTAATCGTTAATCCGCTGATAATTCTATTCGAGTTCGTTAAATATCCGATTTGTTTTTTATCCCATTGTTTAGCGTCTATATATTGCGAATTGCCGACATAACAGCCAAGCCAAATGAATACCGAAATGTTGAAAACGATTATAAGCATTGATATTACTTTTGTGAATTTTCTAAAAGATAATTTTCTTAAGACGAAACCCGCTGCTATCAAAAATAATGAAACCAATACGGAATAAAACAGAGTCCAGAAGATTTTATAATCATACCATCCGATCTTTGACCATCCGCCGATTCTTGAAAATGATTCACCTGATGTATG
>DAOMHE010000259.1:0-2294 GCA_035430785.1 Spirochaetota bacterium | reverse complement strand
TTATTTTTTTTCTGCCAGAAGAAGACCGTCGCCGATCGGAATGATACATGCATTTACGCGTTCATCGGAAAACACATGATTGTTAAAATTCCGTATAGCTTCGGTTGTTTGCGACTTGTCACTTTGGTCTGCGACATTACCGTAAAACAGAACATTGTCCGCAATAATTATTCCGCCCTTTTCAAGAAGCTTAATGGATTTCTCGTAATAATCTATATAACCTTTTTTATCCGCATCAATAAAAACGATTCCGGCTTTTGATAAATATTCTGCGTTCAGATCGTCGAGAACATCGGACGCTTTTCCGCACAAAAGATTTACTTTATCCGAATATCCATAATCTGCAAAATATGAATTTGCAGTCACTGCATTATCTTCATTTTTTTCAATTGTTATAATGCGGCAGTCCGGAGGCATTGCCTCTGCCATTGCGACAGCGCTGTATCCAAGAAACGTTCCGATTTCAATTATCAGTGAAGGATTTTTCAGCCTTATTAAAAAAGAAATAAAGGATACCTGTTCAGGCGTAATAAACATTTTCGACTGCGGATGAGAAATATTATCATTACGGATTTTTTCAAGACGCGGACTTTCTTTTGAAAATCCGCGTATGTACGAAATCAGTTCATTGCTTATTCCGAGAGTTTTATTCATCAGTCTTTCGGAAATGAAATTCGTCCGCTTCGGTTCAGCTCTTTTATCCCGTAAGGCCTGAGAATCTCTATGAAAATATCAAGCTGTTCAGGAGATCCTAGATATTCAAGCGTAATGGACTTCTGGGTAATATCTAGTATCGAAGCCTTGAATGTCTGGGCAATCTGAAATATTTCTATACGCTTTGAAGATGTAAGCTGAAGTTTCAGCATAACGATTTCACGCTGAAAAGAATATTCTTTTGGTTGATCCGTTACCTTGATAATATCGATAAGTTTATTGAGCTGTTTTTTCACCTGCTCTATAACACGGTCATCACCGTTAACAACAACTGTAATACATGATATGTCTTCATCTTCAGTTTTACTGACAGAGAGCGAATCAATATTATATCCGCGTGCTGAAAAAAGATTAACCACGCGCGCAAGAACACCTGACTGATTTTCAACTTTTACTGAAAGGACGTGCTGACTCATGCTAATTCCCTCATGATTGTTTCATTGATTGTTTTGCCCGCAGGCATAAAAGGATATACATTTTCTTCAGGATCAACGAGAAAATCAAGAATGATAGGTCTGTCGGTTATCGATAATGCCTTATTGATAGCAGCTTCAACCTTGTCAGGAGAATCAATTCTTATTCCTTCTGCTCCGTATGCTTCGGCAAGTTTGACGAAATCAGGTGCGCATTTAATACAAGTATGCGAATACCGCTTGTCATAAAAATGCTGCTGCCACTGACGCACCATTCCAAGAAAACCATTATTCAATATTGCTATAATAACCGGAAGTCTGTATTGAACAGCAACAATCAGTTCCTGAATATTCATTTGAATCGAACCGTCTCCGGCGATATCAATTACGCGCTTTTCAGGCATTCCGAACTGAGCACCTATAGCGGCAGGCAGACCGTATCCCATAGTACCCAATCCGCCTGAAGAAATAAATGTTCTGGGTTCAGTGTATTTATAAAACTGAGCAGCCCACATCTGGTTCTGTCCCACCTCTGTTGTAATGATCGCTTTTCCCTCGGTAAGCTCATAAAGCTTCTCTATGACAAACTGCGGCTTTATTACATCCGAACTGTTGGCATACTGAAGCGGATGAGATTTTTTAAACGATTCGATATGATCAATCCACGGCTGAATTGAAGGCTTTTTAACCTTTGCATTTATCTCAGCCAGAACATTTTTACAGTCACCGACAATAGGAACATCGACAATAATGTTTTTTGATACACTTGCCGGATCGATATCAATATGTATTACCTTGGCATGCGGAATAAACTCTGAGACTTTTCCTGTTACACGGTCATCGAAACGTGCACCGATTGCAATGAGAAGATCAGAATCATGAACAGCCTTATTCGCATAATAAGTACCATGCATGCCGAGCATCTGAAGTGAAAGAGCGTCTGTTTCAGGATATGCCCCCAGACCAAGAAGAGTTGTTGTAACAGGAATACCTGTTTTATCAATAAACTCCCGAAGTTCATCAGATGCATTTGACAGAATAACTCCTCCGCCCGCATAGACGACAGGCTTCTTTGCATGCTCTATAAGCTGGCAAGCTTTATCTATTTGAACAGGATGACCTTTATAATTCGGTTTATATCCACGTATATCTACTGAATCCGGATAT
>DAOMHE010000258.1:0-2302 GCA_035430785.1 Spirochaetota bacterium | reverse complement strand
CCGAAACCGAAATGTTTGCTGATTCTATCTGCTTTAATAAAACTCATTATTCGTACCTGATTGTTTCAACCGGATTAAGTCTTGACGCATGCCATGCCGGAAAAACCGCGGATAGAGTTGAAAGGAATACCGCGAATGAACCGATGAACGCGACGAATTCCGGTGAAATCTGAGTCGGAATACCTTCGATGTAATAAACATTTTGAGGAACAAGAGATATGCCGATAAATTGTCCTTCACTGATTAAAGGATAAATAAATGCACCAATGTTATTAATCACTTTTTCGGCAAAAGAGATAATGGCTTCAAGGTTAAGCGAGAATGCCAGACCGCAGATAACTCCGCTTATTGATCCGGCAAGTCCTATGAGAAAACCTTCCATAACAAAAATAGTCATTATCGATTGAGGGGTTGCTCCGAGCGATTTCAAGATTCCAACCGTACGGCGTTTTTCCATTACAACCATCGCAAGAGTTCCCATTATAGTGAATCCGGCAGAAACGATTACCAGAAAAAGAATTACTGTCATTATCAGTTTTTCAAGCTTTAGTGCATAGAAGAGATTGCCGTTTTTTTCTTCTGCAGTCATTACCGAATATCTGAAGTCGATAATGTCGCGAAGTTTTTGAGCATAATTATTTATTTTGTAAATGTCATCTGTTTTGATGGATATTCCGGAAACGCGTCCGCGAGCTCCGAAAAGATTCTGGGCATCTGTAAGAGAAATAAAAAGAAGTGATGTATCGTATTCATAGTATCCGGTTTTAAAGAATCCTTTTACTTTAAACCGTCCAATTCCGGGTTCCATTGAGTCAGTGCCTATTTTCCCTCTTGGAACTATAAGCTCAATAACATCTCCGCTTTCAATATTGTGAAGATTTGCCATTTCGGCGCCAAGAAAAATTTCGCCGCTTTTTTCAAACTTATTGTTTTCGCTCTTTATAAATTTTTTAAATTGCTCGGGCATATTTCCTATATCGCCGAAGCCGCGCAGAATAACAGGTTTGATTTCTCCTGCAATTTTAACTAGTCCGTTTCCCTGAAAATAGGGTAGTGCGCTTTTAATGCCGTTCACGGACTTTATTTTTTCCGTAAGTTTGTCATCATAGATGAAGCCTGAAGGATTGCTCTCAAATTCCTTTGAAATTGAGATGTGCGAATCGACGTCAATAATTTTGTCCTTGATCTGGCTCTGAAATCCGTTCATTACGGAAATCACGACGACAAGGATGAATACTCCGATGAATACCATGAAAACCGAAAGGAAGGTGTTGAAGGAAATAAACCCCTGACTCTTCTTCGACTTTAGGTAACGGAAACCGATGAATAATTCGAAAAGTCTTTTTATCATAACCCGAGCATCGTAGATTGAAAGGCGGCATTTGTCAAGCAATGAAATTCAGCCTTAATTTTCTTGACTTTTGACCTTCCTGAATAATCGTAGCCGGGAATATGTTTACATCCAGACGGTGAATTATGAAAAATCAGCTAAATAAAATCAAAGAAGAAGCGCACGGCGCGATAGTCAGTGCAGACAATATGGAGCTTCTTGAGAGTATCCGGGTGAAATATCTCGGAAGAAAAGGTGAACTTACCGGCATACTCCGGTCGCTTGCGTCTCTCTCTAACGAAGAGAAAGCGGAAGTCGGTGCATTATCAAATAAAATAAAAGAAGAGCTGAATGCTGAGATTGACTCCAAGATGGAGACTCTTCTTAAGGCTGAAGTTGAACTCAAAATCAAAAATGAATTTTTGGATGTGACTCTTGATAAAATTCCGGGAGCAGCTTCGTTTGAACGCGGGCACCTTCATCCGATTTCTCAGCTTCAGTATGAAATAGAGGATATCTTTACTTCCATGGGTTTTGAGGTTCTTGACGGACCTGAAGCCGAAACCGAATATTATAATTTTGAAGCATTGAATATTCCGAAGCACCATCCGGCGCGCGACATGCAGGATACCTTCTGGACAGAAGACGGAAATCTTCTCCGCACACATACATCAGCTATTCAGGTGCGCGGAATGGAAAAGCGTAAACCGCCTTTCCGCGTTGTAGGTCCTGGAAGAGTTTTCCGGTATGAGGCTACTGATGCTTCTCATGAAAATACCTTCTATCAGGTTGAAGGTATGATGGTTGATAAAAATATTTCCGTGGCTAATCTAATTCATTTCATGAAGGTTCTTCTCCGTGAAGTATTTAAAACAGATGTAAAGATCAGACTTCGTCCGGGGTTTTTCCCTTTTGTTGAGCCCGGATTCGAACTTGATATAAACTGCCTGATTTGCGGTGGAAAAGGATGCA
>DAOMHE010000257.1:0-2381 GCA_035430785.1 Spirochaetota bacterium | reverse complement strand
GGCTTGCAATAAGATCATTCAGATTAACACCCGCGTCTTCAGCCATCTTCATTACTATTGAATAGCTTTCAGGATGAATAGCTGATGAATCAAGCGGATTCGGCGCGTCCTTAATACGAAGAAAGGCCGCACACTGCTCGAAAGCCTTTTCTCCGAGACCGCTTACTTTTTTGATATCCATTCTGGATTTAAAGCCCTTGAGTTCATTTCTTTTTTTTACAATTTTGGCGGCTAGAGAACTTCCGACACCGGACACATAAGAAAGAATTTCAACCGATGCGGTATTGACGTCCACTCCGACTTTATTAACGCACAATTCGACAGAATCTTTCAAAGCATCTTTAAGTTCCTTCTGGTCAACATCATGCTGGTATTGACCGACACCAATAGCGCAGGGATCTATTTTTACAAGCTCAGACAAAGGATCCTGAAAACGCCGCGCGATATTTACAGCGCTTCTTACTGTAAGATCAAGATCCGGAAACTCCCGGCGTGCGGTTTCGGAAGCAGAATATACAGAAGCCCCCGACTCGCTCACCATGACGACTGGAATATCCTTGGGAACAAAGTCTTTAATAAAATCCTCTGTCTCCCTTCCGGCAGTTCCGTTTCCAATCGCAATAAACTCAACTGAATATTTATCTATTATCTTCTTTACTGCAGCTTTTGCATCTGCTTCCTTCTTCTGAGGTTCATGAGGATAAATAACATCATATCCGAGAAATTCATTGGTTTTACTTATGACGGCAAGTTTACATCCGCTTCTGAAACCAGGATCGATTCCAAGAATAGTTTTTCCTCCGGCGTATGGCGACAAAAGAAGATTTTCCAGGTTTTCAGCAAAAATCGATATTGAAAATTTTTCGCTTTTTTCGATATAGTTCCGGAGAACTTCGTTTGAAACCGAGGGAAGAATGAGCCTCTTCAGTGAATCTAGCGCGGCCTTTTCGATTTCATCC
Organism: Spirochaetota bacterium; assembly: GCA_035430785.1. GTDB lineage: Bacteria > Spirochaetota > UBA4802 > UBA4802 > JAFGJZ01 > JAKJGA01. The sequence continues at coordinate 1,422 of DAOMHE010000257.1, read as the reverse complement.
GCAAAAATATTCTGTTTCTTAATATATTCATTTTTTATCTTACCGAGAAAAATATCTTCATTCTCAGCATCGACACTTATCGAAAGTACACCCTCATTTTCCCCGCGCCGCAGAGCAAGAATTCTGTGCGGAGGTTCTTTCGATATCGCAGATGAAAATGAATAGTATTGTTCGTATTTCGTGCGTTTATCCTTATAGTCTTTTTTGACCTTTGATGAAATGATTCCTTTTGAGGTTATTTCTTCACGGACGGTTTTTCTAATGCCGCTGTTTTCCGATATAATTTCCGCAATAATATCAAGTGCTCCGCTTAATGCTTCGTCTGCAGAATTAACCTGTTTTTCAGGATTGATAAACCTTTTCAATATTCCGGATTTATCTTCTTTCCCGGCAGAATGCAGAATGATTTCCGCAAGTTCCGCCAGTCCTTTCTCCCGTGCAATCGACGCACGTGTCTTTTTTTTAGGTTTATACGGAAGATAAATATCTTCCAGCATATCAGAGTCGCTGCAGTCCGTGACTGACTTTTTCAATTCATCGTTCATTTTACCCAGAGATTCTATTACTCCGATGATATAATCTTTGCGTTCTTCTAATGATTCAATTTCTTTATATCTTCTCGAAATATGAAGAACCTGCTTTTCGTCCATGTTACCGGTCATTTCTTTTCTATAACGTGAAATAAACGGAACGGTACACCCGTCCTTCAGCAGATTAACGGTATTTATAACATAAACGGATTTAACTTTAATTTCAGCCGAAATTATTTCGGCGGTTGCTTCTATTTCAATCATTACAGACATACCGGACTTATTGTATTTACATATTCTTCGGCTTTATCGATGAAAAGTTCAGAACCGGAAAACTTTTTTAAAATATAAAAATCCTTCTTTGAAGAATATTTATTATTCCATTCGTTTAAAAATTTCTTTGATAAAGGAAGATAAGACCAATGCCACTTTTCTTCCTGATAACCTCCGGTTCTGCCGGAAGTATAGGGCTGCGCAAAACCGAATCTGGCGGCATTTACAACAAGCCACGTATATAGAATCTGACCGTCACCGTTTTCGAAAAATGAATTATTCAGCGAATTGATGTCAAAGTCAGTTCCCCAGTGATGACGGCTGGTTCCCGGCATAGATGAAAAATCCAGAATGTTTATGCCGCGCTTATATAAATTTTTTTCTTTAGAATAAGCCCCGTTCCACTTGGAATTCCAGATGCGTGCCTGATCGTCAAAAGTTCTTGTAGAACTTATCACGGTAATTTTGATGGACACTTCCTTCTGATTATTTTTTGCACGTTCTGAATTTAATTCTTTAATATATGAATCAAAAGCTGCGGACATCTTCTCGAGTGCATAAGCGGCTTCTTTCCGCAGATAGTGAGTTTTAGAATCAGTCCGGATAAATGTTTTTTTCA
>DAOMHE010000256.1:0-2382 GCA_035430785.1 Spirochaetota bacterium | reverse complement strand
TCGCAGTGAAATCTTTCAGCGAGAGTCCGTTATCATTGGCTCCCTTGATTGTTTTATCGTCGACATCGGTGATGTTCATCGTGTGTTCGACTTTATATCCTGAGTATTTTAGATATCTTCTGAGCAGATCATTTAACGTAAATGTTCTGAAATTTCCTATATGCGCGTAAGAATAAACAGTCGGACCGCAGGAGTAGATTGAAACGGCATCATATTCGGCTGGAGAATTCTTTTTTACTCCGCCGGGTATAAATTCTTCTGTTGTGCGTGTGTATGTGTTATAAAATTTTAAAGCCATCAGCATCTCCGGAAATAGGGCTCGCTTCGCCCGTACTCCGGATATTACTCAATTTCGTTGCCGTTTTCGTCAAGGAAGTATTCTCTGACTTTTTCGAATAATATTTCCTCTTCTGCCTCTTTTGCGGGGACATATACTGTTTCTTTCAATTCTATCCGTGAATTCGGATTACCTGAATCCATGTTCTTGATGAGAATGTGAAGTTTTTTTATGTATTCAATAAGTTCATAAAGCTTTTTATTTTTTCTGTCTATTAGAATCTTTGTTTCAGAAGCGAGCTTTTTGAGAAGCATGTCTTTTTTCTTAAGTTCTCTGTTTAAGTTTTCAACAGCTTCATAATATTCCTTGTTAACTTTTTTGAAGTCGATTGAAGCGAGGACAATTTCACCTGTGCTTTTCTCTTTTTCAATAGAGCGTATTATTTTTCCTATTTCATCGGAAGAAAAGATATCATCCGCGGAACTTTGAATCCATTTTTTCCCTTCAGAATCGATAAATTCCGATGCGATGTTATTTTTCTTTTTTCTAATCATCAGATTGTATCCGAACACTCCATTTTTATTGCGGCATTAAAAGAGGGGAAACCAGCTGGAAGCCCCCCTTTATTATCGGTCAGTTTTCTTCAATTATAAACTGAATTTCGGTAAGATACTTTTCAGGATTTCCACGAAAAATCATACCGGGTCCTTTTGTATACACGAGCCTAATCGGAATCTTTGCTTTGACATTATTTTTGGATAAATAGTCATATATCATTGCGAAAGATTTTCCTATTTCATCATAGCGGCCTTTATGAACTATACAGACTGCTTTACCGCCTTTTAGTATGCGGCTGCCGCCGATTGCTTTTTTTATGGGAAAACCGGTTTCTATATCTGCATCTATTTCCTTGTATTCACCGTCATAAAAAAGATTCATTCCTTTGCCGCAGATAAATCTTCCGGCTCTTTTTGCGCACTCTGAAAAATCTGATCCGACTTCATCATATCCGCATTTTCTTCTTATTCCAAGAAATATTATTGAATCAATAGTTTTTATGAATATCTGACCGGTATTTCCGGCTTCATTTTTTTTCATTTTTCCGTCTCCGATTGTTTTGAGTATCAGATCGAGTTCTTTGCTGATCTGAGAATAGTGCTCCTTTTTTGCCCGTATCTCAATCTTCCGTTTCAAGATCGCATCACGCATTTCATCGTCGGAAGATATTTTTTCTGTTATCGCACGTATTTCACCTACCGAAAACTCAAGCCTGCGCAGAAGCTTTATAGTTTCGGCTTTCTCAAGGCTCTCTTTTCTGTAATAACGGTAACCCGTTTCCTCATCAATATAATCGGGTTTGAGAATATTCTCTTCATCATAATGATGAAGCGTTTTTACAGAGAGACGCGATATTTGCGAGAATTCACCTATTTTATACATATTATCCGTCCGATAGAATTTTGCGTTGAATAAGATATTGATCAGCCATAAATCCTCCTTTGTTTCATTTGTAAAAACCGGTTTATGGCAAATATATAATCTCTCCTGCAGGCGGAGGGTCAATATTAAAAATGCAAATAATTGAATTCATTTTAGCTTGAAATAACACATGCATTGATTTAGAATATTGCTATGAAACTTATCTCTTTCTTCACTGATAAACTTTCTGTTAAATTTGCATTAACAGTGTCATTTATAACAATTTTAGCGCTGACAGTTTCAGGTATTGTTAATTTTCATTTCAGATATAATGAAAGAAAGGAATATGCTCTTTATAAGCTGAATGCCAAGTCGAAAATTTATGCTGAAAAAATTGCTGCAAAGATAGAATCAGTTCCGATTGTTACTTTCGAAAGTATGTCTGAATTATTTTCTGATAGAACGGTTCTCGGTGCCGATATCGAAATTCTAAAAACGGATTCCGAGCCGTTTAATATTTATCTGTCTAAAAATAATGAAGGAAGAATTGTTAATGAAAAAATCCGTTATAGTAATGTTTTTTATCAAGATGAAATATATGCTGTGCATAATTACAAGCCGCTTGCTTTAGTAAAATCATATTTTTAAGATACGAATCGTTTGATCTTTTAAATGAATAATCAGAA
>DAOMHE010000255.1:0-2429 GCA_035430785.1 Spirochaetota bacterium | reverse complement strand
TTTTCATGAACTTTGATATTCGCGCTTCCGCTTACCTGAAGAACGATCATCGCTCCGGTAGAAGTTCTAACGGTTTCGCCGGATTTTATTACTGAATTAACGGCTGCTGGTTCTGATTTGCCGCCGCGTATAATTTCAGCAGAACCTACAACAAATGCTATTTTAGCCGAATTCGGCTGAATTTCTGATGAAGCTGTTGAAACGCCGGGTTCTCTGTTTACAAGAAAAAATGTGCCGGCTCCCGCCAGTAAGAGAAAAAGCGGAAGGGCAATTGCCAGTTTTTTTGAATTTGATATACTCACATTGAGCCCCCATTTTTTTAATACTTGAGAGACTTTTCTGAAAAACATAAAGAAAACCGGTATCGAATTTCCTGTTTTAATAATGTTTTTAAAAGCCTTCTTCTTGGATGAAAGGATTCTCTTGCGCAGTTCGGGAGAAAGCTCTTCCGTGAAACGGTATTTCTCCATGAAGCGGAGAAGTGTTTTTGTTTCCGTCATAGCAATTCCTCCAGGCTGTTTATTCCTTTTGAGTTGAAATATTCAACTATCCTTTTAGACGTCTTCGAAAAAGAGTATCTTGCCTGCCTGAATGTTATTCCGAGGTGTTTAGCCGCTTCGGAATAAGTGTAGCAGTTCACGGCTACAAGATCAAATAAAGCTCTGTCAGAATCAGAATCAAAAATATTTCCCGATTCGATTGCTTCATCGAGAATAAGTCTTGTTTCTCTGAAGCCGTTTACATAAGCAAGCGAAGCATCTTCGAGAATCGAATCGATATCGCTTTCGGATTTACCCCGCTTTCTGTAAAACTCCATCAACACAATGCGCATTGTGCCGTATATCCACGCGCGGACATTTGACACGCTTGCAAACTGGTTGAAAAGCCTCATGAAAACCTCCTGACAGATATCTTCTGCATCGTCGAAGTCTCCGGTTTTTGAATAAACAGAACCGAAAAGCGGCGAATAAAAGGTATCGAATGCTTTAGTGAACTCTTCGCAATGCTTCTCTGAACCGGCATTCCCGTTCATCTCTACCTCGTAGTGTTGATTTGTCGTAAAAATTAACAAAAAATTACTCTTTTTTTATAAATTTTAATCAAAAAATGTTCAAGCCTAATTTGAACATTTTTGTAAATTTTAACTATAAATTAACAGAAGAAGTACTTGTTTGATTTTCTAATAAATTAAGGCAGGTTCGCTTCATACGGTTTTATTCTTGCGCTCTAAAAACGTCATAATACAAATGATTTCATCTCTTTTGACGGAGGATCTCGTGTATATTGATACTCATGCGCATTTTGACAGCTGTATAATTGATGCAAATTTTTCAGAAGAGAGCCTGTTTGCTTCCATGAAGGAGAATTCGGTTTCCTATGCTGTGCATATCGCGACTGAAATTCCGTCCATGCGCTGGGCAGAAGATTTTTCTGCGAAGCATTCAAACGTATTTTTTGCAGCAGGAGTTCATCCTTCATCACAGTTTTATGATTCTGATGCGGAAGAATTTAAAAATGAAATTGAAGTTATAAAAAGATCAGGTCTGGATAACAAATTTATCGGTATCGGAGAGGTCGGTCTTGACTATTATCATCTGCCGAACACCAGAGAAATTCAGATTAAGTATTTTGAGTGGCAGATTGAGACTGCGCTTCAGTATAATAAGCCTTTGATAATTCATACCCGGGATGCGTTTGATGATACTTATGATATTTTAAAAAATTCCGGTGCAGAAAGAGTATTGATTCATTGTTTTTCGGGCGGCGGTGCTGAAGCGGAAAAGATGCTTGATCTCGGATATTATCTTTCGTTTGCGGGCAATGTGACATTCAAGAAAGCTGAAAATCTCAGAGAGGCGTTGAAAGTTACTCCGTTTGACAGGCTTTTTTTTGAAACAGACTGTCCTTATCTGTCTCCGGAACCGGTAAGGGGAAGCCGTAATCAGCCGGCTAATGTGAAATATGTTTATCAATTTGCGTCTGATTTCCTTTCAACCGATGAAGATATCATAACTTCCTCATGCAGAAAGAATTTCGAAAAGCTTTTCGGTGTCAGCTTGACGGATATGGACTTTAACGGATAAACTAAAGGATTAAAAATGAATCAACTGTATACTTCGGATTTTCTGGTTATCGGCAGCGGCATTGCCGGTCTGACTTTTGCTATAAAAGCGTCCTCTCTCGGTACGGTAAACATAGTTACCAAAAAAAAGAATTGTGACTCAAACACAAATTATGCCCAGGGCGGTATCGCCGGTGTTGTTTCTCCGGATGATTCATTCGGAATTCATTTAGATGATACACTGAAAGCCGGTGCAGGGCTATGCAACAGAAAAGCTGTTGATATTCTTACCAAAAGCGGTCCTGAAAGAATTAATGAACTGATCGGGTGGGGCGTTCGCTTCACATATAAAGAAGACGGAAATTCC
>DAOMHE010000254.1:0-2459 GCA_035430785.1 Spirochaetota bacterium | reverse complement strand
TTTCACGGCAGTCAAATGATACAAATGAAGAAAACGCATCAAGAACCGATATAACTTCCGACAAAGCCTCAGAAAGCTGATTACGGAGATTTTCAATATCACCGGCGATTTCCTTCATCTTTACTTCACTAAGAATACGGAACAAATCATTCGGGAGTTCTTTATTATATTTTATTTTAAAATCAGAAAAATCTCCGGATTGAAATTCTTCCTGCGCATAAAGTATTTTCTCAAAATTCTGTCTCACAATATCTTCATGCTGGAATTTTTCTGTAATCCGTTTCATGCTTTCCTGAACAGACGAAACTACTGCATAATCAGATAATACCTCTCCCGACAAACGAGTAAATTCATCAAGAAGACCTTTGAATAAAGTTTTCGATGATAAGTGTATTAAAGTCAAACTGTTCTCATGAAGCATTTCGATTTGTTCTCTTTTCTGTTTAAATCCGTCAACAGAGGCTAAAAGGAGTGCCATTTTCTCAGTAACTGAAGAAGAAAGAATGCTTCCATTCTGCGACATCTGCGCCATCTCTTCGGAAATGGCGGCAAGACCCTTGCCTTCATGACCCGCTTTGGCCGACATGATTATAGTGTTTACCGAATATGTCGTAATTGATTCAAGCATCGCAATGATGCTTTCAATGCTGCTCTTTAGGGAAAGAACTTTCATAAGGGAATCACTTACGGAATCATGTACCGAAGAATCGCCATGCATAATTGCGACAGCACTCTCCATCGCTTCAGCAAGATTTGATTCTGAAGGAATAACGATATCTCCGATAAAAGTATTAGCTCCCTTACCTCCGGAAAAAAAATACTCTATATACGGATCCATCATCGCAATAAAATGCGAAAATTCCGAAATCGTTCCGTTTACACCTGATGAAAGACCGGAAAATGATTCCGAAACATCATCCTTCATTTTCTTTATAGCGGTTATATCCATTTGATGCTCCGTGAAATCATCGATCGGTAAAAATTGAAACATCTTTCTTAATCTTCCGTCTATGATGAAGAGTTTTTTCTTCTTCTGCAACGGCATGTTCCAGTGATTTAGATATTTTCGCCATCAGTATTTCTTTGGACTTGATAAAAAAAATAACTTTGCGCGCATAATCACCTCCGACACTGCACGCGGTAACAGGTATCTTTTCTGCTTCAAGAAAACGCAGGGCAAATTCGACGTTTTTTTCGCCAACAGTGGCTTCCGCTGAATCAAATTTTAGAACATTGCCTCCCCCGAAGACTTTTGCTTTCAATTGTTCTTTTCTAATACCTACCTTATATAAAACATTCATCATCATTTCCATTGAATTAATTCCGTAAAAAGCGGCATCTGTATGCATGATATCTTTTTCATTCTTGTACCGTTCACCAGGTTGAGGAAGCATAAAATGATTCATTCCGCAATACGGAGAAAAATCAGAATAAAGGCACACTGCAATACATGAGCCAAGAACAGTAGACACTACAACATCATCCTTACTTACAAAAAAATCACCAGCGACGAGATTAATATGTTTTTTCCCGAAACGGTGATTGTGAGTATAGCATACTTTGGAATCTTTTCGCCCGTGAATGCATTCGTGAATCTCCTTCATGTCGGGCGAAGACTTCATAACAGCGAATATTCTTTCGCGGCTATGATATTTTTTTTCTTTTGTGCTATCTGCGGACTTATCTGACATATCATTCAATCTCTGTTACGCGGACTACTTCCGCAGCTATTTTATCAAGACCCATCACTTTGTCAACAGCTCCAAGCTTTATCGCTTCTTTCGGCATTCCGAAAACAACGCATGATTCCTCATCCTGCGCTATATTAAAGGCTCCTGAATCCTTCATCTCTTTCATTCCTCTGGCTCCGTCATCACCCATACCTGTCATTATGACACCGACGGCATTTTTACCCGCAAACGCGGCAGCCGAACGGAAAAGAACATCAACAGAAGGACGGTGTCTTGTTACGAGCGGTCCCTCTTTTACTTCAACATAATATCTGGCTCCGCTTCTCTTTAAAAGAGTATGATAATTCCCCGGAGCAATCAGTGCCTGACCGCGAAGAACACTGTCTCCGTTTTTTGCTTCCTTAACAGTTATTCTGCACAATGTATCCAGTCTTTCGGCAAATGACCGTGTAAAATTTTCAGGCATATGCTGAACAATGACAACACCGGCTATATCTTCAGGCAATTGCTGAAGAAAAAAAGTTAGAGCTTCAGTTCCGCCGGTTGATGCACCGACGACGATCACTTTATCAGTTGTATCAGAGAGATGACTCCGCTTCGCAGCCGGAAGAACAGCATCGGCAGTAAGTTTCGGCTGAACTGTAATAGTTGAAAATCCTGCAAGCTTTTTTAGATTTGATACTGCAGCTCCCCTGATTGCATCTGCAATTGTAATACGCGATTCCTCAAAGAACTGCTTTGTCCCGATTTTGGGTTTTGTTATTATCG
>DAOMHE010000253.1:0-2530 GCA_035430785.1 Spirochaetota bacterium | reverse complement strand
TGCCCTAATCCGAGATTCATCGTTCCTAGAAGAAATGTACCTAATGTAATAAACAAACCGGTATCGGTTCATGTTCGAAGCTTCGGTGTGCGCAATCCGCCGAACACAAAAGAAAATCCGAGCTATGGAATCATGGGCTTGTTTCATATTCTTCCGCCGGCTCTTGCGTGGCTTTGGAGACTTGTTTCTCCGAGAGGATTCGCTAATCCAAGCATCATGGAATCTGAAGGTATGAGTTCCGAAGGTGTAGGTTCGTACTGGCCGTTTGCTACCGGCAAACGTGTAAAACAGGCGAATCTTCTTCTAGAGCAGATAGTTTCCTGCACAAAGGTCAGCTATGTTCTCTGTCCTAATCAGCACGTTGGTTCATGGAAAGTCAGCTTTAATCCGCAGTGGATTATGAGGGAATATCTTGCGCGCCGCGGCGGAGTTAAATTCATGAGAGAAGAACTCAGTGAATCAAGATGTCCTCTTCTCGGTTATTCCTTGAACAGACTGATGATTGAAAATCAGGAAATTAAAAAATCGCTTTTGAAAGTTGAAAATCAGCCTGAAATCGGACTTGAAGTATATGATGCCGGAGCAAAACAGCTTACTGATTTCTTCGCGAAAGAGCTTTCACTCTACAAAGACAGTCCGGATCTTCTTCCTCTCGGAAAAAAGATTATTGATCTTTGCCTGAAAGGCGCACGTCTTGAAGAGTACGAAAAACTCATAGAAGCTGAATCAATCTTTATAGATGAATAATTTTAAATCCTCTCTCCCGGCCTCTCTCCTTTAATAAAGGAGAGAGGGGCAGGAAGGGAAATTTGTACAAAACAAAATAATACGTATAAGAAACTCAACTTACTTGATCGGTTAACTGAAATAAAAGAAAAAGCTGAGTGAATAGAAAAAGAACTTAAACGTCCGCTGATAGCGGACACCACTCGAGCGTCCGCAGCATCTGGCAGAGCCGGTGCGAGGAATACGCGAGACAAAAGCCAGGAGTGGGATCTCAAAGGGATGAGGAGCGGCGACTGAGCTCCTCGTCCCTTTGATTATTCTTGTATGATCCATGCAGAAAAATTGATTCCAAAGGCGAAGCCTTTGAGAGGCGTCCGACTCTCGGACATATAGATTTTAAAGGCGAAGCCTTTGACGACAAGTCCGGTGACCGGACAACTTGGGTAAAGGGCGTGGAACGCCCTTTGAAGTATGCCTAACTCTTGGGCAAAAATACAGCGTATAGCGATATTTATTTTCTCTTTACATGATTTGCTGAAGCTGTCATAGTTTTCTTCGATGGTATCGGAGGATTTTCTATGGCGGCTTTTGATAAAATTTCATCGGGATTTGCCGGTCTCGACAAAACTCTGGACTGGATCAGACTCGGCGACAATGTAGTCTGGCAGGTTTCATCAGTAACTGAATATATCGCCCTTGCGCAGCGTTTTGCCAGCAATGCAGTAAAAGAAAACCGGAAACTCATATACATACGTTTCGCGCCTCATGAACCTGTCATTGAAGATGAAAACGGCATAATAGTTCACCGGCTCGATCCCGCATCCGGTTTTGAAGCTTTTACTGTTGCTCTTCACCGCATCATTGCAGACGCAGGCAGTGAAGCATTGTATATTTTTGATTCGCTTTCAGAACTTCAGACTGCATGGGCAGCCGACTTAATGATGGGGAATTTTTTTGCCGTCACATGTCCCTATCTTTTTGAGCTTGATACTGTTGCCTGGTTCTGCATCATACGGGGACGGCACAGTTTTGATACAATCGCACGTATACGCGATACTACACAGCTTTTGATAGATGTTCTCCCGGACGAGAACTGTCTTTATATTCACCCGATAAAAGTATGGAAACGCTATTCTTCTGTTATGTTTTTTCCGCATCGTCTGTGCGTCAGCAATCCGGATGTAATTGAACCGTTAACAGACGGAGTTTCCGTAAGCCGTTTTTACCGAATAGCAGGAGTTGAAGCAGGTAGTCCGGAAGAACAGAGTCTTGACAGCTGGGAACGTTTCTTTATATCCGCAAGAGAAAGCTCAAAAGAAAATCCTGTTGAATCAAAAACTCCCGGATCACATGTACTGAAACCTCTTGTACGCACCATTGCTGAACACATGGTAGGCACGGAAGAGCGGATACTCGATCTAGTAACCAGAAACTGTTCTCTCGATGATCTTCTTGATCTGAAAGACAGATTGATCGGTTCCGGAAAAATCGGCGGTAAGTCTGCCGGGATGATTGTTTCGCGAAAAATTGTCGGAAGAGTGCTGCCGGAAATGTCAGTCCGTATTGAGCCGCATGACTCAGCTTTTATCGGTTCAGACGTATTTTATACGTATCTTGTTCATAATCAGCTTTGGAAAAGCCGTATTATTCAGCGTACTGATGACGGATATTTCAGTGAAGCCGAAAAACTAAAAGAATCTCTTTTGAACGGAATTTTTCCGAAACGGGTAAAAGAGCAATTCGTCCGTCTTCTTGAATACTTCGGCCAGCATCCCGTTATCGTCAGATCGAGCAGTCTTCTTGA
>DAOMHE010000252.1:0-2530 GCA_035430785.1 Spirochaetota bacterium | reverse complement strand
TCTTTCCGGTCATTTTCGTTGAATAGATGAAAGTCCGCACTTACATGACTTGCAGAAAGTTCTTTGAGAGCTTTCTGCATTCCCTGATAAGGAAGATTCCAATATCCGCTGTTAGAATCAGTGAAAGGCATTATGACTGCAATGTGACATTTGCGTGATAATGATAAGTTCCTCGCGCGAATGTCGGGTTTATAATTCAGCTTCAGCATTGCATCCCGCACGCGGCGAGCGGTTTCTTCGGAAAATCTTCCTCTGTTGTGAACTATTCTGTCAACCGTTCCCAGCGAAACTCCTGATAGTTCTGCTACATCCTTGAGTTTTGACACAACACTCTCCTTGATGTTGGGATTAATTATTGATGTAATATTTAATAGTTCATCCCTGCAACTGTGTCAGCAAAATATACTGTGTTTTTTTTCCAAGTTTTTTTTGTTTTTTTAATAAAAAACTGTTGCCGTAAAATGTCTAATGCGTTAGCGTGCACGCATGGCATTGACGATTTGATGAATAATGCGCGAGGGTAGAGCATGAATTTGATGGGTGACGGCCTGGCCGTTCTTGGTTCTCGTATCGGACTTATTTGGGATCCTTCAAATAAAAAGTCTTTTCTTGTGAGGCATGGCGCTCATCCCGGAATTCCTCTGGAAATACGTGCAGGAATAAAAATTAAAGATAAAACTATATGTTTTCCTCTATCATTAGAGAATGAACTTTTTGGTTTTCTTGATCAGGACAATACTCCTTCGACTATAAAATTGAGCGGTGTGGATCCTGAAACAGGAATTCATGTCAAACTTACAGTGCGCATACCGTTTCGTCCTCGCGACTTTGAATTCAGCACTATTCCTGTTTTATTATTTGATGTTTCAGTAGAAAGATTTTCTTCTCAGTTCAGATGGACTGAAAGTGTAAAAGATGAAAAGATTGAAGGTAAAGTATTTATAGAATTCGGCGGAAGTGATTTTTCTTTTGCGAAAAATCAAAGATCAATTGAAGTTTCTTACACGTCTGTAGTTAAGATTCCTGATGTTTCCGGCGTCGATATGGGTAATTTTGAACCTTTGAATATTAAATCAAAAGACAGAATTGTTCCGATATCAGGAAGCTTTGACGGAATGTCAATTTATCAGAAATTCAGTCTTGCACGTGGAGAAAAGTCTGAGCTGTTAAGCGCAGCGTGGTGTACTTATGATCCGCCTGTTCTGAACGTAATTGGAGACAGATGTCCGTTTCTCTATTTGAAAAAATTTAAATCTGTAGATGATGTTGAAAATTGGATTCTTTCTCATTCTGATGAATTGAGAGAAACGAATGCAAAGGTTGATTCGCTTTTTGCTTCTCATAATCTCGGTGATTCTGTTACACGAATGATGTCTTATACTCTTCATTCATGGCTGATAAATACATGGCTTGTTGAAAGACCTGACGGTCGCAAATGGCTTTCTGTCTGGGAGGGCAGTTGTTATTTTCATTCTACAGTTGATGTTGAATATACTCAATCGCCTTTTTATCTTTCTGTATGGCCTGAACTGCTTGCTCTTCAGCTTGATGAATGGCCTTATTTCGGAAAAGATGCTTCTGTTCTTCTCGGTGATTCCGGTAAGGATTTGCTTTTTCTTTCGCATGATATCGGTTATCTTTCTGAGTGTACCAAGCAGTACTATCCCCACGAAATGGAAGTTGAAGAAAATGCAAATTATATTCAGCTTGCATATGCGTATTGGCGCCGTACCGGTGATGATTCTCTAATTAAGAAACATGAGCAGTTTATTTATAAACTTTTAAATTTCATTCTTGCATGCGATACAACCGGAAACGGAATTCCTGATAAGGGTTGTGCTAATACTATAGATGATGCTTCTCCGGCTATTCAGTTCGGATCAGAGCAGGTTTATTTAGGCGTAAAAGCAATGACAGCCGTTAGATGCGGAATTGAAATTTTCAAATACCTCGGTAAGCCTGTTGCAGATTATGAGAATTTTGTAAAGAAAGCCGTTGAAACAATTGAGACAAGGGGATGGGTAAATGATCATTATGTGGTTACCCTGACCAGAAGTCTTGACGGAATAATTAACCCTTGGTCGGGCGAGGAGATGAGCGGAGAACTCGAAGGGTGGGATGCTTATCATATATATACTTCGAACGGAATTGCCATCATGAGAATGGTCGGCATGGAAAATGTTTTGGATGAATCCAGATTGAAATCCGATCTCATAAATTCATTAGTTCATACAAAAGGAAAGTACGGCTGCAGACATACCAGCTATGTAAATACAAAACCTACAAATCTTCTTGTTCCAGGTTTGGCAGGCAGTGCGCCTAAAGTAGGCTGGGTATCGATGAATATGATCAGGGATATAGCTGCGGCATATCATGGTGTCGATATGTTTTCCATGGTTCAGAATTATTGGGATTGGCAGGTTACTTCCAATTCACAGCAAGTGTTTATGTTTTTTGAAACTTTCTACGGAAATAATCTGAATTTTTATCCGCGCGGTTTAGCTGTTTTCGGTTATCTTGAAGCAGCTCT
>DAOMHE010000251.1:0-2537 GCA_035430785.1 Spirochaetota bacterium | reverse complement strand
TCTTATGACTTCTTTATGTGATGAACTTGATGTTTCCGGATTTGTTGTAATCGATATTCAGTTTCTGAAAGAGCAAAAGAGTTCAGGGTTGAAGCATCCGCGTCCTATTTCTGCAGCTGTGATTCTGACTTGTTCTGTTTACAGCAAAAATTCCAAACTGATTTGGAAAACCATAGAAATTTCGAAGTCGAAAACGGTGATAGAAAAAAGTTATGAAGGCTATGATCACGGGGCTCTTGACAAAGAGCTGATTAATTGTTTTGAGTCGGCTGCAGAGTCTCTTTTTTCGAAGATAAAACAGTTTTAGAAAAAACCGCTGCGTTGAAAATGCAGCGGTTTTCTGTATTATTCAAATGTAAAATATGTAGTGAATAAATAGTGACCATCCATGTCAAATTTAAGTCCTCTTTTGTCGCTTGCTGTCATGCCGAAGCTTTCAGTATATTTGCTTGCCCCGTCATAATATTCTATACGGTAATCATATACGCCGGGATCGAAGGTGTATTGCTGCCAGCCGTAAGGACCGTCAGTGTTTCCATTAAGAATACTGGTTCCCCAGTTTCCCGAATATCCGTTAGGGCTTTCAACAACATAAACTGCTGAAATGTAATAAGCGTCATATGGGGTTGAATCTGTTACGTAAATTCTGCTTTCCTCACTATCTTCTGAGTCACAGGACACTAAAATCGGAATGACTGCAATTAAAAGCAGCATAATGGTTTTTTGAATTGTTTTGATCATTTTGATTCTCCTTATGATTCAGCATAATATCAAAGAAGAAATAAACGCGCATCGTGGTAAATACGTAGAAAGTTAAAAAAATTAAATTTTTCGGGTTTGATAATAAATAATCAGTACTCTGATATTATTAATTTATCTTTCAATAATAGCGGCAATTTATCCATTTTTTCTCTATAAAGCCGCTATACATTTTGATGAGTTTTTATAAAGTAATGTTTTTTTTCTTGATATATCTGTACAGCTTATTAAAATAAACAATCTTATAAATGGAGTGTGTTATGCCTTCTCCAGCTTTGCTCTGGCTCGCGGCCGGGCTTATTATTATTGCGTTAGAAATACTGGTTCCCGGATTTGTAATATTCTGGTTCGGTCTTGGCGCTGTGATTACTTCGATTTGCGTTTTTGCCGGCGTTCCTTCGGATGGAACATTTCCATGGATAATATTTCTGTGTTCTTCACTTCTTTTTCTTCTTTTATGGCATTTGTATTTTAAGAAACATTTTGGAAAAAACTTAACTGAAGAATCGCGTGATCCGACATTATTAAAATTGCGCGGAATTGCAAAAACTGCTATCGAACCTCATCGTTCGGGCGAGGTAGAACTGTATTCTGTATATCACAGCTTGAAAGTCTGGCAGGCCGAATCGGATGAATCAATTCCTGAAGGTTTAGAGATTGAAGTCCTTGAATCCCGCGGAATAAAGCTTCTTGTGAAAAAAGTAAATGGAGGTTAATAATGGAGAAAGTTCTTATTGTAGCACTTGGTTTTTTTGCTATTGTCATTTTTTTTAAATGCGTGCGTGTTGTACCGCAGGCAGAAAACTGGGTTGTTGAAAGACTAGGGAAATACGTGGCAACTTTGAATCCCGGTTTAAATCTTATTAATCCGCTTCTATCGAAAATTTCTAAAAAGTGGATATCCGTGAGCGTGTTCTTGATATGCCCCGCCAGGGAATAATCACTTCTGATAACGCGATACTTGAAGTTGACGGAGTGGTTTACTTTAAGGTAATGGATCCTTATAAATCCTTTTACGGAATTCAGGATCTTGAATGGGCGATAATGAATCTTGCCCAGACAACACTCCGTTCGATAATGGGTAAAATGACTCTTGATGAATCGCTTTCACTGCGTGAAAAAATAAACAAAGAACTTCTTGTTGTTCTTGATGACGCTACGGATTCGTGGGGAACTAAAATCACGCGTGTTGAACTTAAAGATATTGCGCCTCCGGCAGAACTTGCTAAAGCGATGGCTCTTCAGCTGAAGGCAGAACGTGAAAGACGCGCACGTGTTCTTGAAGCTGAAGCAAAGAAAGAAGCTGCGGAGAAAGAAGCTCAGGGTGTTAAGCTTGCTCAGATTTTGGAAGCGGAAGCGAGAAAGGAAGCGGCCATGAGAGATGCAGAAGCACGCGAAAGACTTGCCGAAGCTGAAGCAAATGCCGTCAGAATGGTTTCCGAATCGCTTAAGTCTACCGGCGGAGATCCTCTTGTTTATCTCATAGGTCAGGAATATGTAAAAGGTCTCACTAAAATCAGTGAATCACAGAATGCAAAGTTTATAATGATTCCGCCTGATATTCTTGAAACTGTTAAGGGAATTTTCGGGAAGAAATAAAAGTAATGCTACGCAGGGTTTTCAAAGGGCTTTGCCTTTGGAATCCTTGTTTGCATAGATTATGCAATAATATCAAAGGGCGTTTCACGCCCTTTACTCGGTTTCGCATGGTCTCATGCAGAAGATCAAAAGGGTAAGGGCTTCAGTCGCCAGCCCTTACCCTTTTGTAATCCCATCCC
>DAOMHE010000250.1:0-2596 GCA_035430785.1 Spirochaetota bacterium | reverse complement strand
GTATCACTTCCGCCGACTCTTTCAAACTCACGTTCCTGTATTACACGTAAGAGCTTAACCTGAACCGAAAAAGGAAGTTCGCCTACTTCATCAAGAAAAATAGTTCCATTATCGGCAAGTTCGAAGCGGCCTTTTCTGGTACTCAAAGCTCCCGTAAAAGATCCTTTCTCGTGACCGAAAAGTTCGCTTTCAATCAGCGATTCAGGCAAAGCCGCACAGTTAACTTTTATAAGAGGTGCATTGGCACGGTTTGAATTAAAATGAATAGCATTAGCGTACTTTTCCTTTCCGACACCGCTTTCACCGAGAATAAGAACGGTTGTATTCGTTGAGGCAACTTTTTCAATTAAGGAATAAACCCCCTGCATGATTTTCGAGTTGCCGATTATATTTCCCATGCCGTGTTTTTCGCGGAGCTGGTCGGTAAGACGCATGTTTTCATCTTTGAGCTTGTCCATTTCTTCGCCGGCAATCTGCCGAAGTCTGACACCCTGCGAAATAATAGAGGCTATTATTGTTAACAGCCTTAAATCTTCATCCAGGGCAACACTGTCGCTGAAGAGCCTGTCTGCAGAAAGAGTTCCGATAACTTCATTGTCAGCTATAACGGGAACGCATATAAAAGTAATGTCCGATTTATTGAGTTTTTTGCGCGATCCGGTTTTATCCAGAAACAGCGGCTCGTCAGAAATCCTGGGAATTACAACCGGCTTTCCAGTATCAAAAACCTTTCCGGTGACTCCTTCTCCGATTTTGTATTTACCTTTTTCCCTTTCATCATCCGAAAGGCCGTATGCTTCTTCTATGAACAACTCGCCTGTTTTTCTATTGAGAATTGTAACAGTACCGCGCATCATTTCGAGCTTTTCCGCCATCATCTCAAGAACAGGACGGATGAGACTTTTGATATCCATGGTTTCGTTCAGCTTGCGGCTGATATCAAACAGAAGACTGAGCTCGTTGATTTCCTTGTTTTTGCTTTGCTGTGCCATATTGTCCTCTTGGGACAAGTAACAAAAATGATTACAAATCATAAAGAAAAAATAGAAAAAACGGCCCCGTATAACAACAAATTAACTTTGATTTAACAGAATACTGCAATACCTGCAGGAAACTGCTCTTTCGGGCATTTAAAGATACTGATACCAACCCGTCATGCGGCTGGGAGAAAATCCCATTGCAGTATAAAATGATTCAGCAGAAGAATTTGTTTCGTCTGCGACAAGCTGGATTCTTAATGCTCCGTTTTGGTTTGCCCAGGTTACTAAATTTTTCAGAAGTGCTTTGCCGACGCCGCCGAGACGGAAATCAGTATCTACGAAAAGATCTTCAAGCAAAACGGAGTATCCTCCCGAAGCGGTTGAAACGACCAGCTGACCGGTAACCATTCCGATTATTTTATCACCGGATACCGCTTTTAAAACAACAGCCTGGTCTTTTTCAATGAGCATTACAATTCCGTTTATCTGATTCGCTATATCCGATTTAAAATCCTTTTCAATATCAAAAAGCTTTATTATCATTTCAGCAAGCAGCGGAGCATCACCTAAAACAGCTTTTTCTACTACCACTTCACGCATTGCATCCTCCGATCTGGTTATGAATATCAAGAAAAGCGTTGAAAACAGATTCTGAAAATCTTCCGGCGACATTAGATGAACTGAATATTTTACCTGCAAATGACGCTTTGAGATTACATTTATATTTAATACTGCCCGGTGAACCGAACGAATATGTCTGCACCTGAATTATTTCTATTTCTTCATTAAATAAATCTTTTATAATTTTCGCAGATACCTCCGCAAAATCATTACCGGAAGCCGCGCATTTAAGTATTGATTTTTTTATCGAATTTAGTTCTACTTCAACTAAAACCTCACCGGACACATTGTCTTCATATGATTTAATCGAAGAAAGAAACCATAATTCTCCGGTAAATATTCCCTTCTTGTAAACATAACTCAAAACATCAGTCGTGCTGATTGCTCCCTTTGAATGATATTCATTTTTTAATTCAGAAAGATATATTGATGCAGTCTCCTCACTAATTTCCAATCCGCAAAGTTCCTTTAGGTAAAAAACAAAAGCTCCTGAACCTGAAAAAACAGTTAAAGAAAATCTGTCTTTATCAAAACCGTAATCTTCGGGATTTATAATCGAATATGAATTCTTAGACTTTATTAGAGCTTTCTGATGAATTCCTGATGAATGAAGAAATGAGTTTCTTCCTGAAAGCGGCATGGAATCAGAAACAGAACCGGAGAAATGTTTTCGGAAAATAGAACATACTTCGGCAACCGCACCTTTCACTATTGAAGTTTCCGCGTTATAATAATCCCGTCTTTCTTCAAGCGCGGCAAACACAGCTTCGAACTGTGCATTTCCGGATCTCTCGCCGACTCCGCCGATAGTTGTTTCTACCTGAGCTGCCCCATTATAAACACCTGCAAGAGTATTTGCAACTGCAAGACCGAAATCATTGTGACAATGAACGCTCATAATTGTTTCGCCGGTATTAAAACGCGGAATGGACAAATAGAGATTTTTCACCAGTGTGGCGAATTCATCAGTCTGCATAAATCCCGATGTATCGGCA
>DAOMHE010000249.1:0-2661 GCA_035430785.1 Spirochaetota bacterium | reverse complement strand
GACGGTATTAAGTCAAGCGGCTGGAAACTTTTTAAAAAGGTAGTAAACGAATCAGGTTCATCAACAAATGTTCTTCTTAAAACTGAAAAAAATCTTATCAATCTTGCAGCGTGGGCAGTATTAAATAAAATTTACGACCCACGTTATTCTAGGATCAATGTTGAAAGCGGATATCAAAGATTCAGCAAGAACAGTTCTGTTGATTTCATGAATACTCTCTCGGATTTTTTTACTGAAGAGAGGATGAAGATAAAAAACAAATTCATTCTTAAAGAAATGTTTTCTACTCTTAACTTCATCGTAATGGATTTCGGACTCGAATCAAGTGATTCAATAAAGACTCTTCATCATATAATGCACACATCATGGGGCGAATCATTCGTTAAAGAATATCCCTTTGACATTGGAATAGGTACAATTCTCGTTTCTATTGTCAGAGACGGTATAATGATGAAAAAGGGCTTCGATGAGTTTTGTTCTTTCAGTGCTCCCGAAACACACAAAAAGCCGTACAAAGATATCATGCTTTTATATAAGGACAGCTACAACTTTATTGTCAGTTCTCCTGAAGATAAACCGCTCAGATTCGTGTCCAAAGCCGGAATAAGCTACGTACTGATTCTGCGCGACGGAAATCAGGTTGAGGCAGAACTTCATCCGAACATGATGAGATTATTTTCTGCAATAACTCTGAAGCCGGGAAAAGCAGCATCTTACAAATTCTATAATTCTGAAGAAAGCGGACTGGATTCTCTTGATCTTGCATATCAGAATGCAGCACCTCAGACAATATCTATTTTTTATGAGATTAAATCGGATTTCATTTTCGCTTATGTTGTTAATGAAGTTGGAAATCTTTTTATTTTTATAAAACCAAAATCACTTGAGGAAAATTTTCTTGCTCAGCTTTTCATTTTCTCAAAAAATACATTAGAAAAGGTCCGCGGATTAAATAAATTTACACCGATCAGATCTGATGCAATGAATGTGAAAATGATCACTCGTGACAGACTTGGTAAAATAACTTTCGTTGATAAAACCGAAAATACTTCGAATCTGTATTTCGGGAAATATTCTAAAAATTCGGCTTACTCGGTATTAATCAACAAAAAGATGGGGAATGAACCTTTCTACAGCATCAAATTTCCTGATGGTATTGAATCCGGTCTAATGGAAGCTGATCAGATGTATTCGGTCGCAGATAAAATTCAAGCTCTTAAGATTTCAGGATCAAAAATAAGCAATCTTATCTGCGATATTGATTATACGGGGATAGAATCAGAGAATCAGATTACAACATCAACATTTTTTGCTGATAAGTTTTCTATCGAAATGAACGTAGATAAATTCACCAAAAGCGGTATTTAATACTCACCACCTGGGAAATTATCTCTGAAAAAACGTATTCTTCTTTTTTCCTTTTCATGCTGAACAGTCCCTTTGTCAAGTGTTCCCTTTTCAAGAGCTATATCAAGAAGCTTAACCGAGGTATCCTCATCATCATTATTTTTAGAAGCCGTTACAGGCTTTGGATTTTCTTTGTTTATTTCATTAAATTTTTTATCAATAACATCCTGAGTCATCATAGGAACTGGAATATCATCCATATCATCATCGAAGGAATCTTGCTTCTCTGTTTTGGATTCTTTTTTGGATTTAACAGCAGTCTTTGCCTGCGCCGGTTTATTCTGTTTCTTAGGCGCTTTATTGAAAGAAAGAGCAGCCGGTGCTTCTTCCTCAACAGCCGGTTCCTCTTCAATATCATTCAAAAGTGACTGAGGTGGATTTTTGATATCGAGCTCAAGCATCTTAATTCTATCAGCAAGAAGAATATTGATCTGCTTTTCAATTGTCATAAAAATCGGCGCGGTGAATGCTTTATTGCGTTCAAGGGATTTCTCAAGTTTTCTAAGTTCCTTGATATCCTGATCGAGTGCTTCTATTTTTTTAAGTACGTGAATAACCTTCATTGACTATCTCCCATCAATTAGGATAATCTACGGAGATAAATCCTGTAAGTCAACCATTTAAAAAGTGCGTCTTTAAGCTGTTATTCTCCCAGATTTCCGGTGTTATCAGAAAATAACGGTTCCGTCACCCTCAACAGAAAATTCCGTATGGCATGATGGACAAATGTAATCTCCCGGACGGTGTACCCTTGTAAAACTAGAACAGCTGGCGCATTCCACAACAAGAGGTTCCGGAAAAGGCGGCATTTCCTGTAAAGTATCAGAATACTTACCATCAACTGCAGATATCTGATGAACTTCTTTTTTTGACGATTCTGATTTAAACTCAAACGAAAACGGCGAGTTTTCAGCCTGAGATATTGATGTAATTATAAAAAGTGAATTGTATACACCTATAATTCTCAAGATTTCAGTAATTTCAGAATTCAAATTATAAAGAAAAAGTCTTCCTCCGAGGGATGACAATTTTTTATGCGCGAAAAGAAGAGAGCCTATTCCGGAAGATGAAACAAAAGATGAATCTGAAAAATCAGCTACAACAACACGTTCACCGGATGAAATCATTTCGTTGATCTTTTCCTCAAATACCGGAGATACTTTTGAATCCAGAGGAACATCCAGTTTTAAGACAGAAGACTTTTCATTCTTTATTAAATCAATCATCTCTTATCTCCTCTTTCTAATCGGAATT
>DAOMHE010000248.1:0-2665 GCA_035430785.1 Spirochaetota bacterium | reverse complement strand
TATCTTATTCAGGGAGATTTTCCTTCTGATTGCACAGGACTTATGAGGTATTTATGCGGCGATGGCGATCCTGCTGAAATACCAGGATTGATATACAGGAAAAATGATGTAATTATCGCAAACAAGCCGTTTGATTATGTAATACCGGATTATTATCCGGAACGAACAGGAGATTATCGTTTCAGAGGAAGGCGTATTGCAAAAATTATTTTGAGCAGGGGATGCCGAAACAAGTGTGCATTTTGTTCTGTTCACCGGAACGGAAATTTTTCTTTTAGAAATATTAAGTCGGTAGATGAAGAGTTAAAGTATCTTTTTGATCTCGGAATTGAAATAGTGGATATAGAAGACGATTCTGTTTTTTTCGATAAGGTATATGCTTCCGAACTTTTGTGTATTATCCGGAAGTATGCAGATAAGGGAATGAGATTTGCCGCGATGAACGGAATGAGCGCGAATGATTTGGTTCCGTTTGCGGAAAAGTGTATTGAAAGCGGATTTATCGAATTTAATCTCTCTCTTGTGTCATCAGATAAACAAGCAATTCGAGAATCCAACAGGCCATTCGGGCTTGATTCGATTAAAGAAGTTCTTGGGATTATAAACGGACGTGTAGAAACGATTGTATACCTTATTGCCGGGCTGAAGGGCGGAAGTGCGAAGTCTTTATTCCGGGATATCCGTGAACTCGCAAAACTTCCTGTGACTATAGGAATTTCTCCGCTTTATTCTGTGCTGGGAATTAATTACTTTGATGAAGTTGCGCCGGATGATAGAGAATTTCTGAGGGGAAGTGTGTTGTATAAGTTTTTTAATGATTCGCGAGAAGATGTTGCCTCCGCGATGAAATGCGCGAGAATGATAAACAGAATTCGGGCGATGAAAAACTCTGATGAAGATTATGATAATATCAATTATTACAGAAAATCTGCAGAAAGAAAAAAGTGGTATCGCAAAACAAAATCAGGCTGGATAGACAGTTTTGAATTTGATGCTGATATAAATAATATTGAAGTTTTGAAAAACGATGGAACTTTTATAAAGTTGTAATTAATGAAAATTAATTAGTTAATTCAGTGTTATATTGAACCTAGAGAGGATTTTTGAATATTGTAGCTAAATATGCCTTTCTTCAGGCTGTATCCATTCTTCCATTTATAGCAGGTTATTATTTCAGATGCCGGATTAAGTCGTACGAGCAATTCAGACGAAAGATTATTCTCTTCAATCTTGTATTTCTCGAACCTGTAGTAATTTTTTATTCTATATGGGGAATTGATGTAGATAAAACAGCTCTATGGATTTTTTCAGCGGCTTTTTTTATAGCTCTATGCGGTTATATATTCGGAAAAATATTTGTAAGAATACTCAGACTTAAAGGAGATGATTCTTTTGCCTTTGTTCTGACTTCGGTCATGTCTAATACAGGATTTACGATGGGAGGCTTTGTATGTTTTTTGACAGCAGGTGAAAAAGCTTTGGCATATTCTTATTTCTGCTCGCTGGGTCTTGCCTGCCTGATTTATTTTCTCATATTTCCGCTTTGTTATGTCCGTGAGCGCGGTGAAAAACTTAAATTATCTGTATTTTTACGAGGAATATTGAGAATAAATAATTTTCCAATATTAGGTTTTCTTGCAGGAGCAACAGTACGGCATTATTTTGCCCGCCCGCAAATCAGTATTCCATTGCTTGATATAATGGTTTGTATCCTTGTTGCAGGATATTTCTATTCTCTCGGAATGGTTTTTGAATTCAAAAGAGGCAGCGCTGAAAAGTTTATTCATGCATCGGAATTTATAATAAAATTTATACTTGTTCCGGCTGCGGTAATCTCTGCGATTTTATTAATCGGAATCGGGGGATATGCCGGCTATGTTATAATGGTCGAATCTTTAATGCCGTGCGCGGTATTTTCAGTTGTGACTCTTGTTCTTTATAATATCAGTCCCGAGTTGTCATGCCGTATATTTGCTATCAATACAGCCGCTTTTTTTATTTTTATACTTCCATTAATTTTAATATTATCAAAAAAAGCGGCATGTCTGTTCGGATTATGACTGAAGGGCTTTTTCCCTGATTAGTTTTCCTTTGGTATGAAGCGTTTCGATGCGGTTCATGATTTCATCAACCTGATGCTGGCGCATTTCATCTTTGTCTTTTGCATCAGGATGTTTTTCTGAGATTTCCTTAACAAAATCGGATGTCTTGGTTACTTCTCCGATACTGAATATTATGACATCTTCTTCATAAGCTTCTTTTGTCATGTCTTCATGTTCCTGAGGTATCATATTATTTCCGTTTATTGAGCAGCAGCAGAAATAATCAAAGATGCTGAGATATGCCATGGTTTCCTTCATTCCTTTCATTGAATCGGCATCCCAGTCACGTCTTCTCGTGCCTGCAGGGTAGAGAACGAAAATATTACCTTTATTTTTTAATTCCATGATGTGTTTTGTTGCTCTGAGATTAATCTTTTTAGCAAGATCAAATTCTTCACCGGAAATTTTTGAAAGACCTCTGATCGGAAAAATTACAACACGCGTGAACATTTCTGCAAAAAGTTTAACAACCGGATTTTGGTTTAATTTAACACCGGCGATAAAAATCAATTTTTCAAAAACTGATTCCATGCGTTTTTCAGGGTGATCCTTAAAGCGGATAA
>DAOMHE010000247.1:0-2710 GCA_035430785.1 Spirochaetota bacterium | reverse complement strand
TTCTGATTATTCATTTAAAAGATCAAACGATTCGTATCTTAAAAATATGATTTTAGGAATTCTTATTACAGGCGGATTTATTCTCGTTTGTATTGCAATTGCTTTCAGATTTATGGTTACAAAGCCTGTAGAATCCATCAATCATTTTGTAAGGGAAATCTCTCTGGGCGATATGAAAGCATATGATGTTAAAAAAACAGATGAAATTGCCCGTCTTGCAATGGGATTTAATTTTATGGTTCTCAGACTTAAAAAAGCATTTGAGCGGCTCCAGCAGCAAAATGCTGATCTCGAAGAAACCGTCAATATCAGATCAAAAGAGCTAATTCAGGCCGAGAAAATGGCTTCACTCGGTGAACTCGTCGCCGGAGTTTCACATGAAATCAATACGCCGGTCGGAATCTGTATAACTGCAGTGACTCATCTTAATTCTTTGACTAAAAACGTAATTAAATCATTTGAATCTTCAAGTCTGACTAAAACAGCTTTGTCGAATTATATTCTCGAAAGCGCAGAAACCGCTGAAATAATATATTTGAATCTGACGAAGGCTTCTGAGCTTGTTCAGAGTTTCAAACGGATTGCCGCTGACAGGGCTACATGGGAAAAAAGACGATTTGAGCTGAAGGAATATATTTCAGAAGTACTGATAAGTCTGAAACCCAAAATTAAAAATCTGCCGCATGTAATCGAATATGATGCAGCTGATGAAATTGAAATTGAAAGTTTTCCCGGAGCGTTTTCGCAGATTATAGTTAATCTTGTGATGAATTCGATTATACACGCCTTCGATAAAAATTTCAAAGGACTTATCAGAATTAATATCGTTGAGCTTAATGGATATGTGATTTTAACACTGTCTGATAATGGAAAAGGAATTGATGAGGATAAAATAGACAGAATTTTTGAACCGTTTTATACAACAAGGAGAGGACAGGGGGGAACCGGACTCGGCCTCAATATCGTTTACAACCTTGTAACTAAGACTCTGCTCGGTTCAATTCACTGCTACAGCGTCAAGGGGAAAGGCACGTCATTCGTTCTGAAACTTCCGGCAGAACATTCGTTCAGGGAATGATTGTTATTTCAATTCCGGCTTCTTTTGCCATCTCTGATGCCAGAGGATCATTGTACGGATTTTTTACAAAGAAATGAGTTATTCCGCTATTGATAAGCATTTTTGTGCAAATGACGCATGGCTGATGTGTTACATAAATATCGGCGTCTTTTATTGATACTCCGTGATATGATGCCTGAATTATCGCATTCTGTTCGGCATGAAGCCCTCTGCAAAGTTCATGTTTTTCGCCAGACGGGATGTTATAAAGTTTTCTTATGCAGGTTTCCTCAGTGCAATGTGTAATTCCTTTAGGAACACCGTTATAGCCTGTGGTTAAAATTCTCTTATCCTTGACTATTACGGCTCCTACACTTCTTCGTACGCATGTAGAACGGGTAGCCACATCTTCTGCTATTTTCATAAAGTAATCATTCCATTCAGGTCTCATATTAAACTCCCGCAGTAAATTCGAGTTCGGCTTTAACCGGCTCTTTCTTTTTTATTATGAATACGGCTTTCATTTTTGTGAAACGTTTGATAAAAGAAACGATTGATTTGTTTTTATCGCTTATCAGTCCGTTTTCCTTGAGAAGGGATTCGAGTTCGTTTCTTGTAATTTCGGACTGAAAGAGTTTCGTTTCGCCGGATTCTATTGATAGAACTGTTTTGTCCTTGCCGAATGTGAAACGTTTAATTTCTTTTCCTTCCGCATAAAGAAGTATTTCCGATATTCCGTTTTCGAATTCAACCTCAACCGGTTCGTCTGCTTTCAGAGTGCTTATAACGTTTAAAGCACCGTCTTTGTTTATATTTGCTGTAAACCTATACTGAACATTGCCGACATAAAATGTGGTGGATGTATAAGGATTATCCCGCATAAAATTCAGAACTACAGCAAATACGATTACGAGAAGAACTATGTTTCCAATCATGAATACGCGTGAAAATTTGAATTTTTTACGGAATCTTTCAGGCATTCTGCCCGAGCGTCTTGATTCGAGAGCTTCTTCTATTTTTGCTGAAGTTTTATATTCCATTCATGATTCCTGCAGAATAATATTTTTGTTGCAATTATTGGAAAAAATTGATTTATTCCAACTAAGGTTATATATTATAAAACATCAAGCTTTTAATGCCGTGCGGTAAAAATATCAATTATTACGAGGGGGGATTTATGTATATAGAAGATATTCAGGCAAGAGAAATTCTTGATTCGAGGGGAAATCCAACCGTTGAAGTTGATGTTTCGCTATCATCCGGCGGATTCGGACGTGCGGCAGTTCCAAGCGGCGCTTCTACCGGTGCTCATGAGGCAGTTGAACTTCGTGACGGAGATACATCACGTTATCTTGGACGGGGTGTTCAGACCGCAGTTGACAATGTAAATAATATTATCGCCGATGCATTATGCGGAATGCCGGCTATTGATCAAATTGAAATTGACAGGGAGCTTCTTAAGCTTGACGGAACAAAAAATAAAGAAAAACTCGGCGCTAATGCTATTCTCGGTGTGTCGATGGCTGTTGCTAAAGCCGCAGCAGACAGCATGGGAATGCCGCTTTACAGATATCTCGGAGGAATTTCGGCATGTGAACTTCCCGTGCCGATGTCGAATATTCTAAACGGCGGTGCTCATTCGGATGCACCGAT
>DAOMHE010000246.1:0-2732 GCA_035430785.1 Spirochaetota bacterium | reverse complement strand
GAACAGCTTCTTTCTGAAATTGATGATTATGATTTTAAGGACAAGAAGGGCAGAACTGCTCTTATCGCAGCTTGTGAAAATTCAAAAATTTCAATTGTCAGAACTCTTCTCGATAAAAAAGTTTCATTAAATGTTTTTACAAAAAACGGGGAAACTCCGCTGCTGATTTCGATTAAGAAGGGAGATACAGATATTATAAAGCTTCTGGTTGAAAAAGGAGCTGATATTAATGTTTATGATTCAACCGGAAAAACTCCTCTTATTGCCGCAGTTGAATCGGGTTCAGAAACAGATGCCGCTTTTTTAATTTCTAACGGCGCAGATGTAAACCGTAAAAGTTCAAGAGGATCCGGTCCGGTATTTTCAGCACTTACCGATTCTCCGAAGCATTTGAAAATGATTGCTCTTTTATCTTCAAAAGGAGCCGATCTGAATATGAGAGACGGTTCAGGACGGACTGCTTTAATGCTTGCATGTGAACAGGGTTTCAGGCGAACTGCTGAAGTTTTGATTAAAAACGGTGCCGATTCGAAGTTAAAAGATTATTCAGGAAAAAATGCTATGGATTATGCTGTAAAAAATCAGAATTCAGCTATAGTCAAACTTCTTCTTGTTCCGGGAGAAAATCATTCTGCTTCGGCATATGCACTTCTTGGAGATCAATGTGTTGAGGAAAACCGTTATCGCGAAGCTATAAGTTATTACAGCAAGGCAATAAAAGAAGATCATACAATCAATGTTTATGTGAATATGGGAATTGCTTTTCAGAACTTGAGGGGTTATTCAATTGCTCAGCGATGTTTTACAATAGCTTTGACAAAAAATCCTTCTGATCCTATTCCGTATTTTAAACTTGCCTGCATAAAAGCAGGCGGACGTGACCATGCAGGAGCCTTAAATTATCTTGAAAAATCATTTGCCCTTGGATTCAAGGATTTTGACAAAATTGACTCTGATCCGCGTTTTGCAAAATTGAAAAAAAATCCGAGATTTACTTCTTTAATTGAAAAATATAAAAGTAAATAAAGTCAGCTACATTTTTCTTCTTATTTTCATCGGTGTTCCGTAGCAATCCAGATTGCTCATTAATTTCATGTAAAGAAAAAGCGATTTCTGGCTTATTTCTGTTCCGATGAGAAGCGGTTTATCTGATATACTTTCATCTGATTTCAAAAAACTGGATTTAATAACTTTGTCGTTTTTTCTAACTTCAAGCCCAAAATTGAGGTGCAATGAAATCTGTACTTCACTGTGATTCGGCGAGAATAAAGATTCTCCTTCGAAACTGTTTTCAGCATTTATGCCGGATAGGTGAAGTATTGTCGGTGCAACATCGAGATATGTACAGAGAATATCCGATTCGCCGGTTTTATTGAGTTTATCAGGAAAATTTATTATAAGCGGAATTTTGTCGATATTTTTTGATACAATATTCCCTTCTGCGAAAGGTGTTGCATGATCTGCTGTTATAATGACGATGGTATTATCTTTTAATCCGGAATTATCTAAATAATCAAAAAGAATTTTTAACGACTGATCAGTTTGAAAATATGCCGTCAGAGTTCTGTTTTCATCGTTACGGTATTTCGGAAGCTTGGAATCAATCTTCCATGGATGATGAGTTGATTCTGTCATTATGTGAAGAAAGAAAGGATTCTTTTTGTTTGATGCTAAATAATTAACCGCTATGTCGAATAAAATTGAATCAGAATATGTTATTCCTCCTGGAAGTATTCTTCCTGAGAGTTTTTTGTCTGTCACGAAACTAAAGCATTCTGAATAATCAGATTCAAAGCCGTACAGATGTCTTGATGTAACAAGACAGGAATTATAACCGGCTTCATTGAGATATTGGGTAACTGATTTAGTGTATGGGCGCTTAACTCCTGATACGGTTTTCTGTGATGCAAGAACTGAAAAAAGACCGTTGTTAGTCGGATATGCCGAATTGAAGCAATTGTTGAATGATAAAGATTTTTTTCTGAAATTCCGGAGATTAGGCATTAAGTCATCATATTTGCTGACAAAGATGTCTGATAATGATTCAACGGTTATAAGAATAATATTCGGTTTAGAATTATTCATGAAATCAATTTTTGCGGTAAAAATATTCTTCTTTAAGAACGGATTTTCATTGGATGCATTTGTAATCAATTTGTGTTTTTTCAGGAGATCAAGCTCTTCCTGTGCTAGATTGTCTTTTCCGAAATTTTTAAAATAATATAACTGCGTTATAAATTCCTTTTCGGGAAAAATGGAATTGCCTCCGTTCGGTGTAAAAAATGAAGCGCCGGTAAGAAAAAAAATGGATATCGCCGCATAGATCAGTTTTTTTATATGACGTTTCGCGAATACATTTTTTGACTGAGCACTTTTTGTTCTGAATATTAACATAATGGAGAAAATTGCTATAATAAAGAATAGAAGAATAGGAATTCCCTGAAGAGATAAAACAATATCCCAGAAATTGTTCATATCATTTTTTAGAAAAAGTATTGGTATCTGAAAATGAGATTTCCAAATCATAGAAAAAACAATATCAATGGTTCTAACCAAGAGGAAAAAAATAACTATTGCTGAAGCAATAAGATTGAATGTCAGTCTGATGAAAAAATATTTAACGTATTTTGCCGATAGGTAAATGAGTCCGGAGAGTAATGCGATAGCAATAACTTCTTTGATGAAAAATCTGTAGTCGGCCAAAGCAAGAATTGATCTCGGCATAAAAATGC
>DAOMHE010000245.1:0-2738 GCA_035430785.1 Spirochaetota bacterium | reverse complement strand
AAGATCCATTAGCGACTAAAAATATTCCGGTGTCATTTTCTATATTATAAATATGTATATCGGTTCCGTTAATGTAAGCAATTTTATTCCCGTCAGGAGAAATTGATATATAACTTGGATTATTTGTTATATAATCATCAGATCCTTTCTCGATGTCAATTTTACGGAGTGCAGAGCCTGTTGAATAATAAATATTTTTACCATCAGGTGAAGGGCTAAAAGAGCTTATTGGAGCAGTTAGTGGATATCTGCTTATAATAGTGCCGTCAAGTTTAGCGTAGACTATACTGTGAGTGCCGTTAATTTCGTAGTAGTAAATCTTATCCCCGTCTGCTGACCAAGTCGGATAAAAGGATTCAGTATGAGACAATTGCTTTAAGTTTGTCCTGTCAGAATTGATTATATATATAGTATTGCCGCTATCAGCTCTTTCAAAAAGTATTCTTTTTCCGTCCGGCGACCATGATGGATTTTGATCTAAATTGTTATAAGTTATCTGTCTTTGCTCCGAAATACTAATAAACATAGCAAAGATTCCACCAGTGAACTTGAAACATATCTCAAGCTCCTCATTGATATCTCTCTCATAATAGCACGTAGTTATTGATATTAGAAGAAAAAGAAGGGAAAGTTTCGCGGTGATTGATTTAATCATAACCAAGACCTCTGTTTGCCCCTGAGAAATTATAACCTATTGATGCGGTGAACATAAAACCTTTAAGTCCGGAAGCCTTGCTCGAAAACAACGGACTTTCGTATCCCGCAGAAATTGAAAATAAATATTTCTGCGATGCGATCCAGAGTATTGAAACGTTTGCCGCCGCATAAGGGGTTATGCCGGTTTGAGTGTCGGTCTGCGAATAGTCATAGAAATAACCGAATTTTTTCGGCTTCATTAATTTAAAATACGCTAATCCGGCTGAAAGCGAAGGCACTATATGGAAATTTGTCCGTAACAGCTGATAACGGTATTCGAGCCCGGCTGAAAACGGCGCGTAAAAACGTGTTATTTCATTGTATTCGCCCTTGTTCTCTCTGTTCGATGCGGCAAAAAGATCGGCAGTGATGAAGGTGTTTCTGATGCCGAATTTTCTCGGAAAATCATTTCTGATGTTTATTCCGCCGCCGTACAATGTGCCTTCATCCTTTGTCAGAAGCTGGTTTCCGATAAGTGAGCCCGAATAACCTGCGTTGAGTTCAAAAGACAGACTGAAAAGCGATACGACTATTAATGTATAAAAAACTCCTGAAAATAAACCGTGTTTGCAGGGGCAAATAACTCTCATCGATAAACCTCACGGCATTTGCCAGACATAGAACCGGAAAATGCTTATGTTAATTAATTTTATAATTATATAAAACTGTATAATAATAAACAGATTTGATGAATGGTCAATCACAATTTGGTACTTTCTTTTTTAGAAAAAGAAAGTACCGCAAAGAAAAACCACTGGTTTTGTTCATTTCGCTCAGTAACCGCGTAATATTTTTGTGGGGAGATTTTCTTATCTCGCGAATATTGTCAGAAGAGTTATTACAGTTGCGATTATTGTAAAGCCTGCGCTTGTCATCCACATCATCATGGTGAATTTTTTGTTCACATCATCGAAGCGAACGTCCATCTGTTTCTGCATTGATTCGAAGCGTTTGTCCATATTTTTCTGCATTACATCAAAGCGAACGTCCATTTGCTTTTGCATAGATTCAAACCGTTTGTCCATTTGCTCAAAGCGCTTGTCAACTTGTTCAAACCGTTTGTCCATTTGCTCAAAGCGCTTGTCAACTTGTTCAAACCGCTTGTCAATTTGTTCAAATCGTTTGTCCATCTGAGTGAAGCCGAACTGCATCGTTTCGTTCTGTTTTAGGAATAATTCGCGCTGGGTTTTTAATTCTTCTTCGATGCGGGTCATCCGTTCTATGAGCTGAATGTCATATGGACGCATTTGGATCACATTGCTCTTTGCACCGAAGCGGTCGAAGTTTGATTCGATGTACGAACCTATCTGTTCAAGTTGTTCTTTTGTAAATTCCATTGCAACACTCATTGATCACCTCAAAATATCTGAATTTCTGATACATGTCAATTATATATACGAAGTGAAGAATGATTTTTTCGGAAAATATCAAAAAAATTCTGAAATTATGATGATTTATTGCTAGTTGTTAGGGGGATTTTAAAGGGGTGTTTTTCGAGTGTCGGAAGACAACCAAAGGCTTCGCCTTTGGAATTCGTTTTTTGCATGGGTCATGCAATAATATCAAAGGGCGTTCCACGCCCTTTACCCGGTTCTGTTACTTTCTTTTTACAAAAAAAGAAAGTAACCAAAGAAAAGTTGTCGCTCAATCGCCGCGCGGCTTTTTTCGCTTCGATTTTCGCACCGCCTTCAGCGGATTGCGAAAGCTCAGCTTATTTGGTATCAGCCTTTGGCTGATGATTAGGTACTTTTTTATCACTTATCTTTTGTTGAAGCATTGAGATTATAGATAGAAATATTTCTTTATTAAGAAATGATCTATTGATTTGGTTGCAAAAACCCCTCTTTACTAAAGAGGGGTTTAAGATGATTTTATATCTTACTTAAACACCAAACTTCTTTTAGATATATCTTCGAAACTCTTTTCACCCGGTTCTGACAAAGGTTTTCCGAAAGGCATCTGTGCGATGAGTTTCCATTCAGGCGCGATTTTCCATTCGGTTTTTACGGCGTCCTCTATCAATTCGCCGTAATGCTGTAACG
>DAOMHE010000244.1:0-2742 GCA_035430785.1 Spirochaetota bacterium | reverse complement strand
TCCATTACAGGTTCTATTGAAAGAAGTGATTCTGAAACTGTTTCTTTAAAAGATATAAATTGTTCAACTTTATCTTCTGATCTGAGATAATGACTGCGGATTTTTCTTCTTAGAAGTTTAAAATCCGAATCTGATATTTTTTTACTTAAATCGATGTTGGGAAATTCATTTGATATTTTCTGATAACTCAAAAGCATGAAACGCTGAACCTGATCCCAGAATTTCATTACTTTATTAAAGTCCCAGTTATCAAAATTATCCAGATCACGGATAAAAGAAATATCCCATTGCCAGAGTTTTGCATAACGCAGCATTTCAGCGACACGGTACGGAATATTTGATATTCCTTTGACTCCGATATATTTTGAAAGCTGCGGGCTGATTTTTAAATACAAATTCATTTTTAATATTAGTAAAAGGTTGTCGTTCGCACCGCTTCTTTTATAGTAATCAGAAACTTCAGTGAACATCATCAAATATGAATCGAGAATAGTGTTTGAAAAATTACCTTGCTGGATAAGATACTTGATTTTCTGGCTCAAAAGAGGAGCATTAGCATTATCAAACAGATATTTATTAAGAACTCCAAGTTTCAATATTGATTTAAACGGATTTCCAAGTGATTTAACCATTTGGAAAAGGGCGGCGCCCAGAAAATCCTCTTTGGATATTCTGTAAAGGTTTCCGATATCTACAAAATCATTCTTTTTTTCTGTATCAGGCAATGATGCATAAAGAGCATCATATTCCTCATTTTTTGCAGTTACCGGAACAACCCACCAAAACGGAACCTTTCCGCTTGTAATAATTGAGCTCCTGAAAAACTCATCTTTTAACAATGCACCCATTGTTGATCCGAAAGCTTCATCCTCGTCTTCATCGAAGATATTTTTTTTGAGTGCGCGGACATCGTTAACAAAAAGGTGAATGGATACTCCGGTTTCTGATTCGAGCCATTTTTGAATTAAATTAATTTTTTTTCTGAAATTTGAATATTTTTCCGGTGTAGTCTGGGATGGATCAACGCAGATCCAATAATCGAAGTCCGACTTTTTGTTGTATGCAATAGTTCCGATACTTCCGATAACAGCAATCATTTGAACGAAAGGATCTGAAACTGAAATAGAAAACTGAACTCCGGTAAATTTTCCTGCGGCAAACCGTTTTGTTTCATCATCTATAAGGGCAGAGCACACTCCCATAGCGCATTCACCCGAAACATGACCGGGAACCTTTTGATGATTGACGGATAATAAGAGCGGCAGCAGGTTGATTGTTCTCCGTACGTTCTGATTCGGCAGAAGCTGCTGAAAACGTTCGAATTTTATCTGATTGTACTTTAAGAAATTTTCTCTGTTTTTAGCAATAACCGGATTCATTTTCCCCCGACATGATATCCTTGAATGAAGTATATATTATATCAAGTAGAAATTGGAATTGGCATATTTTTTTGAATTTGAATAAGATATAAAAAAGTCAGCGGAATCGCTGACTTTTTTATTGTTAACTTTTATTTGTAAAACTTTTCGTCAGGAACAATATCCTTTATCATATCAACGATTTCATCTTCCTTAGGAAGGGTGTTGATGATGCTTTTTTCTTCTTCTTCTGTTCCGTAATAAGAATATTTGGCAAGATTTCCTATGATATCAGTAATTTCTTTGTTTTTAGTTTTATAGATGTGTATGATGTTTGGTCCAGATCTGTAACCCCAATTGAAACCGTCAGGGCGGTTAACGGTAAATGTTTCAGTAATTCCGTCACCGTCTGCATCTTCGCAGTAATATGTTTTTTCATCAATAGTTTTTGCGGATGCATTTATCGAATATTTTGTCGGCTGTTCTGGTGCATTGAGATACATTTCTTTATCTATCGGACTGCGGCTTACAAGAAGACCTGAATCTTTTCTGTTTCGCATCAATTCGCTGAAAATAGCTACATGTCTTTTAAGAAAAGCAGCCCGAACGG
Organism: Spirochaetota bacterium; assembly: GCA_035430785.1. Lineage (GTDB taxonomy): Bacteria > Spirochaetota > UBA4802 > UBA4802 > JAFGJZ01 > JAKJGA01. The sequence continues at coordinate 774 of DAOMHE010000244.1, read as the reverse complement.
TTTTATAATAATTGCCGAAGTTGTCATTTACGAATTTTTCGTCAAAAGACTTCATTAATTCAATTCTTCTGTCAGTTACTATAACGCTGTCAGGAAGACCGTTCATTTTATTTTTCCACATTTCCTGATCATCATAAAGTTTATTCTCCATATCGAGAAGAAGTCTTTCCTGTCTGACTGTTGATTCATCATCATATCCGTCTTTGAAAAGGTACATTTTTCTGTCGCGGATTACAAGAAGACATTCAACTGAATCATCTGCGAAAGGTCCAGAGAAAGCGTCAACATGCTGAAAAGCAACTCTGTCTTCGTTATATCTTGAAAGTTTGAGAATATCTATGTATTTCCAGCCAAAACTCGGTTTCATGGCATAAATAGACGTAAATACCGCTAAAATCAATACGGGAACTGCAATTATTAGCAAAAATCTTTTTTTAGACATTTAATCCTCCGTGAGATGACAGAAATCCCTATATATCTTGTCGGAATTATTTATAGAATAGTTTAACGAATTTGTCAAATTAATAAAGAAAATCCCGGGTTTGCACCGGGATTTAAGTGAGTTTTAATTTTTTGAAAGATAATTGGTAATCATTGCGTCGTATTCGCTTGTAAGCTTATAAACTTTGACTGCCAGCCGTTTATTTGTTTCAACGCTTACTGCTCCGGAATTCGAACTCATTTCGGAAAGAACTGCTGAATAATCTGCCGGATCTGTGATAACCGTTACTGAACGGTAATTTTTTGCTGAAGAACGGAGCATCGCAGGACCGC
>DAOMHE010000243.1:0-2745 GCA_035430785.1 Spirochaetota bacterium | reverse complement strand
CCTAAACCCATTCCGAGGCCGTCGAGTATTGAAGCAAAAACCCCGTTTTTCGATGCAAATTCCTCGGCTCGTCCTAAGATAATACAGTTTACAACAATAAGGGGAATAAATATACCCAGAGCGGAATAAACAGAAGGCTGATATGCTTTTAATGTCAGCTCTACTATGATTACAAAAGTCGCGATGATTGTTATAAATATTGGAATTCGTATATGAGAAGGAGTTATTCCTTTCACCATTGAAACAAGAATATTGGAACACACAAGAACAAAAGTCGCTGCAAGAGTCATCCACAATGCGTTAGAAAGGGATGTTGAAACTGCAAGTGTCGGACATATTCCGATACCGATTATAAGAATCGGATTGCGCTTCCATATTCCTTTTGTAAATTCAGCAATCATACTCATTGAACAGCCTCCGCTGAATTAGTTTCCTCTGCTGCAGGTATTGTTTCTGAAGGGAGCATTTCGACATTAGCTTTCATTCTGGCGAAACTTTCTTCAATGGAACGTCTGACGGCAGTTGTCGTCACAGTAGCTCCCGAAATTGCAGAAATCTCATTCGCCGAAACAAGAGAATCTCGCATGGATTCATTCCAGTCGCCTTTCTTTACAACTTTGATTTCTTTAGAAAGAGAAAGTGCTTCGAACTGTTTTTCAAACCAAGGCTTTGTTTCATCATCTCCGGCATTACCGGTAATGAAATCAGCAAAAGTATATTTTGAAGCGATCTCCTGACATCTTGCACCAAGGCCGGGGGTTTCGCTCTGTTTCATGATACATATTCCGCGGATAACAAAATTTTCATCAAATCCAACCATTGTTCGAAGTATTCCGCTGTAACCGCTGCCTTCTGCAGTAAAAGCATAACCCTTGACGGTTTTTCCGTTTTCACTTATTTCAGCGGTATGATAGAAAAACTCGCCTTTATCATCTTTAAATGATTTTTCTTCAAGGATGGTAAAACCTGGCAGAGCCACAGCTAGAGCCAGTTTGCTTTTATCTTTCTCCATTTCAGCAATTACGTTCTTTGTCGAAGAATTGACGAATGCAAGAAGAAATCCGGCAAAACCGGCAAGAAGAGCAAGTACAAGTGTCGGTTTAACAAAGTATTTCATGCTTACCTCCTGCCGTAAACTTTATTTTTTGTATAACGGTCAATAAAAGGAACAAGCGTATTCATGAAAAGTATTGAATATGAAACACCTTCCGGATAACCGCCGAAGAGTCTGATTGATGCTGCAATAAGACCGCAGCCCGCTCCGAATATAAGCATTCCTTTTTTAGAAACCGGACTTGTCACCATATCTGTCGCCATAAAAAAAGCGCCTATTATCAAACCGCCGGAAAGCAAATGGAAAAGAACAGCTCTTACAGGCTCAGGAGAATCGGTGAGAAAATAGAAAGAAAAAATTACCGTTGAAAAAGAAAGAATATAAGAAACAGGAGTATGCCATGTAATAACACCGGTAACAAGAAGAATCAAAGCTCCTATCAGCAGAAATAAAACAGATGTTTCTCCGATACATCCGCCGACATCTCCGAAGAATAATGACTTCAGCATGGAATTGGAAAATAATACTGAATGCAGACTCGAAACATCAAGGCCGGACTCGGCAAGTTTTACCGCGCCCTCCTTTAACGCACCAAGCGGTGTCGCACCGGTAATTATAGTAAATGCCTGATCGGAAATCCCCGTATTGACAACAGAACCCGAGAGTACATTTCCGTCTGAAAACTGGTGCCACTTCGATGTCATATGCCCCGGCCACGAAAGCATCAAAAAAGCTCGTGCCGCGAGAGCCGGATTCCAGATATTGAAACCCAAACCTCCGAAAATTTCTTTAACTATTATAATTGCGAAGAATGAACCGAGCGCCGCCATCCACAGAGGAAATTCCGGAGACAGATTCATGGCAAGAAGAAGCCCCGTGATTACTGCCGCACCGTTATGAACTGTTACCGAACGCTTCAGCAAGACACGTATCAAAAACTCAGCAAAAACCGCAGATACCACACAGGTTATAATTACCCAAAGAGCACGAAGACCGTTAAGATAAACGCCGTATGATGCAGCCGGAATCAATGCAAAAACTACAAGCCACATGACATGAGGTATAGAGTGCCCCGCCCTTATATGGGGAGCGGAAGAGAGAATCATTTTATTTTGTTCTTTAATATCGGCCATAGAAAGCTCCGGTTATTTTTTGCTTCTTACATACTGCTGAGCAATTTTTATAAAATGCGTGAGCGGACGTTTGGAAGGACATACATAAGCACAAGATCCGCAAAGCATACAGTCAAGAGGACTAAGAGACTGATAGAAATCAGTTTTCCCCTTTTCTACGGCATTGCCCAATTCATAAGGCATCAGTCCGCAAGGACATATATGAACGCAATTTCCGCATCTGATGCATGGATCAAATTTGTCATTACCTGCTTCCTTCTTAGAAAGAAAAAGAACACCGTTTGTTCCCTTTATAACGGGATAATCAGTTGAAGGAAGAGGAAAACCGCACATCGGTCCGCCGAGAAGAATCTTTGCAGGTTCTTCAGTCAGACCGCCGCATTCCTCGATAATATCGGAGATGAGTGAACCTATTTTAATCTTATAGTTTCCGGGTTTTTTTACTATTGAACCCGTGACCGTAATAAATCTTTCAATTAATGGTTTTCCGAAACAGACTGCCTGATAAACGGCAAAAGCAGTGCCGACGTTCTGAACAATTACACCGGCGTCCATTGG
>DAOMHE010000242.1:0-2752 GCA_035430785.1 Spirochaetota bacterium | reverse complement strand
ATTACTTTTCCTGCGCTCAGCATAAAAACTTTGAGGCGGTTCCATGTGTGAATGAGAATGTGTTTAGGACGCGGAAAATTATAAACCGGAAGCTCCATTACGAAATGGGAGACTTCATTCTTGTAAACAGCTTTCTTAAAAAGAAATCCTGTTAGTACTGCAAATAAAATTCCGACAGCATAAAGCGAGAATACGGCAAGTGCAGCATTCTCAGGAAAAAATACCGCGGCAAAAAGAGCATATACGGGAAGCCTTGCTCCGCAGCTCATAAGCGGAATCAGAAATATTGTTACTATACGGTCTTTTCTGCTTTCAAGAGTTCTGCTCGCCATTACAGCCGGAACTGAACAGCCGAAGCCGACGATCATCGGAACAAATGATTTTCCCGGAAGACCGATTTTCTGCATAAACTTATCCATAACAAATGCGGCTCGTGCCATGTAGCCGGAGTCTTCGAGTATGGAAAGAGATAAAAACATGCAGAAAATTATCGGAACAAATGTCATTACGGATTGTATTCCGACTCCGACACCCGAAACAAGAATTGTCTGAATGATATCCGGAAAAGAAAAAAATGCCGAAAGCATTTCAAGAGGCTTTGTTATTATTGCAGCTGAAATGATGTCGAAGAAAGAAATGAGAGAAGATCCGATATCGATGGTAAATTTGAAAACAAGATACATGATAAAAAGAAATATAGGAAGACCGAAAATTCCTGAAAGTGCCGCCTTGTCGATAATTTCGGTTCTCTGGCGTTTATCTGATTTTCTTTTTACGGCATGTTCATAGAGTCCTTTGATGAAGCCGAAGCGGTAATCCGCAATAATTATATCGGTGGTTTCCTTATGAAGTTTTTCTATTGCGAAAATATTTTTCTGAAAATGGTCATATTCTTTCTGGTCGAAACCTGAGCGCGAAAGCGCATAGAAATCCTTTTCGAGAAGCTTAATTGCCGCCCATCTTTTATTTTCAAAACATCTGTCAAGACCGCATTCAAGAGCTTTTTCGAGTTCGGATATGATGTTTTCTATTTCATCAGGATAATCTATTTTAACTGCTGCCGTATCCGGTTTTTCCGCATGTTCCGAAATCAGCTTCTTGAGTCTGTAAACATCTTCCTTGTCGTGTGAATTTACGGCGATTACCGGAATCTTGAGATGCTTGGAAAATTCTTCCGTGTTTATTATCAAATTATGATTAATCGCAATATCGTGGCGGTTCATTACGATTATCATGGGAATATTCATTTCGATGAGCTGAGTTGTCAGGTAAAGATTTCTCTGAATATTGGATGCATCTATTATGTTAAGAAATAGATCTGTTCCGCCGTTTAAAATGAAATCAAGGGAAACTTTCTCGTCATCGGATTTTGCGGACAAAGAATAAATCCCCGGAAGATCTATAACCTGAATTTTCTGATTTTCGAAGTTTAAAAAGCCTTCTTTTCTTTCAACCGTTACGCCCGGCCAGTTTCCGATTATCTGTCTCGCACCGGTCAGTTCATTGAATATAGTCGTTTTTCCGCAGTTAGGATTTCCGATTATGGCTATTTTCTTCATATTGTTTCAGCCTTATATGACGGCGCGGTGATTTATTCTACCATGATTTTTTCAGCCATTCCGCCGCCGATAATTATTTTAGTTAAACCGACTTCTATTACGCAGGGACCGTTGTTTTTTCTGGTTATAACAGCAATTTCCTTGCCGGGAAGAACTCCCTGACAAAGAAGCTTGTCCTTAACCGAGGCTCCTCCTTCGATTGATACCACTTTATGTTTTCCGATCTGAGCTTCTGAAAGTTTTGTCATATAAAAAGCCTCTGAGACTAATATATCAAAAAAGTTAAATTCGGCTAACTTTTTTCTATATGGCTCACTTGTCAAGGCATTAATTGATTTAACGTATCTTTACTCTTCTCTGATAGCGTTTGAGTTCGGACTTGAAGAAATCGGAATATGTGACGAGATCTTTGTGTTGTTTTATGACAAAGAAGGTTTTTATGAGACTTTTGATTTTGCTGTCATCGGCGATATCCGTAAGATCCTGCGGCTTGCCGGTGAAGATGGTGTTTCCGTTTGAAATAGCAGAGTTTAATATTGAGTTTGCAGGCTCAGATAGTTTATTGTAAGGGACGCCGGTTTTCTTGTGAATATTGCTGATTATAAGCGCGGCGAGGGTGATGATTTTGCGCTTCTTGTCAGCTTCTATGTCATCGTTCATTTTTATGAACGCGTAACTGATTGCATCATTCTTTTCTTTTATTTCATCAAGAAGCTCTAGCTGAACATCCGGCGGTAGCTTTTTGTATTCAGGCTGATGATTCGAATAAAAAACCTTCAGGTACTGCTTCGACATCATAATCTGACCTGCTAATGTATTGCCGGGTAGATCATTTTCGGTAAGTGATTTTATCAGTTCAGGAGATACTTTGAGAAGCGATCCGCATGAAGAAATAGATGCAGGAATATCTATTCCTTTTAAAAAAAGAGCAATAGGTTTTTCACGGGCTTCATCTTTAAAGAAATAATCGGTCAACAGGCATCTGAACTGTTCTTCGATTTTTCCGATATATTCCGGATTTTCCTCGAGTTCGAGAATGTAGTCGAGGAGATTTTTATAACTGTATCCGCCCATGGGTATCCTTGCAAAAAAATTCTGGACTATATTTTAACATATCCCATTCTTTTTGCAAGAGGAATTATGCGCGAAATAAATTTTGATGAAATTGTTTCAAAAATTGAATCTTTGTGTCT
>DAOMHE010000241.1:0-2765 GCA_035430785.1 Spirochaetota bacterium | reverse complement strand
TATCATGGGCTGAAGATGAATTCCCTAAATTGGTCGAATCATTCAGCTGAATTAAACCTTCAATAGCCTTTATTTCTTCATAATTAGATCCTATTGTGTCAACAAAACAACGCAATTGTTCTATACTATTAACTACTTTCTCTGAAGCAAATATTTGTTTATCGTGTTTTTGTGTATAATTAAACATAGCTTCTTTCAGATATCCGATCCTTTCAAGTAATAGCTCTTTTTTTTTGGCATCAATATTCAACTTAGGCCATAATTCAACAAGATTTTCATCACGCATCAATACATATTTTGTTTCATCAGCAAATACAGTAGCATATGCATTTGTCTTCTTACCGAATTGATCAAGAGCTACCGTGATTTTATTTTCTGAAACAGTATCAGATTTGAAGGTTGAGATTAAAGGAACAAGAGCATCTGCATAAACGGCAATAAATTGATTAATAAACGAAGAATACTCTTTGATGTCTTTTTTTGAATAGTTGTTCTGTGCCATTATTAAAAATGAAGCTAATACAATTATTAAAACAGAACCCATTTTAAACAGTTTCATTATACACCTTAGCATATTTAATTTCATAACATATAAACCTAGACATATATCTACTGCGTGTCAAGAATAAATAATTCATGATTAAAATTCTGCTGATTGTTTTTTATTGAAAAAGGTTCGGAGTCGAATCCATAGTAATTTCACAAGCTCTCTAACCAATGCATAAATGATAGCACCTGCTGATATATACTAAACCGTTCCAGACGTTTCCTTATATACCATAAGTTGAACTGATCCCTATTTATCGGGACATATGCCCTGCATAAAACAGTACTATCAGGCGTAATTTACGAAACTCATAGATCATCAAGCCGACTCAGGATATTGTTTATTATATGCGTGCTTACATACGCATATCTTCCAGCCATTTTACTCGATGCGTGTCAGAGTATTTCCTGAATATAATACCTCTTTCAAGCAAATGCTTTAATTGCAATATTCATATAATCTTTGTAGATGCCATTATTATATTGTCAAACTCAAAATAAAACAATTGATACACTAAGAACTACATGCCCACTTCCAAAATGAAACATATACTGGCGGAGCCAATAAAGATAGTCAATCACGGGAGAGGGCTTTATCTCATTCATCTTAATGCTTCAGCAAAACATGAATGAGAGATAAAATCCATTAAAAAGTCCGACGAAGTCGGACTCAACTCGGGCGACCGAAGCATCCGGCAAAGCCGGTGCGAGGAATTCGCCCGACAAGCCCCGCGCAGCGGTGCCCTTTTCTTTCGTCCATTTCTTTTGGGCAAACAAAAGAAATGGACAAACGGATTTAAAAGGTGTGAAACACCTTTTGTGTCTGCCCGCCTCGCGGGCATCTTTGATGTTATAGCACGATCCATGCAAAAAAGATTCATAAGGCGTAGCCTTGTGATGACCTCCGACTCTCGGAGAATAGCACCTTTTGCGTATGCATGGCGTCATGCTTCTATTGATTTCTTAAAAGCCTCTGCAGAATTCGATATTGTCTTTTCACTTACACAGAATGTAAGTCTGAAATATCCTTTCTTTCCGAATCCGCTGCCGGGAACGGCTAGTATCAAATGCTCTTTAAGTTTATTTACAAAAGCAATATCATCTCCGCCGGGAGCTTTGCAAAAAATATAGAATGCACCCTGCGGTTCAAAAAAATCATATCCGGCCGAACGGAGAACTTCAACAAGCATATCCTTTCGTTTTTCATACAGAGCAACATCGACTTTTTCAGAAGTCATTTCAGCAACAGTTCGCTGCATCAATGCCGGAGCATTGACAAAACCCAAAGTACGGTTTGCCATAATCATTCCTGCTAAAAGATCTTCAGCGGAATCGCATGCAGGATTGAACGCGATATATCCGATACGCTCACCCGGAAGAGAAAGCGTCTTCGAATATGAAGTTACAACTATTGAATTATTATATGCCGAAAGAACCGGAGCTACATGTGCGCTTTTATAAACAATTTCACGGTAAGGCTCATCGGAAATTAAATATATTTCGCGGTTTATGAGTTTGCTCTTCTCTGAAAGAATACGCGCAAGACTTGCAATGTCTTCCGGCGAATATATTTTGCCTGTAGGATTGTTAGGAGAATTGATCAGAACTGCAGCAGTTTTTTCGTTGATTAAAGATGCGATTGAATCAACATCAAGAGAGAAATCTTCCTTTGTTTCAGCAGTCTTCAAAACTCCGCCGTGATTCGAAACATACGCTGCATATTCAACAAAATACGGCGCAGGAACAATCACTTCATCGCCGGGATTCAGAAGAGTCTTAAATACAACATTTAGTCCGCCCGCTGCCCCGACTGTCATAACAATGTTATTTTCATTAAGAACGAGCCCCTGCTCGGCGGAAGCCTTGACTGCAATTTTTTTTCTTACATCGGCAAATCCGGCGTTAGGCATATAGCCGCTCGCACCCGGAACAGCTTCTTCGGCAAATCTTTTGAGAAGCGAAAAAAACTTTTTCGGAGGCTGGGCGTCAGGGTTTCCTATTGAAAAATCAAAAACATTATCAGCGCCGTGAATCTGTTTTAAACGCATCCCTTCTTCGAACATTTTTCTTATCCATGACGATGATGCAATGGATTCTTTTATTTTTAATGCTACAGCCATTTATTTTCCCTCATTCTAGTATTTTAACAGTTCCTTCACCAAGAACACTACCATCCTTTCCCTCAACAACCGCCTTATACGAACTTTCAAAATACTAGA
>DAOMHE010000240.1:0-2772 GCA_035430785.1 Spirochaetota bacterium | reverse complement strand
AACAGATAAGACCTACACGGTTTTATCTGTTTCCGTAGTTTTTGCTGACCCAGTCTTTGTAAGAACCGCTTTTAACATTTTCTATCCATGCTTTGTTTTCAAGAAACCATTTGACGGTTTTTTTGAGACCTTCTTCAAAATTTACGCTTTGCTTCCAACCGAGTTCTTTCTTTATCTTGTCGCAGTTTATCGCATAGCGTCTATCATGACCAGGACGGTCCTTAACGTAAGTTATAAGTTTTTTATAATAATCTTTATCTTTAGATGAGAATTCAGAAACTGTCTCACAGAGAACATTTACAAGTTTGATATTTTCCCACTCGTTTTCACCGCCGATATTGTACTTTTCGCCTATTTTGCCTTTAGTCACAACTGACCAGATACCGGAAGCATGATCCTCTACATAAAGCCAATCACGAACATTCTTTCCGTCACCGTAAACCGGAAGCGGTTTTTCTTCCAGCATATTTGATATCATCAGCGGTATTAGCTTTTCAGGAAAATGATAAGGACCGTAATTATTCGAGCAGTTGCTCATGGTAACAGGCATATGATAAGTATGAAAATAAGACATTACTACATGGTCGGAAGAAGCTTTTGATGATGAATAAGGCGAGCGCGGATCATATGGAGTATCTTCATAAAAATACCCGGTATCTCCGAGAGATCCATAAACCTCATCGGTTGAAACATGATGAAAAAGAACATCGGTTCTGTCTTTCCACAGATTGCGTGCACTTTCAAGAAGTGAAAAAGTTCCCATTACATTTGTGCGTATAAATTCTTCAGGAGAATGAATTGAACGGTCAACATGGGATTCAGCAGCAAGATGAATTACCGCATCAACTGAATATTTTTCCATTATGTTTTTGACTGAACTCATGTCGCAGATGTCGGCCTTTTCGAAAAAATAGCGCTTTCCCCCGAAAGCCGATTCTATGTCCGACAGATTATACGGGTTCCCAGCATAAGTAAGCTTGTCCAGATTTATGATTTTTCCTTCATAATCGGTCTTTTCAAAAATATAACGAATTAGATTGGAACCGATAAAACCTGCCCCGCCTGTGATTATTATGCTTTGGAATTTTCTCATTTAAATACCCAAGATAAAAAATTGATATAAAGAGAACTAAATTTCAGCATGTTATCATGTCAATATATTAATCGAAACCTGTTTCTATGAAAAAAGCAGTATCAGGCAGTTCGCGTGCCGGTTTGAACCGGCACACATCAATAGATCATCTGATAGAATATCCCTTCTTCCTCACAGCATCCATTATACCGTTTTGAAGTTTTTCAATTTCCTGCGAAGAAAGCGTCTTGTCGTCAGCGCCGAGAACGATTTCAAATGAAACCGATTTACTGCCTTCAGGAATAGGACTTCCCTCATAAACAGTAATAACGCTGATACTTTTTATCATTTTCTTGTCTGTATTACGGATAACATCCGCGATATCCGAAGCATATACAGTTTTATCGCAGATAACAGAAAGCTCAAACGGAACGTCCGGAAATTTCTGAAGTTCCGAGAACAGAACTTTCTTTTTTGCGCCTTCAAACATCGCATCAAGCGAAATGTCAAAAAGCGAAACAGAAGCTTTTATTCCAAAATTGTTTTTTACCTGGGGATGCAGTCCGAAAATAAAACCGGCCGAATTTCCATTTATTAAAACTTCGGCGGTGCGCGCAGGGTGCGCATACGGCGGAATATTTTTTGATGCCGGAACTATGCGCGCGCTCTTAAGCGTGAGCTGATCAAACATATCTACAACGGCATTCTTTGCTGAATAAAAAGTCTCATTAGTTTCATCATCACAGTAAGCACCCGCGATTCTGTAATTCTCAATAGCCAGTTCGGCGTCGGTTCTGCTTTTCTTGATGTAAGCTCTGCCCATTTCATATATAGCAAACTTTTTGTTGAATCTGAGATTATATTCTGCGTTGGACACTATAAACGGAACAAGCGAACGGCGGAGTCTGTCATGTTCAACAGAAAGAGGATTCCTGAGACGAAGCTCTTTGTCCTCGTTGCAGAGAGTTTTATTTAGAATATCCTCACCGACAAATGAATAATTATAAACTTCAATCATATTATGAGTTCCGGTAAGTATGCTCTTTACCGCACGTTCAAATTTACGTTTTTCATTAATCGCCGGAGTTTCGCAGGCAACCATCGGCGGAACAGGTGTGATATTATCATAACCGAAAATACGCCCTATTTCTTCGACGATATCAGCTTCTATTTCGACATCCTTAGTCGCACGGTATGAAGGAACGGAAACTTTCAGATTTCCATTCTTGTTTTCAACCTTATAATCAAGCGAAGTTAAAATAGAAACAATTCTTTCGTCTGATATTTCTGCACCAAGCATGTTTCTGATGTGAGACGCGGATGTGTTTACTTCTACAGGCTTGAACGGCGACGCATAAACATCCACAAGAGGAGAAATACATTCAGCCTCAGGTATAAGCTGTTTAATCAGATCGTACGAACGCTTAATCGCAAGTACGGTAATTTCCGGATCAAGCGACTTTTCAAAACGCATTGCAGCATCAGTTCTTAATACAAAACGGTGAGCGGTTTTTCGAATATTTACCGCGTTGAAACACGCAGACTCAAGTACTATTTCTGATGTAGAATCATCGATCTCGCTGTTTGCTCCTCCCATAACTCCGGCAAGTGCAATAGGTTTTGTGCTGTCAGCGATAACAATATCATCTTTTGTGAGATTGTGTTCGCTTCCGTCGAGAGTCGAGAGTTTTTCTCCATTC
>DAOMHE010000239.1:0-2829 GCA_035430785.1 Spirochaetota bacterium | reverse complement strand
CAGAGTTGACAATCACTTCATTTGGTGCATAGGTCAGATTGTTATCCCGTTTAAATTTTTCAATAATTGCCTGTTTAAGTTCGGAAATACCGCCTACAGGAGTGTATTTGGTTTTTCCGGATTCGATTGCCTTTATCGCAGCATTTTTGATGTTCTGCGGAGTGTCGAAATCGGGCTCACCCGATCCGAAGCCGATAACGTCTATTCCCTTTGCTTTCATTGCATTTGCTAAAGCAGTGATTTCGAGAGTAGGCGAAGGCTTAATTTGGAGAATTCTGTCTGAAAATTGCATAACCCACCGATTATTTGTTAATAGTTTGAGACTTGTTAAATTAGGCTTGCAAAGTGTCAACTTTTTTTAAGTCAGAATTAAAAAAAGGGCTTTAGGCCCTTTAAAATTGAATTCCGAAAGAAAGAGAAACTTCAAAGCCTGCCGGTCTGTTTTCTTTCATGTAATCATTATAGCTTGTAATACTTGCTTTTTCCTCTTCAGATTGAGTATTTTTTGCATCACTGTCAGTTTTCTTTGAGAATTTCCATTTATAATCTGTTGCAAATCCATAACCTGCAGTCAGCTGAAAATAGGTGGATTCTGAAAGCAGAAATTTCCAGCCGATATATGGAGTGAAGGAAAATGCTGTTCCTGTTATGGTTGTTTTTTCATCGAGTTCATATCTTCCAAACTCATCAAGAGTTCCTCCGAAATCAGAAGATTCTGTTCTGATGTGAACTGAGTCCCATGCCATATGGAAAGCACCGCTTAAACCGAAAACAAAATAGGATCTTCTGAAAACGTGGGCATTGTATCTCAGGTGAAGTGTTGCGGGAGACATTGAAAAAATGCCGTCGCTGTAACCGCCGTTTACTGCGTATCCGAACTGGAATTTATTGCCGAAAAAAAGACCGATTCCGAACTTCAGATCGAACGGGTCAATGTTGCGTTTCATCGAATCATCTTTTTTCGGTCTGAGCAGAAATGTGCCGAATTCAAGAGATATTCCGTAAAATAACTTTTCAACTGCTTTGGCATTGCTTAAATCTGCATTATCATCCATGAAAAGAATTGCAGCAGAACTGTATTCGGCCTGAGCATCATCTATTTCGACATAACCGATTTTTTTATTTTCAGAGTATTGTTTTCCTCCGACAGTTACTTTCTTTTGGGAGAAAAGCTGATATCTCTGTCCTGTTTGAATTCCGGATGAAGTACCTCTCAACAGTTTCAATGAAGAGGATTGTATATCTGTAATTTTTGACTGAATCGGGAATGCGGATTTTAACGAGGATCTTGCTTCGGATGCCATAGATGATTTTGCGCTTTCTTCAGCTGAATTCCGGGAATCAGCGGATCCGTATCCGGTAACAGTATATGTGTTGGTTGTTCCTCCTTCGTTTACTGGAACAACCTTTATGATTCCGCTTGCTTTCCCTTCCCACTGAGCAGGGACTTCGTTTGATATTTTTTTACCGTTTTTATCATATTTTGCCGGAACCGCAGGTGTAAAAGAGCTGGTGACAGATATATTCGTAAAATATACAAGAAAATCCACGTTTTTGAGTTTTATCCTGTCTGTATCATCTTCCTCGGTGATACCGGTCTGTCTTTTTTCAATTTCATCAAGAATTCCGGGAATTGCTTTTGGATCTATGAAATCGAAACGTTTATCTGAACCGAGCGCGGATTCAACCATCGCGGTATAGACTGAACCGTTTGATGCCGGAACTATGGCTATTTTAATTCTTTCAAATTCATCAGCATTTAAAAAAAACGGAAGTAATATCAAAATGAAACAAAATTTTTTAAGCATAAGCTCTCCTTTGTGTAGTTGATAACATGTTTAACCTGATTTTAGTAAAGTAAAGAAAAATTATTCTGATACAACAACCTTTTTTACTTCATTGATCAAAGTTTTGCCACCTGTTGCTGACTCGGCTTTTATCCTGATATAATAAAGTCCGGGAGCTACTTTTGCACCTTTTTTGTTTTTGCCGCGCCATCCGTTTTCTTTTATGTTGCGTCCTGATTTTCGGAATGAACGTTCGAGCAGTGTTGAAATCGGACGGCCTTTTATGTCATAAACTGTTATCGTAACATATGCATCGGCGGTCAGGTAATAAGCCGGATATGCTGCGGGATTTTTCTTTGTTATGACATTGTTGAGTATTTTAACCGGCCAAGGGTTAAAATTCGGTATTTCTGTTATTGAGAAACGCCATTCATGAGCTTGGTGATCTCCCGGCGGTACGGCTTCCTGAGTAACATCTGTATAAGACGGTGCTCCGTTATAAACAGTTTCAATTATAAACCTCACAGAGTTTCCGAGGGCTATCAGCGGATTTGTTGAAGGAATCTGACCCTTCCATGTGTTCGGAGTTGTTTTTGTCATTTGAATTCTGTAATATTGTATAGCCGGCAGACTTAATATGTCGTCATTTGCTCCAACTGCATGCTGAATGTCTGAAGCGTTGTCTGCTGCGATTATACTGACGCTGTCCGGAGAATTCCCGCCTGTTATAATTTTTGCGGTAACAATTATGGATGTTTCACGAAGATGAATGACTGATGGAACCGGATCGGAAGCAAAATCTGAAGTAGTATAAGATGTAATGCCGTCAGAGATTGTTACTTCTGTCGAAGATGCTGTTGTGGCATAAGTTGCTGCTGGTCTATTTGCTGATGCGACTTCATGTCCGAAGACATCCACAGCTGATAATATGAAATCATAATTAGTTAAAGGCGGTAAACCAGAAATGGTAACAGTTGCGGTTGCTGCTGTCCCAAGCTGAGAATAATTCGCAGCAGGCAGTGAAGTTCTGTCTACGATTGTA
>DAOMHE010000238.1:0-2830 GCA_035430785.1 Spirochaetota bacterium | reverse complement strand
TTTGAGCACCTGCCATCAAGGCCATAGTTGTCGCTGCCACGGCGCATCCCATGTCATTATGCGCGTGAAGAGAGATGATTGATTTCTCGGGATATTTATTTTTCCTCATGAAAATTTCAATCATGTCGGCGTATTCGTTCGGCAGTCTTCTTTCAACAGTCATGGGGAGATTGAGAATTACCTTTTCTGAAGGTTTCGGGTTCCATGTTTCTATAACCTTGCCGCAAAGATCTACTGCGAAATCAAGGTCGGTATCGGTAAATTCTTCCGGAGAAAATTCAAGGCCGACTTCGGAATTTTTAAGAAATTCATCAGATTCGCTTTTAATCTGTTTAACAGCTTCAAGAGCTGTTTCGATTACATCAGTTTTTTTTAGTCCGAAAACATATTGTGTATGGAGATCACTGGTTGCGATATATACATGAACTACACACTTTTTGACGCCTTTAAGAGCTTCTATGGTACGCGTTATTAGATGCGAACGCGATTGAACCAGAACCGATATAACAACATCGTCAGGAATTATATTTTCTTCAATAAGCTTTCTGCAGAAGTTGAAATCATCTTCTGATGCAGAAGGAAAACCGATTTCGATCTCTTTAAATCCTATGGAGCACAGCAGTTTGAAGTATTCCAGTTTTTGCTCAGGAGTCATTGGATTCGGAAGAGCCTGGTTGCCGTCACGGAGGTCTACCGCGCACCATACCGGAGATTTAGTGATTTGTGCTGAAGGCCATGAACGGTCATTGTTTTCAATGGGCTTCATTTTCGCGTAATTGTTTATACTCATTTTTCCCCCTTTAAACTGCTGAAATAAAAAAGGCCGACTCTTTCAGAGACGGCCCGCATTTGCTAAAAATTTTCATTATTCAAGGCAACACGAAACCGCTCTGCGATGTAGAGTTGTTACGAAGTCGTCCGAATAGATTTATTCTCTTGTTCATATCGTCACTAAAAAGGCATGGTAGAACATGTCAAGAATTTTAATGCAAAGATTATATTCATTTTTGATTTCTGTATAAAAATTCAAGAAAATTAAACGGAAGAGCAATATCAGGACCTACTCCGAACCCAGTTCACAATGAAATCTTAATAATCTTGACAAAATATAAGATTAATTCTGAAGTTTTGTAAATTGTTAAATAAGGAGTTTTTTAATGTTCCCTGTAATTTTTCAGTACAAGGCGCTTACAATAACTACGTTCGGGGTTTTGCTCGGACTTGCTTTTTATCTTGCTTTTCTTCTTCTTGAGAGAGAAATGAAATTAAGAGGAAAGAATCATGAAATGGCTTCGACTATTCTGATAGTCGCAATACCCAGTGCAATAATAGGTGCTAAACTTTTTCATATTATTGACAACCTTGAGCAGTTTTTTGCATCACCTAAAGATATGATTCTGTCGGGTGACGGTCTTTCCGTATATGGCGGAATTATTGTTGCTTTTGCAGCTTGTTACTTTGTGGTGAAAAAATACAAAGAATCATATCTTGAAACAGCAGATATGGTTGCACCAGCTTTAGCACTCGGATATGCAGTAGGAAGAATAGGATGCCATGTTTCAGGTGACGGATGCTTCGGAGTAGTAACAGACTCGATTTTTACAACAAGTTACCCTAACGGAATCGTTCCAACTTCTATAGGAGTGTTTCCTACACCGCTTTTTGAATCTTTTTTCTCATTTCTTGTTTGTGCTTTTCTTCTTAATCTGAGAAAACGTGATCTTCCTAAGGGTACTTTGATTTTCACCTACATGCTTTTAAATGCTGTTGCGCGTTTTGCTGTGGAATTTATAAGAGTAAATCCTAAAGTTGCTTTCTCTCTTACTCAGGCACAGATTATCGCAATCGTAATTTTTGTATTAGGTATTGCAGGTATGTTTTATAACTTCAGGAAAAAGCAGACAGCGTAATATTTAGTTCGACATTGAAGATGCAATAAAACAAGAGCGCCGGGAGAATCCCGGCGCTCTTGTTTTATTCGGAAATTTTTGAGGTTATGATTTGAACAGCTTCATCTTGAGATGTTTGTGAAAGGTCAATTTCGACGTATGAAATTCCGCGTCTTTTCATTCCTCTGAACCATGTCATTTGTCTTTTGGCTAATCGGAATATATCTGTTAGCAGATTGCTGAAGAAAGTAGAGTAGTCTGTTTCGTCTGATAAGTATTCAGCCAATCTTTTGTATTCCATGCCGAAGGATTTCATCTTTTCTAAATCAAGTCCGTTTTGCAAAAGCTTTTTGCCTTCCTCAATCATTCCATTGTCTATACGGGTTCTCAAACGGTTCTCGATTCTTGCTTTGATTTCTTCACGGGGATAGTATATTAAAAAATTTAGAGGATTTTTAACGAATACATTTTGATTGCTTCCGAATTTACCCCCGTTTTCTGCTATTTCAAGGGAACGTATTATTCTTTTTTTAGAAGATAAATCAGTTTTACTGTATATTTCCGGATATTTTGACAGCTTTTCTATGAGAATTTCTTTCGGCAATAAATTCATTTTGCTTCTATATTCACCGTCTTCAGGTATATCAGAAAGACTGAATCCCTTTAGCAGTGCTTCAATATATAAACCTGTACCGCCGCAAATCACAGGCAATTTTTTTTGGGAGATGATTTTTTCAAAAGACTTTTCAAAACCAGACATGTAATCGTGAAGAGAGAATTTATCATTTGGTGAAACGACATCTATCATGTGATAATTGATATTGTATAAATTATATTCATCCAGATCTTTGCCGGTCCCTATGTCCATGTGTCTGAAGACCTGACGTGAGTCAGCAGAAATAACCTCGCCACCCCATTGTTGAGCAAGTTCTACTGCAAGT
>DAOMHE010000237.1:0-2879 GCA_035430785.1 Spirochaetota bacterium | reverse complement strand
ATTTTGAAGTTTTTGACGGAAGAAAACCCGTTATAATGGACAATTTTTCAACCGATACTATCAGACGATCAACCGTAAAAGCTACAGTTGAAAAAAAACAGCAATAACTGATTCCCGATAGATTATTTCAACTAATCATTTTAAACAGGAATTTCAAGCGTTGCGTATGTTTTTGATACTTTATCACTTGTTACTTCAAAGACCGCATCTTTAATCATTGCGCCTTTAAGCATAACCACAACAAGCGATAAACCAAGCCCCATGCCTTCAGCAAATGGATCTGGGTTATCAATATAAAACTCAGCAAGCGATTCATATCTTTTTGCAGTATTAATCTTCTTCTGAATTCTTTCGTCCTGAGCATCAGTCAAAGGAACGGGATTTATAACCCTGACTTTCAGCCTTCCTGATTCTATTTTCATATAAATTCTCACGCTTAAACCGTAAGATTTTGCTTTAATTGCATATTCGAGCATATCGCGTTCATTAAGTACTGATTTTGTTTTAGAAACGGTTTCTTCAAGATCGGAAGGATTTTTAATTATACCTTCATTAATAAGAACTTTTTTAATATTAGCCTTTACTGCATTGGTGGTCAGTTCTTTTACGCAGGTAAATATCGGAGAAAAGAGATCATCATTGATCCCGCCCGGAAGGGAAAGCCCTATTACATATTTTATTCCGGATTCAAATTTCTCCAGAAGAGAATATGCCACAAAAACTATCTCTTCATTGTTCTTGACAGCTTCATCCAGTCTGTTTTTTAGTTTAGGTTCGATATTTATCATAAGATATACCGATTACTATAAAATATTTATTGATTTATGGCAAGTCTTTTACGCCAATAACTCAGATATGTTTAGGAGTCACTGATGAACGCATTAACAATTGTCTTCGCAGCCGGAATTCTTCTCGTTCTCGGCGCTTTCTTCGGAATTTTGCTGACATTTGCTCAGAAGAAACTTCATGTGCCTAAAGATGAAAAAACTGAACTCATCGAAGCTGCTCTTCCCGGAGTAAACTGCGGAGCATGCGGTGAAGCCGGTTGCGCTGCTTACGCTGCAAAAATTGTAAAGGGAGAAGCCGCTGTCAATCTCTGCCCCGTAGGCGGCCAGGCGGTATCCGACAGGATAGCAGAAATTATGGGAATTGAAAAAAAGATAACCAAGCCCCTTACTGCAAGAATACATTGCCAGGGCGGCAGTGATAAAACTACTACGAAACATATCTACAACGGGCCTAAAACCTGTAAAGCTGCAGCAATGATTAACGGCGGACCAAAAGTCTGTTCTTTCGGCTGCATAGGTTATGGTGACTGTGCAGCGGTATGCCCTTTTGATGCAATCACTATGAGCGAAAAACACCTTCCTGTTGTCGACCCCGAAAAGTGTACGGGATGCGGAATATGCGTCAAAGAATGCCCTAAAAATATAATATCTCTTCTTGAGAAAGAAAAAGAAGTTTATGTTAAATGCTCAAACAAAGAAAAGGGCGCTACGATGCGTCAGGGCTGCAAGGTGGGATGTATTGCCTGCAATCTTTGCGTTGCTAAAGCCTGCAAAATAGTTTTTCAGGACAATCCGAAAATTGACAGTGCAATCGATCTTAAAGATTTTTTAGCTCAGATTGACTACTCTCTCTGTATCGACTGCGGAAAATGCGCTGAAGTTTGTCCTCAAAAAGTAATTCAGCCGAAAAGCGGAGCGGCAATTTGAAAAAACTTGAAGACATGAGTTCTGTTGAAAAAGCTGCGGCTCTTATTGTGGCGATCGGTCCGGATGCCGCAGGTGAAATTTATAAGCATCTCGACAAGGAAACTATAATCAAACTCACGTCAGAAGTCGCTAAAATCAGATCGATGTCACCGGAAGACAAGGAAGATCTCATCGGAGAATTTATTCTGGAGATTAGAAAAAACAGGACTGCGTCATACGGAGGCGAGGAATTCGCAAAGAATACACTTCTGGAAGCATTCGGTGCCGATAAAGCTGAAGCGATTTTAAGCAAAGTTGAAAGCATGGATCTCGAGGAAAAAATCAAATTTCTTCATGACGCCGATCCTAAAATTCTTAACGGAATTCTTGAAAACGAGCATCCTCAGACTACAGCTCTCATATTGTCTCAGATAAAACCGGCAAAAGCAGGTGAAATAATAAAGCTTTTTACAAAAGAAAGAGCAAAGGAAACAGCTGTCAGACTTGCAAAAATGAACAAAGTTTCACCTGAAGCAATTTACGGAATAATCAAAATTATCAAAAAGAAATATGACGACATTATCGAAAAAAATATTGAACTTGAAGCAGGCGGCGTATCAAGGCTTGCGATGATAATGAATCATATAGACATGACAGCCGAAGCTAAAATTATATCACATCTCGAAACTGTACTTCCCAAAGAAGCCCAGGAACTTCGCGATAAAATATACTCATTTGACAATATCGCACTTCTTACAAATAAAGAAATACGCCTGCTTATCGACGAACTGAATAATGATTCACTTATTGCAACTGCCCTCAAAGGCGCCGGGGACGATATTAGATTTAAGATTCTAAGAAACATGAGCAATAACCGCGCAACCGATGTCATAAACGACATGAACAGAATGGGTGCTATAAGAATGTCCGAAATCAATTCCGCCCGTCGTGAAATTGTTGAGGTAATGAAATCATTGAACGACAATGGATCAATTATTATAAGAAAGAAAGACGAAGAGTATATCGAATAATTACGAATATTTCGTAATAAAATCCGCAAGAAGCTTTTTACCGGAAATAACTGATCTTAAATCATTCGCAGCTTGAGCACTTCCGATAACAATTCCGGATTTTACGTCATTATCATAATTAATCTTTATGTAAATCCCTTCAGCAGACTTCCTG
>DAOMHE010000236.1:0-2882 GCA_035430785.1 Spirochaetota bacterium | reverse complement strand
TCTTTCCCAATTATCATTTTTCACGACTATAACTCAAAAGATTTTTACAATAATTTCAAACTCGATACTGCATTTTCTTATTTATTTATTACACTCAGAAATCATCAGCATATTGAAAAACACGACCCGGCAGAAAAGCCCCAGACAAAAGGTGAAATTCTTACTCCGAATTTTCTTGCTGAAAATATTCACGATAAGAACAGGTATTATTTAAAAGGATTGTATCTTGATGCACTTAGATCGATTGATTTTTTGAGACTTAACAGAAAAATAAACTGTTCAAATATCGCTGTCATAGGCAGAGGACTCGGTTCAGCATGCGCTTTATTCGCAACGGCATATTCAAAACGAATAAAAATTATTTCAATCGATGCGCCTGCTCTCTGCTATCTGTCATTCAGCCAGAATCATTCAAAAAGCGACATCAGCACTGAAATTAACAGAGGAATTGCATCTCAAAAGGATAAAACTGCAGTCAAAAAGAATCTTACATATTTTGACTCACTCAATTTCGCAGACAAAATATCAGTTCCTATTCAGATGATCGTCGGATTAAAAGATACTCAGAATCCTGCTCAGGCTGCATTTGCCCTTTTCAACCATATAATTGCTGACAAAACAGCTGAAGTGTACCCTGACTCGGGTTATGAAACCGGTTCTGGAAAACAATGGGATAAGGCGATAAAATTTATAAAGGAAAATCTTGATAGTAACTAACAGCTAGGGCACAAAATAGCCGCCCCATTCTGTACCGCTCTGTCCGTTCACATCAACTTCAATTCTGATATCCGACCACCAGTTTTTGAATTTTTTTGAACTTTTGTATGTATCATAAACGAGAGCATACCTGTATTCTTCAGAATTTTTTATATCAGAATATAGCTTTTTGACGAGATCAGGCCTGTTGGCGGCAATCAGTTTACCGCCCGTAGCTTCTGCAATATTTCTTATCTCATTAGACGGTGTTTCAAAACTTATTATATTTATGGTAACAAAATGATTTCTCGCATAATTGATTATCTTTGAAATGCTGTATTTCGAAAAAGAATCATCTTCTGTTTTTCCGTCAGTTATAAAAATCACCGAACGTCTGTGTTCATCATCTATAAGATCATCGATTGAATTATAAAGAGCTTTTCCGATATTTTTGCCTTCATCATAATCTTTCTGTCTGAGAGCTCTTAGTGCGCGGAGCCTGCTCCAGTCAAAGTCATTTGATACCGAAATATCTGAATTGAACGAAACAACTTTAAGTTTATCGTCTTTCTTCATTTCTCGTAAAAATATATCAGAGATCCATGATATCTCTTCATGATACTGCTGCATTGAAGATGATCTGTCAACGCATAGAACGGTTTTAGCTCTTTTCTTAACCGATGAAAAATAATCTGTATAAAAACTCTTCATCCGCGCATTGTCTTCTTTGACCACGAAATTTTCTTTTGAAAGTGAATATACGGGAGAACCGTCGCGGTTACGGATATTCAAATACACAGCGACAGACGGAAAGCGGGAAGTATCAATGGAAGAAATCTCAATATCAAGATTAGAATAGCGTTTGCGCAGGGGAATCATAACTTCGACGGTCTCTGCCGCATGGTCAAGGGCATACATTACTCCATCACGGTCAAAGCATACCGAATTAACTCTTACAAATGATTTATCATCAGCAAATTCTTTAATTGCGATGTGTTCTTCAGTGACAGGATTATAAAAAATAATACCTGCGATATTATCGCTTATGACAAGATTGCCGTTATTATTGGAAATTCCTTTTGGAGTATCAAAACCATCAATTGAAATATTTTTTATAAAATTGCCGGACTTATCAAACACGGCAATTCTCCGGTTTCCGGTATCAGTTATATAAATAGTATCGGCAATTACTGTTATATCTGTCGGAGAGCTCAATTCGCCCTCATAAGCTCCGTTCTTACCGAAAGAAAATACAAATTTACCGTCTTTGGAAAATTTCTGAACTCTGTGGTTTTCAGAATCGACAATGAAAAAACTGCCGGTATCATCAAATGCACAACCCTGCGGACCATGAAACTCACCATCTCCGCTCCCGGAAGAACCTATTTTCATTTTAACTTTAAAATTAGAATCAACTATAGCCGCTGAATCATTCTTGAAATCAGTGTAAATAAAAAGTCCGTTATAATAGTCAATGCCGTATATTTTTCCGCCGAAAACACTTTTATATGAATCGATAAATTTACCATTAAGATCAAACTTCGCGATTTTTCCGGAAGTAAATGAAGTTATATACAGATTTTTTTCAGAGTCGCATACAGCGTCCATCGGATAAGAAAAACGTCCGCCGGGAACTTCTTTTGATTTGACTGATCTTATACTGTTAAATTCTTCAGTAAAATTTCTTTCAGAAAAATCAGCTGAAGATAGAAACGAAAGAACATCTATCTTGTTTTTTACTGACGGCGAATCGGAAATGTCGGAAAGCTTTTCCCATTCATTCATAGCTTCATCAGAATAACCAGCCATGCGGTAAGCACGCGCCAAATACTCTCTGGCCGTATGATATTCCGGATATACAGTCACGGCCTTTCTGAAATATTCAGCGCTTGCAAGATAATTCATTTTATTAAAAAGAGTCAGACCTTCCCTAAAATGAGATTTTGCGTTTTCGAAATCACCTGAAAAATCAGAATGAAGCGAAACCGCTGTTGAGACCGAAATAATAGAAAATATGACTGCGGATTTTAGGAAATTCATGTTTTTTATTTACAGCTATCGGAGAATTTGTCAAGTACATAGAGACTGGAATTATAAAAACCGGCTTTCGCCGGTTTCATCATCAATCTTTCATTTTTGTTGAAACAAGAAAGAGCAATCCGCCGAGAACGGTGATTCCTATTCTT
>DAOMHE010000235.1:0-2970 GCA_035430785.1 Spirochaetota bacterium | reverse complement strand
TAGTTCCGCGGAGCGCATCAATATTGCTTTTTACAACATCCATTCCGACTCCGCGACCGGAAAGATCAGAAACCGAATCTGATGTTGAAAATGCAGGAAGGAATATAAAAGATTTCAGCTTTTCTTCCGAAACTTCATCATCTTTCGAAATTATATTTTTTGCAATAGCTTTCGCTCTTATTTTTTCGTAATTCAATCCTCTTCCGTCATCTTTTATTTCGATGAAAACACTTCCTTCCTGATGATAAGCATTAAGTGAAATTACGCTTTGCGAATCTTTTCCGCAATTCATTCTTTCCTCGGAAGTTTCAATTCCATGGTCGATGGAATTTCTAATCATATGCTTAAGAGGATCGCTTATCCGCTCAATAACTGTTTTATCAAGCTCGGTATCCTTGCCGTTTATATCGAGACGAATGTCTTTTCCAATCTGTTTTGACATATCACGTACAAAACGTTTAAATTGGTCAAATGTCGGACCTATCGGAATCATCCGTATTGACATAATCTGTTCCTGAAACTCTCTAGTTATGCGGTCAAGACCGTAAAGAGCATTTTTAAGTCTGTAACCCTGTTCTTCATCGAGAGCTTCAGATATTCTGTTTAAAGAGGCCTGACCTATAACAATCTCTCCGAGTAGATTCATAAGATTATCAAGCTTCATGGTATCGACTCGAACCGTATTAGATTCGATTTTTTTCTTTATATCATCCTGAATCCCAAGAGCTGTATTCAAATCTTTTGGAGTGGCAAATCCTTTCTCGACAATTATCTCGCCGATCTTTTTATTCTCTTTCTGCTGTTCGTTTAAAACATCTTCAAGTTCTCTTTCAGTTACAATACCCTTATTAACGAGAATATCGCCTAATTTTTTTTCACCGCGTTTTTCATCAAGATTTTCAACATATTCGGAAGTAATATCTTCAATTATAATTTCATTATTATCTAAAACGAAAAGGAAAACCTCTTTGATCTTATCTATTGACTTTGCGGTTTTTACAACAACACGCCATGAAAAATAGCATTTTTCCGGATCAATTTTTGACAGCACCTGAAGTTTGCGTCTGTCCACGAAATTTTCAACAACTTCGCCGCTTTCAAAAAGATCTTCCATTACAATTAGCGGATCAATTCCGAATTCAAAAATATTTTCGGAAAAAGCCGCCTTTATTCTATAGTATCTGATTTTATCAGCAACAGCCGCAACAGGTAATGCCTCACCGCTTCGTATTATTTCTAATCTTGTGAAAATATCATTCTTAATAGTATCATACTTTTCACCGATTCCGCCTTCAAAAAGAGTTCCTCTGATCCAGTCTGTACTTTGAAGAAGAATGCTGATAAGATCTTCCGTTATAGAAATTTTTCCGGAACGGACAAGATCAAGACACGACTCCAGAGAGTGAGTGAACTCGCTAATTGATGTAAAACCAGCAATACCGGAACTGCCTTTTAGAGTATGATAATATCTGAAAAGTCTGTTTACTACTTCACTTGATTTTGTCTCTTCAAGTACAACAAGATCATTCTCGATATTGTCAAGAATCTCACGGGCCTCGTTCTGAAATATCTCAATAATTCCCGATTCTGACATAACTCACTCCCAAAAATATTTAAAACTCTTCAAATCCCTCGTTTGTAAGAATTTCTTCTATACTTCCTTTCTGAGCTTTATCCTGCATTCTCTTGTCTGATATATCAGCATGAGATTTATCTTTCTTTACATCAGGCGCAGTCTTTTTTACCTGAGCAGACTTGAGATGGAGTTCCTTGTGCTTTGCAGCATATGTTTCAGTCTTAAGCTCATCTCTGATCTTGAATTTTTCCATCATGGCAAGCAATTCCTGAGCCTGATTTGCCATTTCTTCTGAAGCTGAAGCTGTTTCTTCAACAAGCCCTGCATTCTGCTGAGTCATCGAATCAAGTTCTTCAACGGCAACATTTATCTGACTCACGCCCTGTCTTTGCTCTTCACTTGCCGCAGCTATTTCACTGACATATTTGCCGACGCTTCTGACGCTTTCGACAATCATCTTCAAAGCTTCACCGCTCTTATTAGCAAGCTCGGTTCCTTTAGAAACCTTATTTCTTGAATCTTTAATCAGTTCAGCAATTTCTTTCGCAGCGGTTCCTGATCTCTGTGCGAGATTTCGCACTTCACCGGCAACTACAGCAAAACCTCGGCCCTGCTCTCCGGCTCTTGCGGCTTCAACTGCGGCATTAAGCGCAAGAAGATTTGTCTGAAATGAAATTTCGTTAATTACATTTATTATATCTTCTATCTTCTTACTTGATTCACTGATATCATTGATCGCAGCAACTGCTTCATAAACAACACGGCCTCCGTCTTCCGCTTCGGTTGTTGTTGTTTTTGAAAGCTTATCCGCCTGGGTTGAATTATCCGCATTCTGATTAATTGTTGCAGTTGTTTCTTCTATCGTAGAAGCTATTTCTTCAAGACTTGATGCCTGTTCGCTTGTTCGCTGTGAAAGGTTCTGATTTCCGCTCGATATTTCATTAACAGCCTGAGTAAGATTCTGCGCTGCGGTAATAATATCCGCGATCAGTTTCTCAAGATTATCCGCTGTTTTATTTAAAGCTTTAGCAAGAACACCAAGCTCGTCTTTTTGATCAAGTTCAATTCTTTCTCTAAAATCTCCTTCTGAAAGTTTCTGCGCAAAAATAAGACCTTTCTGAACAGGTTTCTTTACGGAATATGCAAGAAGAATTGTTATTATGATGCCGATCAAAATTGAAACAACCCATGCGATCAATATAATTTTGGAAGTAACCTCAGATTCATGGTTCTGATGCTCAAGTATTATCTTTGACTGGTCATCTTGATATTTAAGAAGAATATCCATTTTCTCACGAAATTTCCTGTAGCCGACCAGCCATTCTTTACTTGATGCTAAAGTTTTTTCAAGATCACGCGACTTTACAGCTTCATTAAAATCCTGAGCAACACCA
>DAOMHE010000234.1:0-3036 GCA_035430785.1 Spirochaetota bacterium | reverse complement strand
CAGTTGTCTCTTTTGACAAAGAGCTCAATGTCAGCGGACTTGAATAATTCAGGAATTCCATTCGTGATGTGTTTTAACTGCCTTTTTTAATAAAGAAATATAATCGGCGCGGGGAATAAATTCCCCGCCCATGCTTTCCACGTGATCTGTGTGAACCTGTGAATCAATAAAAAGAAAATTTTCGCTTTCAAGCTTGCGAGCCAGGCTGATCAATGCGAATTTTGAGGAATTGCTTTCTTTAGAGAACATCGATTCGCCGAAAAAAGCTTTGCCGATTGAAACACCGTAAAGGCCTCCTGCGAGTCTGCCGTCTTGCCATGCTTCAACTGAATGTGCAAAACCAAGCCTGTGAAGATTGACATAGGCTTCAATCATGTCATCCGTGATCCATGTCCCTTCGATTCTTGAATCCGCACATGCAGAAATAACATCTTCGAATGCCGTATCATATCTAACTTCAAAAATATTGCGGTTAATGATCTGCCGCATAGTTTTCGATACTTTGATTTTGTTCGGAAAAAGAACAAATCTCGGGTCGGGTGAATGCCAGAGGATAGGATCATCCTCATCAAACCACGGGAAAATGCCCGATGAATATGCTTCAATTAATCTCTCGGCTGAAAGATCTCCGGCAAAGGCAAGCAGACCGTGTTTAGGCGCTTTCAGCGGATCGGGAAATGTCGGATCAATATCAAGATTTTTTATCATTAGTTTCTGTGAATAAAAAATTTCCGTCCTTGAAGTCAACTATAAGTCTTCCGCCTTTTGAAAGAGTTCCGAAGACTGTAAGCTCTGCGGCAGTCTTGACTATTTCATTGCGTATTACTCGTGAAATTTCTCTTGCGCCCATTTCTTCCGAATAACCGCGCGCGCAGATTTCCCTGATGCATTCCTCTGTAAATTCTACGGATATCTTTTTCTTTTTAAGGCGTGCTGCAAACTGATCGAGATTTTTTCTTACTATCAGCATCGCCATTTTTTCGTCGAGAGCGTTAAACCTGATTACGGAATCCAGACGGTTTCTGAATTCAGGTGAAAATATTTTTTTGAGAGCATCATCAACCGCTCCGGAATTTGCTTTGCCGGAAAACCCGATTGTTTTCTTTTCGAGATCGCGCGCGCCTGCGTTTGAAGTCATAATAATAATTGTATTTCTGAAATCGGCTTTGCGTCCGCTGTTGTCGGTGAGAGACGCGTAGTCGAGAATCTGAAGAAGTGTATTGAAAATATCTTCATGAGCTTTTTCTATTTCATCAAGAAGCAGTACTGCATGAGGAGTCCGCCGTACTGCTTCAGTGAGGAGTCCGCCTTCTTCATAGCCGACGTAACCCGGAGGTGAGCCGATAAGTCTCGCGACGGAATGTTTTTCCTGATATTCGCTCATGTCAAAACGGTGAAGCGTGAGAGAAAGATATTCTGCAAGCTGTTTTGCGAGTTCAGTTTTTCCGACGCCGGTTGGGCCGACAAAAAGCATTGATGCAACGGGTTTTTTTTCTTCGGAAAACCCTGCACGTGATGAAATAACGGCACTTGATATTTCTTCTATCGCTTTGTCCTGACCGAAAATTAATCCTGATAGATGTGATTTTAAATTTTTGAGTTTATCTGATTCGTTAGTTTTTACCGCTTCTTCTGAAACATTATAAGAGCGGCTCATAGTTTTTATGATGTCTGAAGGATTGATCACAGCGCGGTCAGCGGTTTTATTCTTAATAGCGGCGGAAGCACCGGCTTCGTCGATGACGTCAATTGCCTTGTCCGGAAGTTTCCGTTCGGTTATATATTTCTCGGAAAGTTCAACCGCAGTGCGGAGAGCCCGGTCAGTGTATGTGACATTATGGTGTTCTTCGTAGCCTTTTTTTATGCCCTGAAGTATTTTATATGCATCTTCAGTGCTGACTTCGTCAATGTCGATTTTGGTAAATCTGCGCAGAAGAGCTCTGTCTTTTTCAATAGTTTTTCTGAATTCTTCGAATGTTGTTGATCCGATAACACGGATTTTTCCGCCGGCGAGTGCGGGTTTTATGATGTTGGAAATGTCGAGATGTCCGCCTGAAACAGAACCAGCACCGACAATGGTATGAATTTCATCGATGAAAAGAATCGCGTTTTTTTCTGCTTCAATTTCGGTTAAAAGTTTCTTAAGACGGTCTTCGAAATCTCCTCTGAATTTTGTTCCGGCAAGAAGTGCGCCAACATCGAGTGAAAATATCTTCGCCGATTGAAGAATTTTCGGAACATCGGAAGAAGAGATTCTGAGGGCAAGCCCTCCTGCAATAGCAGTCTTTCCGACGCCGCTTTCTCCGACGAAAATGGGATTGTTTTTAAAACGCCGGCATAGAACATGAATCGTTTTGTCGAGAATGTCTTCTCTTCCTATCAGCGGATCGATTTCTCCGCGCGCAGCTTTGGCTGTTAGTTCTTCAGTGTATTTTGAAAGAACGGATTTCGAAGGCGGTGCTTCTTTGGGC
Source organism: Spirochaetota bacterium (assembly GCA_035430785.1). Lineage (GTDB taxonomy): Bacteria > Spirochaetota > UBA4802 > UBA4802 > JAFGJZ01 > JAKJGA01. The sequence continues at coordinate 565 of DAOMHE010000234.1, read as the reverse complement.
TTTTCTGATGTGATTTCCGTTTCGTCTTCTTCCGGAAAATCATTTTCAGTAACTGCGTTTAATATATCGAATTTTTCAACGCCCTGTTTTTTGAAAAGATACGCGGAATATGATTCATTTTCGTCGAAAATGGATGCTAAAATATCTCCCAGATCGATTTCTTTTTTCTGAGAAGATATTACATGAGAATAGGCTCTTTCGAAAATATTCTGAAGTGAAAATGTCTGAAGCGGGTTGGATGAATTTTCACCCGTTTCGAATTTTTCTTTGAGAAATTTGTTGAGCTCTGTTCTCATAGCTTCGGTATTGCATCCGGCGGATTCTAAAAGTGTGTTTGCTGAATCGAAATGAAGCGCAGCGTAAAGCACATGCTCAGGTGAAATATATTCGTGCTTGCGGTATTCCGCTTCCTTAAATGCTGATTGGAGAATAAGGCTCAGTTCGGTATTGATGTTCATGCTTCCTCTATTCTGCAGCGTAATGGAAAACCGCTTTGCCTTGCAGCATTTTTCACCTGCATTACTTCTGTCTGAGCTATGTCGTATGTATAAGTTCCGCATTCACC
>DAOMHE010000233.1:0-3132 GCA_035430785.1 Spirochaetota bacterium | reverse complement strand
AAAAAGAAGGGAAAAACCGTAAAATTCGGTCCTGTGTGCAGGTTTCTGATACAGAAAGGTGTTCCGCAGAAGGAAGTGTCATTTCTGAAAACATTAACAGAGTATGCTTTTTTGATTCTTCTTTTTCTTGCACTGCGGTCTTCGGTTTTCGGAAATTACAGAATTCCGACCGGATCGATGGAAACTACATTGAGAGTCGGAGATCATCTTTTTGCGAACAAGCTCGCATATAGTCTCAAAATTCCGTTTTCGACATCTCATTTGATTAGATGGCAGAAACCGCAGAGAGGAGAAATCATCTCTTTTAAATATCCCGGAAAAAACGTAATCGGGGCTGATAAAAAAGACGAAGGATTTATTCCATTTATGAAATGGATATATAATGTTCCTGAATATACCAAAAGAATAGTCGGTGTTCCGGGTGATAAAATATCCATGAAGAATAACAGACTTACAATAAACGGAAAACTTCTACCGCTTAAGTTTATCAAGAGAGAAGAAAATTTTGTTTATTATGAAGAAGATCTTCTTGGAATAAAACATCTGATAAGATTTGAAGATTATAGAGATCCGTTAAATCCGGAAAACGAATTTGCTCAATTGGAAGAAGCTAAAAACAAGAAAGATGATGATATGGGATATGAACTCATGACACGGGATGCTTTCAGAGAAATTACCATTCCGGAAGGATTTTATTTCGCAATGGGGGATAACCGCGACAATAGTTCGGACAGCCGTGAATGGGGTTTTCTTCCTATGGAAAACATAGACGGACGTCTCGGCTTCAGATGGATTCATATCGAAATGAACGATTTTATTACTGTTCCATTGATTGGAACGCAGTTTCCGTGGTTCAGTGAAGTTTCATTTGAAGGCTTTGGTCTTGTCGGAAACGAAGGAAGCAAAGATATTAAATGATTTATAAGTTTGAAGAAAAACTTCCTGAGATAGAAGAGGGAGTTTTTCTTGCTGATGGAAGCCGCGTGATAGGAAATGTCGCCATTGGAAAAGATTCGTCTGTGTGGCATAATTCCGTTATACGCGGCGACATCAACAGAATAGAAATAGGCAGCGGAAGCAACATTCAGGAACTTACGACTATTCATGTGAACACCAGAAATGAAGGTACATTTATCGGAAGCAATACGACTGTCGGTCATAATGTAATCATTCACGGATGCGTCATCGGAAATAATTGCCTCATCGGAATGGGTTCTATTATTCTTGATTGTTCTGAAATTTCTGACCATTCGCTGGTTGCAGCAGGTTCAATAGTTACGCCGGATAAAAAATTTCCGCCGCGTTCTTTCATTATAGGTTCCCCTGCGCGGGCAATCAGAAGTTTGACTGATGAGGAAGTATTCGCAATAACCGATTCTGCCCGAAAATATGTTGATTTAAAAAATAAATACCTTAACAATTCTTTATAATAAGGCGCAAATTCTGCCGAAAATATGGTATCCGGAAATATGAAAAAAACAGCAGCAATAATATTATTACTTTTCCCTTTTGTGATTTTCCCAAGTGTAAAATCTGTTAAAAATAACATAAAAGAAGAAGTTGTTCCTTTCCGCGAGGTTTGGGGATATCTCATGCGCGGTGAAGAGAAGATGCTGAAGGGCGGAGAGCCGTTTTCGGATATAGGTTATTTCAGCCTGTGGGTGAAAGCCGACGGAACTCTTTCTGAGAAGGCGCCGCGACCGAGAATAGATCTCAGAAACAGGTTCCCGCGCGTTCATATAGTTATTTCCGAGCTTACGGGAAGCGCTTTGACGAAAGATATTCTGGAGAAAGATTCCGAAAAGCGGACAAACCTGCTTAATTCAATTGTATCAGCAGCAGAAGATTTTGACGGAGTTCAGATTGATTTTGAGCACGTTTCTGCCACGCAAAAAGATGATTTCATTTCATTTCTTTCTGATTTGAAAAAAATGCTTTCAAAAGAAAAAATTCTGAGCGTTGCGCTTCCTGCAAAAAGAAGTTCTTCGCCGGATGATGCATATGATTATTCATTGATATCAAATATTGCCGACAGAATTATCATCATGGCGTATGATGAACACTGGAGCAGAAGCAGGCCCGGACCTGTTGCGTCTTATGAATGGTGCTCAAAAGTCGCAGAATATTCTGCGTCAATAATACCGAAAGAGAAACTGATTATGGGGCTTCCATTATACGGACGCGAATGGTCGAAGAGATCGAGCCGTTCTGTGAGGTACAAAGAAACCCGGATTCTGGCATCAAAAAAACGCACTCAGGTATATAACAGCCGCAATCCTTTTCTCGTCTATAAAATCGGAAAAGCGCGCAAAGTTGTTTATTTTGATAATGAATTCTCTTTATCGGAGAAACTTAAGCTGTATAGAAGAAAAGAAATTCGTAATGTATCATTCTGGAGAATAGGTCAGGGCCCGAATGAAATATGGGCAAGATTGAACTCGGAAGGCTTAATAGATACGGACGCTCTTTCGCGCGCTTCAAAAACAGCCTCATACTTCAGAAGAAGCGTTTTTTCCGAAAAGAAAAGAATTTCTGATGTAAGCTCGGCTCTTTCCGGAAAATCGGCTGATAGAAAATAATCAGATTTCGTAGTCTGTTACAATCCTGTCGGTTCTTGCTTCAAGAATAAAAGGCATAACGGCCTTGTGTTCCGGATGAGCCTGATAGTTATCTAATGCCTGTTTTGATTCAAACTCGGAATAGAGACATATATCAAAACTGCTCTCGGTGTTTGAAAAATCGAAACCGACTTCAATTTTTAGAAGTCCTTCAATTCTGCCGTTGAGCGCTTCGAGCTTTTCCTTGATAAGTTTTTTATTTTCTTCTTTTGTGTTGCCGCATGAATTTTCTTTCAAGCGCCACATTACTATGTGTTTTACCATTTTAATTTCCTAATAATTGATTATTCTTGCCTGACGAACGGGGAGAACGTTGAATGTTCCGGGTTTAGCAAATCCTCTGAAATTCATATTATCAAAATCTAGATAATAGGCTTGTGAAGAAGCATTTGAACGTGATGTTGATGTCCAGAATATTGCATTTGTAATAGAAAAGCCATATATATTCATCCAAGTAGACCAAGTGTCAGATCCATTTTTTGCGCCATAATTAAGTAATGATGTTAGTTCTTTG
>DAOMHE010000232.1:0-3162 GCA_035430785.1 Spirochaetota bacterium | reverse complement strand
GTTCTTTCTTTCAGGCTGAGTGATAAAATATGGTATGCAATATCAAACCGTACAAAAAAACTCCATCAGGGAGAAGTTCTTATTTCTGAAAATGATTCATCCGTGTCAATTAATGTGCGCGGTCGCAGCGGTGATTATGTTGAAATAGAAACATCAGTTTCGTTTGATGAAGATATTCTGAGAGCAATAGGAGAGGTTCCGCTTCCTCCGTATATCCGCAGGGACGCAGAAAATTCTGATATGGAAAGATATCAGACCGTTTATGCCAGAGAAGCCGGAGCTGTTGCGGCTCCGACGGCAGGACTTCATTTTACAAAAGAACTCATTCAAAAAATTGATGATAAAGGTGCGGAATGCGCCTATCTGACACTGTTTGTATCGTGGGGAACTTTTTCTCCGGTCAGGCACGACGATCTTTCATTGCATAAGATGCATTCGGAAAAATATTTTTTAAGTGAAATTGTTGCTTCAAAAATAAACTCTGCGAGAAAAGATGGCAGAAGAGTCATTGCTGTCGGAACTACTTCTCTGCGTGTTCTTGAATCAACTTTAAATGGCGGTGAAAATGTTCCGGGTGAGGGAGTAACTGATATATTTATACACCCGCCATATGAAGTAAGATCATCAGATTGTCTGATAACGAATTTTCATACGCCGAAATCTACTCTTTTAATGTTGGTGTCTGCGTTTGCCGGATATGAAAATATCATGAATGCATACCGTATTGCCGTTGAAAATGATTACCGTTTTTTTTCATACGGTGATTCGATGTTTATCGGAGATTTATGAAGATATCCGTTTTTTATGAAAAGCTTATTGAAATATTTCATCCAGAGATTCAAGAGGACTGGGATAATTCAGGAAAACAGCTCTTTTTCGGTGATGATGAACTTACCGGAATTATGACTTCTCTTGATTTTTCTCCTTCGGTGCTTGAACAGGCCGTAACTGATTCTGCAAATTTAATAGTTACTCATCATCCGTTTTTTTTTGAAACGGTAAAATCCTTTGATTATTCTGAATCTCTTCAGAGTGCGTTTATAAGAGCTGCTGCAAAAAGGATATCGATTGTTTCTTTTCACACCTGTGCAGACAGATTATATCTCAAAGATCTTGCAGAATCAGCATTCGGAAAAAATTGTTCGGTTTCAGATGACGATTTATTTGCTTTTTCTGATTTTTCCGGAATAACACTTTCGGGTCTGATTGAATGCGTTAAAAAGAATTTGTCGATTGAGAGGCTTTCTTATTGCGGAATTGAATCGATGGAATTGAAGAAAGTCGCTTTTTTAAACGGTTCAGGCGGCTCTGAAGCTGAAAAAATTTTAAAAAAAAGCGAAATAAACGGAATAAATTGCGTTATAACTGGTGATGTCACTTTTCATAAGGCTCATTTCGCCGAAGCGAACGGATTTGCGATTATTGACGCTACTCATTTCGCTACAGAGAAAAAGATTACCGACCTTATGAAACGCGATATTCGCGACTGCTTGACAAATAATGCTCTTTCTGGTGTTAAGGTAGTAAGTGCTGTTGAGCGCAGTCCTTTGAAAATATGCTGACGGGGGAACCATGCTTTTAAGTATTGATAAAGTTTTAGCGATGCTTTCCGAGGGAAAGGACATTGAGAAGATAGCGGTTTCGGCCGGTACAGATGTGAAAGATGTGGTTGAATTCATTGAAGAAGCCCGTTCGCTCTTGATGAAGTATGAACCTGATAAATCCCGCAAGAAAATTGTTATAAAAAAGAAAACTGAAATGAGCGGAGATGAGATTGAACTTTTCGCAGGCGCTGATTTGTCAGCTGTTCCTGTTGAAAGTTCGCTTAAGATCTTTGCGGCGGTTTTTAAGAAAACCGATCAGTATGCATCCGGTATATTAATAAAAGATTTTTCTGATACGCTTTTAGGCAAAGTTCATTATTCTCTCACCGATAATTCTGAAAAAGAAGCGCTTTTTTCAACAATGATAAAATCCATGCGGATTGCTTCATATTTCAAAACGAAATCGCTTAGACTTTATATTGACAATTCTCCTGTAATGCGTCTCGTTCTGGGAAAAGACGAACCGGCAGATCAGAGAATAGCTGAACTTCTCTCTTCCTTTAATGAAATTTACAGCTCTTTTCCTGATGCAAGGGTGGAAATTCTTTCTCCCAGTCAGAATGACGGAGCGAAATACCTTTCTCAGAAACGTATAAAAAAGGATAAGAATTCATAGAATGTCCGCAGCCGAGATTGCACAGTCGGAAATTGATTCCATTAATCCAGGAAAATACAGTGCTCCATTCCGGCGTTTGATGACCGCTCGCGGATGTTCTGATGAAAATGTGCTCCGTGAATATTTGAGACGCGACAGGCTTTTTTCTGAATCGCCTTTCGATATATCTCAGATGAAAGAAGCCGTTGATTTGCTGAAGGCTTCTCTGCGGGAGAAGAAAAAAATATTTATTTTTTCTGATTCCGATATAGACGGTTTGACTTCTCTGACAATAGTCCGGAATCTTTTTGATAAGATCGGTTTTGATTATTCATATGATTTTCCAAAGGGGAACGAAAGATTCGGATTGAATAAAAGAGCTGTTGAAGAAGCTGCGCAGAAAGGCTGCGAGCTGATTCTTACTCTGGACTGCGGTATTCGCGATAATGAGATCATTGAATATGCACAAGCTCTCGGAATGCAGGTGATCATCTGTGATCATCACGATCCTTCAGACGATTTGCCTGAAGCGCTGATAGTTAATCCCAAAATGAAGAATTCAAAATATCCTTTCCGTGAGCTTGCCGGTTGCGGAGTTGCTCTTCTTTTGTGCGCGGCTTTTCTTTATTCATTTCTTCCTGCTTATGATAAAGAAGTTTATTTGTTATCAAACGGAGAAGTATACTGTTCCAAAAATCTTTCTTTTGAGAAAATCAGCAGTCTTCCGCCGGATTTGTCGAAATGTATTATTGTTTCTGATTCAATTGATGACAAAACTGATTATAATTGTGTTGATTTTATTTTACAGTCCAAGATGTTTTCGTCGGCATTAATAAATATTAAAAGCCGCTCGCATGAACTTTATCTGGAGTTTCTTGAAATTGCTGATGTGAAGACAAGATTTATTTTTTCTTCTCTCATGTCATCGAAAAAAATAATGAACTTCCTGTTTGATAATCTTCC
>DAOMHE010000231.1:0-3170 GCA_035430785.1 Spirochaetota bacterium | reverse complement strand
CATTTCAACAGATGCTTCAAAACATCAGAAAAAATCTCACCGAAAGACTACAGAAAGAAATACCGCAAAAACTAAAACTCATGAGTCATGCTGAGAATGATCCTGTAAAATTCCCATTTGCGCGGCTTATCCGTATTTATTTCGCGAGACCTGTAATAATCGCGGTCCTCCGTTTCATCGGTATAATTCCGAACGGTTCTAAACTGACTTATCAGATTAAATTTAGTACTTTCGCCTGAGCGGAAACTCATAATGCATGATGCCTTATAATTCCAGATATTTTCTCCTGATAAATTACCCTTTTCAGTATCATAATAACTTCGTTCAGCCTCAAACATAAATCCGAAAAACTCCATAATCAACGGCATCTTGTATCCCAGCACATTCTGAATATAATAATGGGTCCCGTTTCTGTTCTCACCGTCATCCGCTTCCCATAACCATGATTCACTCTCTGAGGCAGCCGAAAAAGCCTTATAATAATATTCGTGGTATGATCTGAACACAACATGCGACCATTCCCCCGGAATGACCGCTCCAAGATCAAACTGAAAAGCCGCGCCTGCTTTTTCTTTATGAACAATTCCTTTCAGGGATTTGTTTATAAAATCATTGTCAAAAGTATCAGAAGGCTTGTTTAAGGCAAGCCCTCTGACAAAACGCGAATTCCATCCGCTGCCGAGCTCCGTACCGGCAGAAAATTCAAGAAAAGCAATCGGCCGAAAAACAGTTTCAAAACCAAGACCAATAGAAATCGGCGACAGAAATGCACTAAACTCGAAATCGATTTCATTACTTGCAAAAAGAACATTCTCTGAATTTAGAACCGGAACTGCAATTTCATGCGAAATTGATGCTTTTAATTCCGCATCTGAACTTGTAGTCAGATTCATTTCCTGCGAATGCGTAACCTGGGCATTGAGTAAACCCGTCAATTGCAGAAAAAGAATAACGCAACAAATAAGCAACTTTTCTGAGTGTAATAAAAAAAAGCATTTCTTTCCGGAAATCATTATATGTATTCCTTTAAAATTCTGATTTTTCTAAGTAGCCAAATATCAAAATAACAGGTAACTGCGGTAACGGCTGACGCAATTAGAAATTTCAGCAATGGATCAATTCCGGTTTTCATAAGCGCCATCTGAATTCCGACCAAAGGTATAACATGGATTATATAAACTCCATACGAGTGCAAGCTTAAATATTTCCATATTTTCGAATCAGTATTTATTTTACGCTTAAATAGATATATCAATCCGATTCCGAAAAATACCGCAAGAGAATTTTCCCATAGCGGACGGTAGAGGGCATTTAACGAATCACCTCCGGTATAACGAAGAATTTCTGCACCGAAAAATTCTGAAGCATAATACAAAATATAACTTAAAACAAAAACAGAAAATCCAAAAACCGAACATACTATCGATGTCTTTTCGCTTATTCTATCAAATATTTCTTTTTTTGAGAAAACAACTCCTGCTGTAAATAGTGATAAATATTGAATTATATTAGCAGGCTCAACTCTGATGGCATGAAGAAAAACTATCCAGGTATCTATCTGATAGAATATTCTTACCATAAACGTAAGAGTTGAAATTAAAATGACAAAAAGCATTATACCTAAAAAAAAGTTTTTGCCTTTAATAAGCTTTTTAGGCATTATCCACTGTGTTTTCGGAGAATTAACTCTTGAATAAATCATTTCGCAAATCAGGTATGCACTACTGTATATAAACAGATGAAGGACAAACCATAGATGACCTGTAAACGATTGAATTCCGTCGCTTGTTATGAGATATGAAGCATAGGAAGCAATATCTTCAAAATGCCCGAACACGTAGTTAATAGGAACAAATACAAAAAGCGCAAACACCAGAAATGGAATCATGAGACGTTTGATTTTTGATAAAGCAAAGGCTTTTGCTCCGTATTTCTTATATGCCCCGGGAATTACAAATCCCGAAATAAAAAAAAGAAGTCCCATAAAAAAAGCGCCATTAACCGTTTGGAATATTTCTATTCCGTTAATTATAGATGAAGCATCTTTTACCGGCCAGGCTCCGCTTCCTGCCGAATAGGCTTCTGCAGAATGGTGAAATACTACGAGAAGTATTATTACTGAGCGTAAATTATCAAGGTAGCTTTCTCTTTTAAAAAGTTTCATTTTTCCTCCTTTATGCCGGGAAAAATAACACAAAGACTTTTTAAAATCGACCTGGTTTATAAACAGGGACTGCCGGGCATTATTTAGTTTGTCTTTTCCTGTATTCTGCCGGAGTTATACCGGTTTCTTCCGTAAATATTTTATAGAACGCTGTTTTGGAATTAAAACCTGATGAAAACGCAATATCAAGAATATTTCTATTTTCATCTAATTCAATGAGAGAAACAGCTTCGCGAACTCTGTACATATTCACAAATGACTTGAAGCTTTTTCCGATTTTAACATTAATAAATTCAGAAAGCTGATGTGAAGTAACTTCAAGATTATCCGCAAGACGTTTAAGAGTAAGATCCTCATCACAGTATATCTTTTCATCCCGCATAATGGACTCTAGTCTTCGGCCCAAATCTTCAAGATCGACAGAAGAAAGATGCGATTTTGAATACTGGGCTTTTGCTATTTCCTTTCCTGCAGCAATAAAAATATAAACATCGAACGCAGGAACATAAATCATAATAAGCAAAACAGATACAATCAAAAAAAGTACGGCATCCTCAACAAATTTTGCCCCGTAAAACCAGAAAACCGGAAGGAAACATATTACAGCAAATATCAAAATCAGGATTTTAGAAAAATTTACAAGAATCCGGTTGAGATTGCTGCTGTAATATTTGCGGCATCTGAAAACTTCATTACTGATATAGATAAAATATATTGCCATGTGAACAAATGAAGCAATCTCTGTTAACTTAAGAAGTACATCAAAATTAATGAAGTCATTTGAAAAAATAAAACCGTCATTCAGAGAAAATAATATCAAAATAAATATTACAGCAAATGGAATAAAATGACAAGAATCAGAAATGAAATTTGTTTTTTTTGATGTGATTTTTTTATAAAAAAGAAAATTCAAGGGTCCGATTACAAATTTCAAATTTTTTGAAAACAGGCTGAATACAGTTATAAAATTCCAATTAGTAAAAGACGCCGGAATATTCATATAACT
>DAOMHE010000230.1:0-3194 GCA_035430785.1 Spirochaetota bacterium | reverse complement strand
CATGACCTTCCGGATGATTTAAGGGCGATTCTTAAGGAATTTGCAAATATTATTTCCGGAAATATCCGGCCTTATGATCTATTCGGACGATATGTCGTTGAAGAATTCTTAATTGCATCATCGGATATGACGAAATCTCAGGCTGCAGTAAGTATGTTTAGAATTTTGGAAAAATTGCGGGAGCGTATCTTTTCATATAATGATATTAATATACGTTTCACGTTCAGCGCTGGAACTGATAGTTCAGAATTTGATATTTCTGTTATAAGATCTGAAATGATAATTTCTAAGGCTGATTTCCGGCTTTATCGTGCGAAAGAAAGCGGCCGCAATATGATAATTTCTGAGTGAATTCTTTTTTGCAAAATTGATCTTATCTCTAATATTCTTGACAAAATATATTTTTCTCGAAAATTTGTTTTAATTATGGAGGAATTGAATGGATATTGCAGTAGAGATGTTCCTGTTCAGGGGATAATCTTTGTGATTCTTTTCCTTTGATTTATCCCGCCGGAAACATCCGAAACGAATAATTCCCGTTGAGTGAACAGGAACATTGTCCTTATTTTACGCATGCTGGCCGTGCGTCATACGTGTGCATTCACAATAGGAGATTATTATGTTCACAATTATTAAATCATATGCCGCAAACCACTATAGAATACTAAAAAGAAATGAGAATTTTCTAAGGGCGGTACGTTATGAAAATTGAATCTCTCGGCTGGAAAGCCGCTAATGATAAAGATTTTGAAGAATTCAGAAAACAGGGTTTTATTCCTGCAAGAATTATCAGAGAAACCCGTCATATTTATGAAGCAGACGCCGGAAGCGGAGCGGTTCAGGCGCAGGTATCAGGCAGATTTATTTTTGAATCAGAGACTCGTGCTGATTATCCCACGATTGGAGACTGGGTTGCGTGCCGTGACGGGGGCGGAATCCTTATTATTGAAGAACTCCTTCCGAGAAAAAGCCGCTTTTCCCGGAAAGAAGCGGGTGTTCTTACGGAGGAGCAGATCATTGCAGCTAATATAGATTTTCTCTGCATTGTCTGCGGTCTTGACGGAGGACGGAATTTCAGTCTGAGGGGTATCGAAAGATATTTATCAATGGCAAGAGAGGTCGGAGCGTCTCCGGTAATTGTTCTGAATAAATGCGATATCGCAGAAGACAGGGCGAAAGCTGTTTCTGAAGCCCGGAATATTGCTGGTGATGCGCAAGTTTTTGCCGTAAGTGCTTTAACCGGTGAGGGAGTTGACGAACTGCTGAATAAATTCGATCCGTTTTCAACAATTGCCTTCAGCGGACCTTCGGGTGTCGGAAAATCCGCTCTTGTTAATTCGCTTCTGGGTTCAGGTCACATGCGTACGGGAATCCAGCGCGAGGATGATCTGAGGGGACGTCATACAACGACTCACAAAGAGCTTGTTGTTCTGAGAAACGGAGTGATGCTGATCGATACGCCGGGTCTTCGAGAACTTCAGCTCTGGGGTGGACAAGAAAGCCTGGATTCTTCTTTTTCGGAAATAGCGCAAGCCGCATTAAACTGCAGATTCTCGGATTGTTCTCATAATGGAGAACCTGGATGTGCAGTAATTGAACTTGTCGAAAGCGGTACAATCCCTGAAGCGAGGTATATGAATTATCGCGATATGAAGGCCGAACTTGCATACCTTGAAAGCAGGCTTAGTGAAAAAGGGCAGCTCGACAGAAAGAAAAAAGAAAAGGATTTGAGCCGCATGCAAAAGCTATATTTGCGTGATCACAGAAAATAGATATTAGCCGGTTGTCTGAATTAAGACAGCCGGCTTAAAGATTAATTGACTTGAACGATTATGCAGATTATTATCTAAGAGGTTTCATTATAGATTAAGTTCTGTCCGATAAGGAAGGACGACTTTAAATATTTTTATGATATAATATAAGGAAGGTGGAACATGTATTTTAATCCAATGGCTCTTTTGTTTGTTCTGGCTGTTTACGGCCTAACCATTATTTCGGGAAAATTGTCCCGTTTCGCCTTTGCGCGTTCGGTAAAAATTTCCTTTCTTGCAGTTTTTTCAATAAGTTTACTTTTTCTGGTAAATGTTCTTTCGGACACAACGAATACAGAGAAGCTTGCCGAAGGTCTTCATTTCGTTTTGCTTGCAAACGCGTATTCCGGAATAATAAGAATTCTGATTTTATTTTACAGTGAAGTGAAAAGGAATAATTCAAGGAATGCCTGAGAAGTATGATTTTCTAGCGGCATATATATCAGAGCTCGGGAACTGTGCTGTTGCTTTTTCAGGCGGTGCTGACAGTTCTCTCCTTCTGAAAGTATGCCATGAAGTTCTTGGAGATGAATGCACTGCATTTACATATTCGTCTCCTTTGATGCCAAGGCGGGATATTGATGACAGCATTAAATTCTGCAAAGAATACGGAATCAGGCAGATTATTATAGAAAGAAATTCATTCTCGGCTGAAGTAAAAAAAAACACGTCTGAAAGATGTTATTTTTGTAAAAAGGAAATATTTTCAGCTATAATTGATGAAGCGGCAAAATATGGAATTAAAAATATTGCAGAAGGTAGTAATGCAGATGATGTTTTTGATTACCGTCCCGGCATGAAGGCTTTAAAAGAGATCGGAATATTTTCGCCTCTTCTCGAATGTTCGATTTCCAAAAAAGATGTATATGAAATTTCCGGAAAATTGAAACTTCTAACTGTTTTAAAAAGTTCGTCAGCCTGTCTTGCAAGCCGCATTCCTTATGGTGAAGAAATTAATCCGCAAAAACTTGAGCGTATTGACAAATCCGAGAATTTTATTTCTTCACTTGGTTTTTCAGATTTTCGGGTAAGAAGTCATGAAAATCTTGCCAGAATTGAGTTTTCCCGTAAAGATATTCTTTCGGTTTTTGAAAATAATATAGTAGAAAAAATTTCATCAGCACTGAAATCTTTCGGTTTTGTTTATGTTTCTGTTGACGCGGACGGTTTTGTGAGCGGAAGTATGAACAGGGAAGTTAAGGAGAATAAAATTTGAGAGAAGATATTCTCATGAATCTGCTTGAAGAAGTCAGAAGCGGAGCTATTGAAACAAAAGATGCTCAAAAAACTGCGTCATCTTCCTTTTGATGATATAGGTTTTGCAAAGATAGACAATCATCGTGAAATACGGACGGGTTTTCCTGAAGTGATTTATTGCCCCGG
>DAOMHE010000229.1:0-3240 GCA_035430785.1 Spirochaetota bacterium | reverse complement strand
GAAAAGTAGCCTGCTTTTTTTTGTAAAAAAGAATTATACCGATAAATCCATAGATGAAAACATAACATAAGGGCAGTTAAAATTTCCGGTTTGTTTGGTCTCATTTGAAAATAATAAATCACGGTTAAGAAGCTGATATAAATTTCCTGAAAGCATGCAGTCTTTGATTCTTCCAAGAATTCCATTTTCATCAAAAGAAAAAGCAAGACTTAGATTACATGAAAAATCGCCAGTAATAGTATTGGACTGACCAAGACCGATCATCTGATCTACGAAGATTCCGCTTTTTGCGTTTTTCATTATTTCAGAAAGGCTTGATTGGCCCGGAGCTATTATTACATTTGAAAAAGAAGGCGAAGGCAGAGAAGAATAACTTCTTGAAGAATTGCCGCTTGGTGAAATTCCGAGAAGAGATGAATATTTTAAATCAGTGATTATTTCTTTTATAATTCCAGAAGAAATGATGTCTTTATTTCTGGAAGTAATTCCTTCATCATCAATTCCGAAACTGTGATAAGAATTATCCAAAAGAGGATTATCTGTTATCGTGAGATTATCCGAAAATAACTTCTCTCCGATTTTTCCGGTAAAAGGAGAAATCTTCTTATAGTGACTTCCCCCTGAAAGCTGATTAAGCAAAATTGAAATAAGTGATGAGAAAGCATGAGGAGTAAAAATAACCGGAACTTTTCCTGAATTAACTTTTGCGTTATTTTGAGATAATTTATGCATTTTTATTATCTCTGAAAACAGATGATCGTAATTTTCTTTTTTTATGGAAGAAACAGCTTCCCAGACTGAAATACGGCTTTTGTCTTCGAGAATTCTTTCTGTGCTGACACTTGCAGAATAAAATGAATACTTTGAAGAATAATCAAGACCCATTGAGTTAACTATGTGTCTTGAACCTTTTCCTGAATTAATTCTTACATCGGAAAGCGCATCATCAAATTGTTCTTTTATATAAGAAATAGTTTTTTCAGCTGTTAATATCTCATTATCTTCAGAAATTTCTTCTTCTGAATAAGTTATAGGTTCAATGATATTTTGAGGCAATTCAGGAAGACGAATATTCTGTATTTCGCTGAATTTAGCAAGAGAAACAGCTGTTTGTGCTGTTTCAAGCAGTTTATCTTTGTTGTTGGAAAATGAAAATCCAATTCTTCCGCCTACAGAAACTCTTATCCCGCAGCCTGAAGAAAATTTTTCTGACATTGAATAGAACCGGTTGTTTGCAAAGCTAATTGGAAAAGATTCTGATTCTTCAAAAAAGAATTCATACCATTCGGTATTTTCTTTAAGATATTTTTCTGCGGCAATCATTGTTTGCCTCCGATCAGAACATCTTTTACTAAAATATGAGGTCCGCCAAGAGAAACGGGAAGCGGAGATTGTCCTGCTTTTCCGCAACCGCCGAGTCCGCCAAAATGCATTTTATCATTTGCAATCATTTCAATATTTTTCAGTGTCTCAAAAACATTACCTGAGAGCATTATATTTTTCAGCATATTTACAGGCTTGCCGTTTTTTATAAGATAACCGTATGCAGGAGAAAAAGTAAAAAGTTCAAGATTTGTCATTCCGCCGTGATAATCAATTGCATAAATTCCGTCTTCAAGCGAATTGAATAAATCTTCTTTAGAGTACTTTCCATTATCAATATAGGTGTTTGTCATTCTTACAATAGGAGCGAAATATGTCGATATAGCACGGGCGTTTCCAGTCGGATTTTCATTCATCTTGCATGCAGTTTCTCTTGAATGAAGTCTTCCGGCAAGAAGACCGTTTTTGATAAGATAATTCTTTGCTGATACTATTCCTTCATCATCACATGGAATATATCCGGCATATTCTTCAAGTGTTCCGTCATCTATTACATTCAGTGTATCTTTTCCGAATTCTTTTCCGATGGTCATTATTTTTATCATTCTTTCGTCTTCATAAATTGCATCTGCTTCAGAAAGATGTCCAAATGCTTCATGAATGAAAACTCCTGAAAGTTTTTGGTCACAGATGATATCATATTTTCCGCCGTCGGCGTTTTCAGCTGAAAGCATTTCGATTGCAGTTTTGACAATTGATTCCGCTGTTTCTTCATGCCCGACTGCAGATTCAAATCCGCCGTATCCGGCAAAAGAATTATGATACGGCTGAATTTCATTTCCGTCTTTTGCTGTTGCAGATAGAGAAATTCCGCAGAAAGATTTATTATAAAGAATTTCACTGCCTTCGGAATTCAGATAACAATACGTTGAAAGTGAATCTTTATATATTGAACGGGAAGTTTGTATTTTATCATGATTAAAAAGAATATTGTTATACTTTTCTGCCAGAAGAAACTTGTCATCAAATGAAACTGAGTCCAATGAAATTTTTGAAGATGTTGTTTTGCTGATTATTACCGGAGAACTTTTTTGAATATAAGAATTTCCTTTTTGCTTTAAGAGTTTTGCTTTTTCAGCCAGTTTTAAAAGATAATAATCAATCTTGCTAAAATCATTAAAAGAAGTGACGAGCCAGTTTCCGTTTTTCAGAACTCTGATTATTCCGCCTGAAGAACTTCCGCTGGATGCAGATTCTGTCTGCTTTCCGGAAATGGAAATATAATTAGATTTTTGATCTACGAGACGTATCTCTGAATAATCAAAAGGCAGAGAATATAATTTGTTTTTGACAGAGTTTATGTCTGTATTTAATAAATTGATCATAAGTATCTTGAATAGTCATTATGCAACTGCAGCATAATTATATCAAGCAGAAGTTGGAGGAAACTGATAATGTTTATTGCGGCGGCAATAGGTCTGACAGCGGGCATTTTCAGCGGTTTACTTGGAATAGGAGGAGGAATTATAATGATTCCGGCTCTTGTTTTTTTTATGGGATACTCTCAGCATTTGGCACAGGGAACTACTCTTGCGGCAATGGTTCTTCCGATTGGACTTCTTGCAGCAGCTGAATATTATAAGCAAGGAAATGTGAATATTTCTTCAGCTGTGATAATTGCTGTGTCATTTGTTTTAGGAGGCTTTTTCGGTGCAAAAATAGCACTGATTACTGATGCATCGATCTTAAAGAAAATATTTGCGGTATTTCTGATTGCAATCGGTATTCGTATGCTTATATCAAGATAGAATTACCATACCGGACTCATGTAAGGGTACGGATTGACTGCGGTATTACTCATTCTGATTTCATAATGGCAGTGGTTTCCGGTAGAAGATCCTGTCTGACCTACAAAAC
>DAOMHE010000228.1:0-3247 GCA_035430785.1 Spirochaetota bacterium | reverse complement strand
AAATGATGACTTGACAAAAGACAAAAGATAGTATCGGATTTACAAAAAATAAAAAATCACAATATTAATGGGGGTAAAATGAAAAAAAGAGTAGCGGCAATTTGCCTTTTATTTGCTCTTTCAGCCTGTTCAAAAAATGAGACTAAACCTTTCAAAATAGGTCTTATCAATTTCGTTCTCGGAAAAGTTTATCTAATCGGAAAAGACGGAACGGAAATATCCGCAAAAGCCGGCCTTCCTCTCGATTCCGGAATGAAAATAAAAACCATCGGGAAAGATTCAATCTGCGAAGTTTACATTGCAGAAAACGCCATTAAACTTTTCGGAGACAGCATCGTTTCAGTAGATGTCCTTGCACATGATTCAGAAGCGGAATCAGACAACTCTATATTCAAACTTGAAAAAGGGCGGGTAATGGGGATTGTAAAAAATAAGCTGATGAAAAATGAAAACTTTCAAATCAACACACCTACCTGTACGGCCGCTGTTCGCGGTACAACATTTTTCGTTTCGCATGAAAAAAAATCATCGTCTGTCAGCTGCATCGACGGCAAAGTAGAAGTTTCTTCTCCGAAGTCAAAACCTGTTGTTGTTGAAGAAAATGAAAGTGCCGAAGTTTCCAAAACACAGAAAATTAAAAAAAGTGATATAGACAAGGATAAGGCAGTTGCTCTCAAAAAAGATTCAGAAATAAAAGAATTAACTCCTGAAAACAAAGAAACGTTCACCAAAATTGATTCAGGAGATGCGGAATCAAGAGATTCCGTTAGAAAAAAAATAAAAAGAATCAATTATCCGACCAAAAAAGACAGCAAGGGAAACAGCAAGGATGATGATGAAAGCGGAAGCGCTGACGTCTTTTTCTTCAAAAGCAATGACTAAAAATATTAAACCCGCAGTTAATCTGCGGGTTTAATTTTATATTTCCATGTTCATCACTTTCCTAACTTCCGAAAGCGTTTCTTCTGCCGTCTTTCTGGCGTCGGCAATGCCTTTTCGAAGAACATCTTTAATGTAATCGGGGTTCTTTTCAAGCTCTGCCCTTTTTGCCCTGATAGGACGCAGATACTCGTTAAGCGTTTCTGAAAGCATCGATTTCAGTCTGCCGCTGCCTCCGTCTCCGATTTTTTCTGCAATAACTTCCGGACTTTCTCCGGTCGATAGTGAAATCAAAAGAAGAAGATTGGATACTTCAGGACGTTTATCAGGATCAAATGTTATAACTCTTTCTGAATCTGTCTTTGCTTTCTTTATAAGTGAAGCCGTTTCGTCTTCAGTCGCACTTAGCATAACTGCATTATTACGGCTTTTGCTCATCTTCTGCGACCCGTCAAGTCCGAGAATTACAGGAGCCTTACTCAAGAGCGGCTGAGGCTCAGGGAAAACCGACAGCTTCTTTGCAAAGCGGTCATTGAATCTTCTGGCAATTGTTCTGGTCAGTTCAAGATGCGGAAGCTGATCCTTTCCGACAGGAACAAGATTTCCTTTGCAAAAAAGAATATCAGCAGCCTGATGAACTGGATACATATACATTCCTGCGTTAATTCTTTTTAATCCGGCCGCCTGAATCTCTTCTTTAACAGTCGGATTTCTGTCAAGCTCGGCATTTGTTACAAGAGTAAGAAAAGGAAGAACAAGCTGATTAAGTTCCGGTATATGGCTGTGAGGGAAAATAACGAGATTCCCTTTTTCCGGATCGAGACCTGAGGCAATATAATCAATAACAAGCTGTTTTACATTTTCAGAAATGTTTTCGAAAGTATCACGGTCAGTCAGAACCTGATAATCTGCAATTACGATGTAAGTCGAAACTCCGAGATTATGAATCCTGACGCGGTTCTGAAGAGAACCGAACAAATGACCTATATGAAGTCTTCCCGTAGGACGGTCACCTGTCAGAACCCTGTATTTTCCGGGATTAACAAGAAGATCTTCTTCGATTTTTTTACATCTTTCAACGGTAGCTTCAAATGTTCCGTATTCTATTTTATCATTCGTTTCGTTAATTTCCATCTGAATCCTGCAAATTATTTATACTTTGGTTCTGCGTATGAATAAAGGTCGTGTACGTTTCCTTCTATCTGTGCAGCAACTGATCTGACTTCAAAACGAAGATCATTGCTGTAAAGTTTCTCATGAAGATCCTTTATAGTCTTCACTCCGATATCCTGAAATGAATGACGAAGCCCCTGCGTCAGATATGGGAGATAATCCATAATCGAACCTTTATCCAAAACAGCACCTGAAACTCCCTGAGCCACCTTAATCTTTGTGTCTTCCGCGAAATATCTTTTAGCACCGCCTCTCTGCATTGCCTCAGGAGAAGCCATTCCTCTGTATTTTTTCAAACGCATTCCGTTTTCGTAATAATATTCTCCCGGAGCTTCAAGAGTACCCGCGAAAAGTCCGCCCATCATTCCGCATGATGCGCCGAGAGCCAGAGCTTTTGCTATATGACCGGTACTTGATATTCCTCCGTCCGCGATAACAGGAATTCCATGCTTTCGTGCCTCACGCGATACATGAAAAACCGCTGTTCCCTGGGATCTTCCGCAAGCCATTGTAACCTGAGTTGTACAGATCGAGCCGGGACCCATTCCGACTCGAAGAGCATCAGCTCCTGCATTTATAAGATTGACTGCCTGTTCGGAAGTAACAACATTTCCGGCAATAATATCTATTTCAGAATATTTACTTCTGATGTACTTTATCATTTCAACCTGATAGAGAGAATTTCCCTGAGCGGAGTCGATTACGATTACGTTTACGCCTGCTTTAACAAGCAGATCAAGGCGCTCGTAACTTTCCGTGTGAGTAGAAATCGAAGCACCGACAAGAAGCTGTTTATTTTTATCTTTTGACGCATTCGGGAATTCCCTGTTCTTAAGCAAATCGTTTCTTGACATCAGAGAAACCAAAAAGCCTTTATCATCAACAATCGGAAGTTTTCCTTTTTTTGATTCACGCAGAACATCATTTGCTTCACTGAGAGAAATATTCTTATGCGCCGTAAGAAGTTCTTTTGTCATCACTTCTTTAAGCTTTTTCGAAGGATCTTTTTCAAAATCTATATCGCGGTTC
This sequence comes from Spirochaetota bacterium, assembly GCA_035430785.1. Classification (GTDB taxonomy): domain Bacteria; phylum Spirochaetota; class UBA4802; order UBA4802; family JAFGJZ01; genus JAKJGA01. The sequence continues at coordinate 166 of DAOMHE010000228.1, read as the reverse complement.
GTTACGATTCCTACAAGTTTAGAACCCATTTTTCCGTTCTCGGTTATCGGGATTCCGGAAAAACCATATTGTTCTTTAATGTTCAGAATATCTGAAATAGTATTTTCGGGAGAAAGACATATCGGATCGGTAATAAAACCGTTTTCATATCTTTTTACCTTACGGA
>DAOMHE010000227.1:0-3289 GCA_035430785.1 Spirochaetota bacterium | reverse complement strand
CTGAGAGCGCGATTCCGGCACTTCTATGCTGTATAATGGTTTTAAGTTTTTCGGCAGATTTCTCTGAATATAAGCGGTATCCGTTGGACAATCTCTGATCCGGTTTCAGCAGTCCTTCTGAATCATAATAGAGAATAGCTGAACGCGATATGCCGTATTTTTTTGCAAGTTTTCCAATAGTATACAAAGAATTCCTCGGGATGCTGTTAATATATTACAATAATTGCTTAATGCATTCATGTTATAAATGTACTGTATCGTGACGATGTGAAATAATTCAACAAGCTTTTTATATTAGATATAATCATACGAACATGCCCTGTCTGTTAGTTTAAATATTTCGGTGGCACAATCAATTGATGCAAAAAAATTTAAAATTCTTTATTTTTTTCATCATCAAGATTAACATTAGATGATGTTATTTTGATATTTCCCTTGTGAGGTTTATTGTTTGAGTTATTGCGGCGTCCGCCTGATTCTTCTGGTTGAAGATGAAGCTATAATTGCAATGGAAGAGGCTATGATTCTTCGTTCCGAGGGGTACGAAGTTATTCAGGCTTTTTCCGGTGAAGAGGCAGTCGTTATCGCCGGCAGAAGAAACGCATCGATAGATATGATATTGATGGATATTGATCTTGGCAGCGGAATTGACGGGACAGAAGCAGCCAGGCAGATTCTTGAATTTTGTGATATTCCTGTTGTTTTTCTTTCGTCCCACACAGAAAAAGAAATAGTAGATAAAACCGAAAAAATAACATCATACGGATACATCGTTAAAAATTTTCCTCCGATAATTCTGAACACTTCTATTAAAATGGCGCATAAACTATATTTAGAAAAGAAAAGAGTGAAAGAGAGCAATGATGCTCTTGCAGAAATGAATGAGAATTTAAAGGCTGTTAACAATGAGCTGATTAAATGGCGTCTTGAAGAGGAAAAGCGGTCGAAAGAGCTGAAGGAAAGTGATAAAAGATTCAGGTCTATTGTTGAAGGAGCTCCTGTTCCTATATTCATTCAGACTGAAAAAAAATTTGCGTTTCTGAACACGGCAGCACTGAATTTGTTCGGGGCAGAAAATCAGTCTGAACTTATCGGCAATAATGTTTTTGACCGTTTTCATCCTGATTATCATGATAAAATCAATGAAAGAATCAGAACGATTAATGAAAAAGGAAATTCAGTCCGTGATTTTTTTAAGCAGCGTTTTATACGCCTGGATGGAAGTGAAGTTTGGGTTGAAACAGTCGGCGAACCTGTCGAATATGACGGAAAGAAAGGGGCAATTGTTTTTGCAAGAGAGATTGCTGCAGCTGCCAATCCTGAAGATTCAGTGCTTTCTGATGAAAATCATTATGACAGTCTCTTTGAGAATAACCACGCAGTCATGCTTTTGATAGATCCTGCCAGCGCTGAAATTTATGACTCGAATCCCGCGGCTGTACATTTTTATGGCTGGACGCGTGAAGAAATTCGGGGCATGAGAATTTCTGAAATCAACACGTTGACAATTGAAGAAATTAAATCTGAGATGAGTCTTGCTATTCAGCTGAAACGAAACCATTTTCATTTTAAGCACAGACGTGCGGATGGAAGCATCCGGGATGTAGAGGTTTACAGCGGGCCTATTGTTGTAAAAGGTAAAAATCTTTTATATTCAATCGTATATGATATCACAGAACGTTTAATTGCCGAAGATAAAATAAAGTCGCTTCTTGCTGAAAAAGAAATAATAGTGAAAGAAGTTCATCACCGTGTAAAAAATAATCTGAATACTATTTGTTCATTTTTAAATCTGCAATCATCAAAAAGCACAAATCCGGAAACTCATGAAGCTCTTTCTGAAGCCTGCGGAAGAGTGCGGAGTATGGGGATTTTATATGAAAGACTTTCCTTTTCCGAGTATGATGGGAAAATGCGTGTTAATGAATATTTTCCGGCACTCATCCGCAATATAACGGAAGCCTTTCGCTTGGGAGAAGAAATTGTAATTGAATCGGTTTTTGACGAATCAGAAATTAAAACAAAAACGATGTTCAGTCTCGGCATTATAGTTACTGAACTCGTTTCAAATTCTATCAAGTATGCATTTCCCGACAAGAAGAACGGAAAAATAACTATAAGAATAAATTCAGATAATGAAGTTTTTCATCTTTTGGTTTCTGATGACGGATGCGGAATAGACGAGACGAACAATGTGTCCGGTTTGGGAATGAGGCTTGTCGAAATGCTTGTTCAGCAGATGGGCGGACATATGAAGAGATATAGTGACGGCGGCACGAAATATGAGATTTCGTTTGTTCCGGAATCTTAAAATATAACCAATTGAAAAATTATACTTGTTTTTAGTTCATGAGATTAAACAATTCATCTATGAAGAAATATGGAAAAGCACTCGTCACAGGAGCCTCGTCGGGAATCGGTCTGGCTATTGCTAAAGAACTTATATCGATGAATATATCCGTAATCGGACTCGCCCGAGATTTTTCTAAAACTGATTTTTCTGACGAGCGTTTTGAAAAGATTGAATGTGATATTTCAGATTTAACTAATTTCGAGAAGATTCTCAATTTAATTGAAAAGAAGCATGAAGTTGATATTTTGATAAATAACGCAGGTCTTGCTTATTTTGCTCCTCATGAAGAATTGAATCTTAAAAAAATTGATGAAATTGTCAGGGTGAATTTAACCGCGCCGATGCTGGCATGTAAAGTATTCCTCCGTTCTCTAAAAGAGAAGAAAGGGCTGGTAATAAACATTTCAAGCATAACAGCGAAATCTCCGTCACCGTTTGCCGCCGCCTACGGCGCTGCAAAAGCCGGAATCAGCGCATTTTCAAAATCTATTTTTGAAGAGTCCCGTAAGCATGGTTTGAAAGTTACGGTAATTCATCCTGACATAGTAAAAAGCCGTTTTTACAGAAATGCGTTTTTTTCTGAATCGGATGATCCCGAAGCTTTTATTGAATGTGAAACTGTTGCAAAAGCAGTATCTGACATAATAAAAGTGGATAACTATGCAGTTATTTCCGAGATAACAATCCTTCCGCAGAAAAAGAAGATAGAACGAAAAAAATCTCCTAAAATGTGAAAATATTCACAAATAATCGAATTAATCACTTGACTAATTCTCACTTTTTTTGACTTTTGTTTACATGGTTGAAATAAAAGACGTTCCCAAACCGACAATTGAAAGAATCTGCAAAATATATCAGGTTCTCGGTGATCTAGAAAAGGAGAAGGCGGAGACTGTTACGTCATCGCGCCTGGCCGATTTAATCGGTTTCAGTTCT
>DAOMHE010000226.1:0-3296 GCA_035430785.1 Spirochaetota bacterium | reverse complement strand
TGTTTCAGACAACGCATTCCATGCATGATAAATGATATAACAGCACACAAGAACTGTAATAACAGGGTCAACCCATGAGAGATTCCAGAAATAAATGCAAATGCCTCCGGCGATAACCGCAAAAGACGAAAGAGTATCACCGAGAAGATGCAGATAAGCTGTTTTAATGTTGAGATTTTTCTTCTTGTCAGAATGAAGAATTATTATCGAAATCAGATTAGCAAGAAGTCCGAACAAAGCGACAGTAAGCATAACTTTTCCATCAACAGGTTCGGGATTACGAAAACGAAGATATGCCTCATAAAATAAAAAAAGACATATTGCAATCAGAACCGAACTGTTAAAAAGAGCGGCTATTATTTCAGCTCTTTTGTATCCGAATGTTTTCTTATCATTTGCTTTTCTAAGACTGATGCGGTTTGCTGCAAAAGCAATGAAAATTGCAGATGAATCAGCAAAATTATGAATAGCATCCGACAGCAGAGAGAGACTGCCGGAAACCAAACCTCCGATTACCTGGACAGCTGTTATAGCCAGATTTAATAACGTTACAAGAATAAGTTTTTTCCCCTGAAGTTTTCCGTGATGGTGAGAATGATCATGTTCCATTAGTTAACCTTTCATTATTGACTTTAATATTGATTATCATTATAATATTAATACTTAAATTGTCAAGGCGCAATTAATAATTTAATCCTCTTTAGAAAAGAATCTATTTCTCGCTTGATTATTTAACGGCAAATGCGTAAATGACTTATAAGAACTAATTTCCGGAGTTTTATGGAAGGTGCAGATAAACTTGCCGAATTAATACGGCAGTCAGAAAAAATAGCCATTCTTACAGGTGCAGGCATTTCCACATCAGCGGGCATTCCTGATTTCAGAGGTCCTGAAGGGCTCTATTCAAGAAAAGACATTGACGCAGAAAAACTTTTCGATATCAATTATTTTCACTACAATCCGAATATGTTTTATGAGGCAATCCCCGAATTTTATGAAGGCTGTGAAAAAGCCCTTCCCACTTCAGGACACAACTTCATAAAAAAACTTGAAGATAATAACAAACTTCATCTTCTGGTAACCCAAAACATAGACGGACTTCACGAAAAAGCCGGCAGCACTGATGTCATTAATATTCACGGCAATTTCAAAAAATTCATATGTATCAAATGCTCTTCAGAATTCCCCGAAAATGAAACTATAAAAGCATCAATCAAAGCTTCAAGGGTACCGATTTGCCCGAAATGCGGCGGAGTTATGAAACCTACTGTAGTTTTTTTCGGAGAGAGCGTCATCGGTTTCGAAGAAGCCGCATCCAAGATACAAAAAGCCGACCTTTTTATCGCAATCGGATCAACGCTGATGGTTAATCCGGCGGCCATCCTCCCTCAATACCTAAGCCATGATGCATCTTTTGCAATCATCAATAAGGGAAAAACGCCCTATGATTCAATCGCGGACATAAATATTCAGGAAGATATTGACTCTGTAGCGTTGGAAATTATGCGCTTTCTGAAGTACTGAGCATTTCCTTGTTGACTAAGTCCGTATAAAATATGCTATTTGATTGAAAGTGAGGATTTATGGATAAAGATCTTTTGGATATACTGGCGTGCCCGAAATGCAAAGGAGATTTTAACGAAGACGTCAACGGCAGTTTTCTCGTTTGCGAGGCCTGCGGTGCGAAATATCCCGTAGTTGAAAATATTCCTGTTCTTCTCGAATCCGCCGCAATTATGCCCGAAGATACCGAGATAAACTAAACTGCATCAGTAATATTATTGACAGAAAAATGCCGTGGATTCCTACTAAAAACGTTGCTTTTACGCCTTTCCGGCTAAAACAAATAAATCAAATTAAGGTGCAGAAATGAAGAAATCAGCTAATCCTATAATAAAAATCGGAACATATCTTGCTCTTGGATTTTTTACTGTAATTATTATTATAAATTTCGGAATGCCGGATTCCGGCGGATGCGCTTCAGTCGGAAAAAATGATGCCGCTTCCGTAAACGGTCAGAAAATTACACAAATTCAGGTTAACCGCTTTATCGAAATGAGATTAAAAGATCAGGGAATGGAAATAACACCTGAAATTACAGCCCGTGTTCTTGACCACCTTGTAAGCATGGAACTTGACGTTCAATACGCAAAAACAGCAGGAATTGATATTTCCAAAATAGCCGCAGATAAAATGATACGCAGAAGTTTTACTGATGAAAAGGGCAATTTCAACGAAGATTCTCTAAAACGTTTCATGAATAATTTCAGATTCACCCTCAAAGAATATCACCAGAATATGAAGAAAGAACTCGTTAGATATGAACTCAGCAAAATTGTTGAATTCTCATCAGCTGTCAGCAAAGACGAGATTCAGTTTGCCAATATTATCAGAAACTCCGACTACCAGATTAAGTTTGTTTTCATTCCGAATCGTGATCTTTCAGAAAAATATAAAGACAAAGTCAGTGTAACAGAAGATGAAATATCAAAAGAACTAAAAAACAATCCTGCTGAAGTCAGAGACCCTGAGACAGACAGAGAAAGACTAAAAAACAAACTTCAGTCAAAAAAACTTGAACTTGTAAAATCAGAGCTTATAAATTCGCTAACTCTGTTTCAGAAAAAGGCGGAAGAATTGAAGAAGCAGCAGCAATACTCGGGGCAAAAGTTATGAATTCCGCTCCTTACAAAATCGGCGCAAAAATTTCTGAAGAAAGCAATCAGGAAAATGTTTTAACCGGTCTTATGATGAGTGAAATCTATACCGACGGCATCATAAATCTTGAAGTCGGGAAAACATCTAAAGCAATAAACACTATTGATGGAATTTATGTTTTCACTCCTTCAAAAAAGGAACTCCTGCCGATCGATGTTAAATCAGAAATAGTCATAAGAAATGATCTCTTCTCTCAGAAGAAGGATTATATGTACGAAAAACTGATTTCATCATTTTCGGATAAGGCTAAAATAAAAAAGAACAGAAAGATGTTTGAGAGTTTGGGAAACCCTCAAAATCCTGAGAACTAATTTTTTAATTGATATTAAACCAAGGGCGTGATACTATCTGTTTAGTATTAAAGGAGATTTGTACGTTTTATGAACATAAACGCTGAATACGTAAATCCTTTTCTTGAAGCAGCAAGTGCTGTTTTCAAGTCTATTATGAATGTCGATCTTCGCCGCGGCAAAATGATTATCAAGGAAAATCCTGAACCGTCACATGATGTGGCTATTATAATCGGGATTACCGGTTCGATAACCGGTGAAGTTGTTTACAGCATGGGCTACGAGATG
>DAOMHE010000225.1:0-3299 GCA_035430785.1 Spirochaetota bacterium | reverse complement strand
TACTTTTAATTATTCTCTCAACATCACTGACATCTGCTGATGCAAGTAATTCAAAGGAAGGATATTTCTCAAAAAGATAAGGCGTCACCCGGTTAACCTGAGCATCTGTTGTCTGAGCCGAAAGAACCACAGAAATACAAAGTTCATAATTATTTCTAAAATTCAACGGAGGGGACAGCTCTCCGTAATAATCAGCAAGTGATTGAATTATTTTTTCAAAATCAGGCTTTTTCACATCTGTTTCAGCATAATGAGCGAATCTTTCTTTCGTTTTTCAAAATCCTTGGCCGACAAATAGTCTTTTTCCTTAAAACCGCACAGCACTCTTTCACTATAATTTGCAGCAAGTATTCTTTCGAGATAGAGTCTTGCAGAAACGAAATCCTTGTTTTGCTTTTTAATTTCTGCCATAAGATAAAGAGCCTCAAAATGAGAAGGATTCAAACTCACGGTCTGTGCAAAATAACCGAGAGCCTTGTCATTATCATAGTATCTCATATAAGCCAGTCCCGCACCGAAAGTCACATCGTAATGAACATATCCGTTGGAAATCATATCTTCAAAAGCCTTAGCCGACTGACGGAATTTTCCGGACTTGTATAAACGCCACGCGGCGAGTAATTCAGAATTGGCTTTCGCCGAACCGAATCGACTGTAAGATTGAACCTGTTCAGTCCGCGGAGGTGTCTGCTGAACAGACACTGTTTCAGATTTCTGCTGAGGAGCAGAACATGAAACTAAAATCGAAGCTAAAATAATAAATCTTAAATTAAACACACAATTCACCGTATGTTTTATTATAACTTTCGGCAAACAGTCTGAGTGCCCGTGCTCTATGGCTGATGGTATTTTTTAATTCGGATGGTATTTCAGCCATTGTCTTATTATATTCAGGAAGATAAAAAACGGGATCGTAACCGAACCCTCCTGAACCTGCAGGAATCTTTGCAATTACGCCTTCACATGAGGCTTCAAACACAGCAAGAACTCCATCCGGAGATATATGAGCGATAGCACATACAAAACGCGCAGTCCGTTTATCATCAGGAATATTTTTCATTTTTTCAATTAATGCAGAATTTCTTTCCGAGTCGGTTTTCAGATTCATATACCGTGCAGAATATATTCCCGGTTCGCCATTCAGCGCATCAACAACCAATCCGGAATCATCAGCGATAATATGTGTTGAAAAGATTTCTGCTGCTGCGCGGGCCTTAATGACAGCATTCTCAGAAAATGTCGTACCGTTTTCTTCGGGAATATTTAACTGCCTTACTACAGACATTGGTATCACCCGGACACCGGATGATGCCGGAAAAATTTTTTCAATCTCACGGATTTTGCCGTTATTAGCAGTTGCAACAGTTATAATCATAATAAAAACGCTATAAAACCTGAATAATTTTTGCCAAGCATTTTATGCACAGGCGATAAAAGCAACAGTTCTTCCATAATTTGAACCATCATCCGAAAACGATATAATCCTGGGATCTTTTGAAAGAATATCATGTACAATCTTTTTTTTATGAAACAAACCTTTACCGTGAATTATAACAATACTTTTCAATCCGTCCCTGAGAGATTCTTCAATCAAAACTTCAAGCAGAAAAGGAATATCCTTCGACGCAAAACAATGAAGATCAAGTTCCCCGTCAAATTCACTCACAGCACTTTTACGCAAATGAAAGTCATATCTTCCTTTCTGCCGTATTTGCCGATAAAACTTCCGGTTTCACTTTTCAAACGGCAGAGTATTTCTTCGACATCCGGCTTCGAGGATGAAATAACATCCATTGCCCTCTTTAATCCGAAATGACTGGAATTTTCGTCTCGCAAATTGATTATTCCGTCAGTAAGCACAACTAAAATATCGCCGCTTGCAAGCTGTACTCTTATCTTTTTGGCTTTAATATTTTTATTAGCCGAGTCGGAACCGAAAGCATGGGTATTATATTTCAGATAATAACTTTTTCCTCCGCGTAAAAGAACGGGATACGCGAACCCGCTGTTTACAAATTCTACCGCCTTATCAGTCGGAGAATAGAGAGCATAAAAAAATGAAACATCAGTGAATAAATCGCTTTTCTCTATTATAAAGTTTTCAATATCCCGCGACAGATAAAGCGGAGATTTTCCGGTAGTTTTAGCAAAAGCCTTTGCAGCCCCGGCCATAAAACTTGCAGATATAGCTCCCGGCACACCCTTCTGGTGAATATCTCCGAGAATGAATCCAACAGCCTTATCATCAAACTGAATTACATCATAAAATTCCCCGCCGATTTCACGCGCCGGAATAGTCTCGGAGGCAATATCAATTCCGGAAATAGTTCCCCTGAACGGACGGAGAAAAATATCATACATTTTCTTCATTGCAGAAATTTCATTCTGCATTTTTTTCTCTTCAATGGCTTTCTCGAAGAAAATCGCATTCTGAACTGCAAGAACAGCCTGATCGGCAAACTTCAGGAAAAGTTTCATATCTTCCTCGTCGAACTTTTCCTTTTCCACGCAATTAATTCCCTGAATAACACCGATAAGCTTTCCTTTAAAAAGAAGAGGAGCGCAGATCACCTGCTTGGTTCTGAATCCGGTTATTCTGTCAAAATTCGCATTAAACCGTTCGTCCTTATAAACGTCGTCAATTATAACCGGAGTCTTTGTTCTGGCACACCAGCCGATAACGCCTTCGCTTGTCTTTGTTCTGAATTTTTCGGATAGCTGATCGCCCGCATCACCGAGAGCAACTTTAAAAACAAGTTCATCGGTCGTCTCATCATAGAAAAGAAGACTGCTCGCCTCGGTATTCATTATTTCCTTGATTGCATTCATGACTGCGGAAAGGAGTTTTCCGATATCAAGAGTCGCGTTAATCATTTTCGTAATTTCTGTAAGCAGAGTAAGATTTTTATTCTGCCGCTTAAGCAGTTCTATCTCTGAAATCTGTTCAGACATCATGCACCCCGATTGTTATATTAATCCTGTATTTATAGTGCTTATATGGAACATTTTTGAAATTATTGCAAGCACAATTAGTTATTCAATAATAATATTAAATTTTCTTTTCCGTTTACGTATTAACTATGTGTACATATCTGCAAAAAATCATCAGACAAGATCTTATCTCCCCGGACTTGAAAGAATAAATGCGTATAAGTCTCTCTGGCTAAAGCATTGGGCTGAATTCGGCCGCGTTTATCAGCTTAAATATGAAACTGTTTTCGGTGTAATCACCGAAGAGAAAATAATCGAGGTAAGAAAGCTGATGGAATGCGGAAGATTTTCCAACGGTTTTGAGAGAC
>DAOMHE010000224.1:0-3339 GCA_035430785.1 Spirochaetota bacterium | reverse complement strand
AAGGTAAGCTGAGAAAAAAGTGAAAGGGCTTACAAATGAAGCCCATTCACTTTTCACCAAATATCGGATATCACCATGCGAAGTCTTAGTTCAATAAAATACTTGCATTTAGAATACATTTTCTAAAACTTAGAAAAAAATGAGGTAATCAATGTACGGGCCTTTCGGCAGATATGTTATTCCATGGTACGGACGAGAACTTGACCGCATCGAGAAAATATTGCACAACAAAGAATATGATCGTTTTGATTTGCTTAAACGAGTTGAGGACTTACGTGTTGAAATATATGATCTCAAAGATGAAGGCTTCATTGACCTAAGTGCCGAATTCCAAAAACAGCATCGCGCGCTTGACCGTCTTGATGCGATTTATCAAAAGCTGTACAAACCAGGTGATGAGAATCTTCTGCATCCGCTTCCGCGCGCTGATCGCCTCGTACCAAAATCATTGTTTTCCGAATCAGAGGAATACGGCGAACCCCAACCTCTCGACGAATATCTTGTGCGACTAGAAAAATTGACTTTTGATGATGTCGGAAATTTTGTCCGGAATTCAGATGAATTAAAACTCTGGAGAGAGGCGGCTTTATTAATTCTGAAACAACAAACTGCATTTGCAGAATCGATTCTTCATAATAAATTTGATTTGCTTGTGGCTCTTCTTCGCGATATGCTGCCGCAGTATCTTATTTCACGATGGAAGGGAATTCCTTCTCTCGCTCTGCCTCTCAGCCGCACATATCTCAACCGCTTTGGGAAAAATTATGATGCCTATGATCATATAACCGGACCGCTTTATGAAGCTTTAGAGAAGCATCCAGATGATTTTGAAAAAATGTGGAATCTCGCATGCAGCCTGATGAGTGAACGAATTAAAAAAGAAGATAATATGAATTTCCTGGCAGAAACACTTCGGCATGAATTTAAAGAAATTCAAAATGCAGAAAATATACTCGTCATTGAAACCGGGCTTCAGGCAACATTGCCGCTGCTTATCGAAGGAGTATTTGAAAAGAAAAGTAAATGGCTCATGTTCACGGCAGCACCATGGCTTCTTGATATTTATAAAGAAAGACTATTCTGCCATCAGTATACAATGCTGAGACCGTGTGAAACGCTCTTTTGTAATGAAAAGCTTTTTAAATTTTGTTTTGAAAATAATTCAACCTATGTAAGAGAAACAAAGGATTCTTCAGCAAGAGACCTCGCATACTGGGAGATCGTCTCGCTCAAGAACCTGTGTATGAATAATTACTGAAAATATTCAACAGCGTTTTGAAATATTTTAAGTCCTTCGCCGTATTCAGGAACTTCTCTGCCTTCACGCTCAAGCATTTCTTTCTGAAATGTCCAGTCTTCTCTCTGGCAGAAATAAAGATAACGTTCAGGATGCGGCATCATTCCGAGAATTCTGCCTGATACGTCAGTTATTCCGGCGATATCATCCATTGCACCGTTCGGATTGAACGGGTATTCTCCTTTTGCAAGTGAACCGTTTTTTGAATATCTGAGAACGTCCTGTTTGTTTTCAACAAGACGCTTCATTACAGCTTCTTCAGCAAAGAAGTTTCCTTCACCGTGAGCGAAAGGAACATGTAGGGATTTTATTCCCCTGAGAAAAACTGAATTATTCTCTGAAACATTCAGATCAACCCAGCCGCATTCATATCTTCCGTGACTGTTATGCTCAAGCGCGACATCGCCCTCACCGAGTTTTGAATATCCCGGAACGATTCCTATGTTTGAAATTATCTGAAATCCGTTGCAGATACCTATTACAAGATTGTCTCCAGAAACGAACTCAGAAAATTCATCAGAAAGATTATTACGTATTTTATTTGCGTATGCTTTTCCGCTTCCGGTATCATCTCCGTAGCTGAATCCGCCCGGAAAAGCAATAATTCTGAACTGTTTCATCAGACTTTTGTTCTTAATAAGATCGTTTATATGAATAATCTCTGCTTCACCGCCGGCAAGCTCAAACGCGAACTTGGTTTCCGCGTCGCAGTTGATACCGTATCCAGTCATTATTAACGCTTTTACTTTTGCCATTTGTTTCTCCGTCAGTATTTAGCCAGTCTTTTCTTATATACCGAATGAAGAATGGATATTTCTTCGTCGATTATTGTTTTCCCCGAAATTCCCTTAACAGAAACTTTCGATCCTTTTACTTCACCGATCAAATGAGCATTTTCTCCGAGAAGTTTTTCAAACTCGCTTCTTTTTTCTTTTCTTACCGAACAGAGAATACGTCCCTGAGACTCAGAATAAAGAATTTCATCATCGCGCATGTTTGATTTAGCAGATACAGAAGAAAGATCTATTTCTGCTCCTATTAGTCCTGCCATAGCCGAACGAGCCAGAGCAAAAGCAAGCCCGCCTGTTTCAAGCGTTATAGATGAAGCTATAAGCGAAGAGCTGATTGCCTCTGAATATTTTTTGTAGTATGAAAGAAATTTTGCACAATCAGTTGAAGGCACTTCTCCGCCGTGAGAACAGATTCCCTTTTCAGAAAGATAGGAGAAATATTCGCTTCCGCAAAGTTCTTTTGAAGTTTGTCCGATTAAATAAACCGCGTCGCCTTCCGCTTTGAAATCAATTGTCTGGGCTTTTCTTACATCATCACAAACTGCAATTGAAGAAATAAGCAATGTAGGAAGCGCTGATATTTTCACTTCGTTAAAAGACGAATCATAACCCTTGAAATCATTGAACATACTGTCCTTACCGGAAACAAAAGGTGCATTATAGGCAATCGCGCCTTCATAGCATCCTTTTGCAGCTTCTTTAAGCTGACCTAGACGCGCTGGATTTAAAGAATCACACCAGCAGAAATTATCTAGTATGGCTATTTTATCTATATTCGCACCGGAAGCAAGAGCGTTTCTGAATGCCGTATCAATTGACGCAAGTGCCATTCTATAAGGATTGTGATCAGAATATGAAGGATACATTCCCTGAGAAAGAACTACTCCCTTGTACGAATCAAAAAGCGGTTTAATTACACTTGTGTTTGAATTAACTCTTCCCTTACCCTGAAGAGGCTTGGTACAGCTGTTTGACAATACTTCGTGGTCAAACTGTTTTGAAATAAATTCAAATGAAGACATATTAAGTCTTCCGAGCATTTCTTTCAGAAGAGTTCCCTGTTCAGGTTCTGAATATACAGGATGAGGATTCGAACATTTTTCAGTAACTGATGAAAGAATTTTCCGGGGCAGACCGTTATGCAGAAAATCCATATCAAGATCAAAAATAACTTCACCTTTGTATTTCACAATAGCGCGCGAAGAATCATTGAATGTTCCAATGACTGTCGCTTCAACACCGCGCGATTTA
>DAOMHE010000223.1:0-3378 GCA_035430785.1 Spirochaetota bacterium | reverse complement strand
GTTGTTGAAAATGAATCAAGTTACAATACTATGGCTGTCAGCCCGAAAGGGGCAATGGGTCTTATGCAGCTGATGCCTGAAACTGCAAAAGAGCTTGGTGTGAATGATTCGTTTTCTGCCGAAGAAAACATTGAAGGCGGAGTAAAATACCTTAAAGGTCTATTGAACAAGTATCAATGGGATTATAAAAAAGCACTTGCCGCCTATAATGCCGGGCCGAAGCTTGTTGACAGCTATAACGGTGTTCCGCCTATAAAAGAAACAGCCGATTATGTAAAGCGCGTTCTTAATTCGTACAGAAAAGAACAGGAATCGGTTGAAGAGGAGTAAGCAATGCAGGTTTCCGAAAAGTCAAAAATAATATTTTTATTTCTAATAATAGTATTTCTTCTGGGTGTCGGGGTTTTGTGGCTTGATTATATGGGTCTTATAAATCTTACCAAAACAGCTTCGATGTTCAGTAAGGATGAGGCTTCAGTTCTGTATGCCGATGACGATGAGCCGTCGCTTATGAAGCTTGAAGAACTTGAGAAAAACAAGGAACAGCTCAAGGAGCGCACAGAAGATCTTGACAGGCGTGAAGCGCTTCTTCTTGAGCAGGAAAAGAGTTCGAATACGGATAAAGAAAAAATTCAGGAAATGCGTGCCGGCATTGATCTTGAACGCAAGAAACTCGAAAATGATAAAAAGAAGTACAGCGGATACAAAAAGAATATAGCGGATCTTGCGCAGAAAATAGAAAGCATGCCTCCGAAGGAAGCTGTTGCGATTATGATTAACTGGGATGATCCTCTTATAATAGATGTTCTCCGTCAGATCGATCAAAACGCGCTTGATGCCGGAGCGATGAGTGTGACTTCATACCTCATTTCGCTTATGCCGAAAGAAAAAGCGAGCAGGGTCATGTATCTAATGACTCAGCTGTGATAAACTTAAAAATAAACAGATTTAATTAAAAGAAAACTGTTTATTTGATGGAATGGAATAGATGAAATTTATTAAGCAAAATTCTTATGGAATAATATTATCAGCCGCGGTAGCGGCTGTTGCTTATATTCTCGGCAGGTTTTTTCCTATTGTAGGCGGACCAGTCTTTGGAATAGTTCTCGGTATGATAATCAATAATACTTTCGGAAAACCTGTTTCATCAGTTGAAGGAATAAGATTTACCGGAAAGAAAGTTCTTCAGTGGTCAATTATTCTTCTTGGAGCCGGACTCAGCATGAATCAGGTTGCGGAAGCCGGTCTTTCTTCTTTTTTTGTTATGATTTTTACTCTTACTACGGCATTCGCTACGGCTTATGTTGTTGGATATTTTCTTAAAATTCCTTTTAAGCTTAAATCTCTCATCGGAACGGGAACAGCGATATGCGGAGGTTCTGCTATTGCAGCACTTTCTCCCGTAATTGACGCGGATGAGCATGATATATCTTTTTCAATATCGACTGTTTTTCTTTTTAATATTGCAGCAGTTTTTATTTTCCCGGCTGCGGGTCACATGTTTGGTTTTTCAAATGAAGGTTTCGATCTATGGGCGAGAACTGCAATAAATGATACTTCGTCTATTGTCGCCGCGGCATATTCTTTCAGCAAAGAAGCGGGCGATTATGCGACTGTGGTAAAGCTTGCTCGTACTCTTCTTATAGTTCCCATTTGTCTTGTGTACGCTTTTGTGTTTTATTTTAATCAAAGAAGAACGCATAATGTATCTTCATCTTCTCAGACAGTCAGATACAGTTTTATTAAAATATTTCCATGGTTTGTTCTCGGATTTCTTTTTATGTCGATGTTACGAAGCACGGATATAATTCCAATTGCTGCAGCTGATGTAATTGCAGAATGCGGCAAGATCGCTATTATACTTGCTCTTTCGGCAATCGGACTTAACGCGGACTTCCGCCGTATGTTTAAGACAGGAATCAAGCCGGTTATTCTCGGTCTGATAGTATGGGCGGCAGTTACATTTTCGAGTCTTGCTGTTCAGTATATTACAGGGAAGCTATAATTTAAATCTCTCAAGCATGCCGATTAATCGTAATATCTTATATTAAATTAATCACAAAAAATAACTTGATAAAGGATGAGTTGATTTGATTTCTGTTTTAGCCCGATACATATTTATTTAGGGCAGGGGGAGAAGGTGTATAAAGAAATAAAAGAAAGAAAATGGTTACTTGTATTTTTTGCTTTCATTGCTGTGGTCACAGCTTCTTGCGGAGGCGGTAATAGCAGTGATGATGATGTTTCACAGCTTGGAACAAAAAAGCTTTTGATATTTTATTCATGGCCGAATGCAATAAACGATGCCATTTCGGCTTCTGATGATGTTTCTGCTGCTGCAAAGGAATATGCGAAATACGATTATGTGGTTCTGAACAGGACTTTCGGCGCAAGCGATTATCCGCAGGATACAGTCAGCGCTATAATAAATCATCCGTCATGTAAAAATACAATATTTTTCGGATATATTGATTTGGGTATGCTTGCTTCTTCGCACAGGCTCGTTAATTAATTCTGCACCATTTAGAGAACGGCCGTCAATTAATTTCGGTTCAGAATATGCAGGCAAAATAACTGTTAATGGAAATCTGATTGAACGCAAAACTAACACAGGAAAGCTTTATATAAATACTTTAAATCATGAATATGGATTCATTGAGGATTGAGGTTTGATAGAAAAGGAATCAGCCGGTGTTAAACCGGCTGTGTATATGGATCTATTGTCTGGATTGTTCCGTCCGCGTTATATGTTAGTTCTGTGTATTTTACACAGCGCTTGTTGTCCTTTCCGCCTGAAAGCGAGCTGTCGTGATAGAAGAGATACCATTTGCCGTTGAACTCGACAATCGAATGATGAGTTGTCCATCCGATTACAGGATTTAGGATTCTTCCCTTGTAAGTGAAAGGCCCCTTTGGATTTTTGCTTATTGCATAAGCTATATAGTGAGTTGTTCCGGTTGAATATGACAGATAATAATATCCGTTATACTTATGAACCCATGGGCCTTCAAAATATCTTCTGTCTTCGTCTTCTGAAAGTATCGGGTTTCCATTTTCATCGATTATTGATATTTCATCAGCTGAACCCTTTAATGAAAGCATGTCGTCGGATAATTCAGCAACTCTTGGTCCAAGAGCGGGTTTTCCTTTTGCAGGACCTTCAGCATCATTTTTAAATGTCCCGGTCTGCCATTTTTCGAGCTGACCGCCCCAAAGACCGCCAAAATAAATATATGATTTTCCGTCATCATCTACCAAAACTGCCGGATCGATGCTGAAAGTTCCCTTTATGAAATCAGGCTGTGCTTTAAATGGACCTGCAGGTTTATCACTTGTTGCAACGCCTATTCTGAAAATATCTTCTTTATCTCTTGCCGG
>DAOMHE010000222.1:0-3404 GCA_035430785.1 Spirochaetota bacterium | reverse complement strand
GTCGGCAGCCTTGATTGAATCCGGTATTGAATCCATGTCGCAGCGGATAAATTTAGCATCCGTTCCGTTTTCAACGTTGTTTTTTTTTGCTGATGCTATGCTTTCTGTTGAGATATCAATTCCGGTGATTTTCATTTTTTTTGAAAGGGGAATTGTGAAGAATCCGCATCCGCATCCCAGATCTATCGCCTGAGAAAATCCAGCGGATTGTTCAATGACCAGTTCAAGCATTTTTGGCCGCAGAAAACCATTAGATTGAAAGAAGCTCTCGGAATTGTGATAATATGTGAAATCCAATTCTTTTTCTATAATTTCGGCGGAATAAGTATTGGTAATACAGCCTTTGGAATCTCTGCTTATGCGGCAGTCCTGGGTTATACGGTTATTTTGAATAAATCTGTTTATTGCATCATCAAGAAGAATACATCCTTGTTCGGGAAACGGTATAACGGTATTCGATTTTTTTCCGTAAAACCCTGTTTGATTTCCGTTGGATTTTACTGAGCAGCGGCTTCTGTATCCGTAGCGTTCTGACGCATAGGTTGTTATTTCACTGTTGAAATCAAAGCGGCCAATGCGTCTGATTGAATCCTTGATTATGTTCTTTTTAAATTCAAGCTCTGTCCGGTAATCTGTATGAAGATAATCGCATCCGCCGCACTTCATGAAATTGGGGCAGGCGGGTTTTATTCTTTTATCCGAAGGTTCAATAACTTCAACAAGCTCTGCAAATGCGAAATCCTTTTTTTCTTCAGTTATTCTTAGTCTGCAAAGTTCTCCCGGCAGAACACCGTCGGTAAAAATAATTTTGCCTTCATTTCGGGCTATAAACGAGCCATAGCTTTCTTTTTCTATTCTTACCGTAATCATACGGTAAATTAAAATGCCGCCTTTCGGCGGCAAGCTATTTTTTAATTAAAAGTTGTCGGCTAGAATTTCAAAGTATGACTGAGGGTGGTCGCATGCCGGACATTTTTCCGGAGCTTTGATGCCTTCATAGATGAAACCGCAATTTCCGCACTTCCATACAACTGCCGTGTCTTTCTGAAAAACTTTGTTTGTTTCAATGTTTTTTGCAAGAGCTCTGTATCTTTCTTCGTGATGCTTTTCGACTTTTGCAACATTTCTGAATACAGCGGCAATTTCAGGAAAACCTTCTTCATCAGCGATTTTTGCTGCTTCAGGGTAAAGAACTGTGTGTTCTTCGTTTTCACCCATAGCTGCAGCAAGAAGATTTTCTTTTGTTGTGCCGATTTTTCCCGCAGGGTAGGTCGCAGTTATTTCGAGATCGCCGCCTTCAAGAAATTTGAAAAATCTTTTTGCGTGTTCTTTTTCGTTATCAGCAGTTTCTGCAAAAATGTTGGAAATCTGCACAAACCCTTCTTTTTTTGCAACAGATGCAAAGAAAGTGTATCTGTTTCTTGCCTGTGACTCACCCGCAAAAGATGCGAGAAGGTTTTTTTCTGTTTTTGTACCTTTTAAACTTTTCATTTATCCTCCATAGACCTATAAAACAAAACCGGCAGGAAGAGTAAATACTCTTGTTGCAAGTTCCTTATCAATTAGAAATATACCGCTTCCGTCTTTTCCGGAAAGCTTAATTTGTTCAAGAACACCAGAAGAATTCGCCTCTTCTTCAACCTGTTCTGTAATGAACCACTGAAGCATCGCAAGTGTAGCGTGGTCTTTTTCCGACATTGCCAGATCTGCGAGTTTGTTTATTCTGTCAGTTACAAACTGTTCATGTTTATATGCATCTTCAAAAACATGCTGCGGCGAATCCCATTTTACGGGAGGCGCATCAATCATTTTCAGCTGAACGACTCCTGCTCTGTCAACAATGTAATTATAAAACATTTTTGCGTGAACAAATTCCTCTCTTGCCTGAACATCCATCCAGTTTGCAAATCCTTTCAGGTTCAGAGTGTGGAAATAAGCCGCCATTGACATGTAAAGATAAGCTGAATAAAGCTCAGCATTAATTTGCTCGTTTATTGATTTTTCGAGAGATTGCTTTAATGCCATATATCCTCCTTACTGTGCTTCGAAAGCATCTTTGCCTGCTCCGCAGAGAGGGCAAACCCAATCAGCCGGAATATCATCAAAAGCAGTTCCGGCTTTAACCCCGTTATCAGGATCTCCTGTTTCAGGATCATATACATATCCGCATACAGTACATACGTATTTCATACTATTCCTCCATTTCGTTTATTACACAATAGCTCGGATACACCGTTAAATCAATAAAAAATGATCGTTTTGCCTAAAAAAATAAAATAAAAAATAAGTCAGGGATTTTGTTTGACTTTGCGGTATTCGGAAAAGTATCATATAATCCGGTCTGACAATATCCAGTTTTTTACGGCGGTGAGATTATGAAGTTTGTGATTATCGGCAACGGTCCTGCGGGAGTTGATTGTGCACTTGAAATCCGCAAGAATAATCCGGAAGCTGAAATAACAATAATTTCAAAAGACGATTATTCGTTCTATTACAGGCCGAAACTTGTTGAATATATCACTGAGGATATTTCCCCCGAAAAGCTGATTGTTTATAATAATGATTTTTTTGAGTCAAAAAAGATAAAGCAGATACTTTCAAAAGAAATTCAAAAAATTGACAGGCAGTCAAAATCGGTTTTTTCTGATAATAACAGGTTTGATTATGATAAGCTTCTTATTGCAACCGGATCTATCCCAGTGGTGCCGGCTCAGGGATTTTGCGGAGATTCTGTTTATGTTCTTCGAAGTATTTCCGATGCAGAAAATATAAAAAAAGCTCTAAAGTTTAAGAAAAAAATTCTCATTTCAGGCGGAGGACTTTTAGGTCTCGAAATTGCCAATTCAATCGCATTAACCGGAAAGGATGTTACTGTGGCTGAATTCATGCCGTATCTTCTTTCGCGGCAGTGTGATGAAGAAGGTGGAAAATTTATAGAAAAACTCCTCCGTAACCGCGGTATGAATTTTATTTTTTCGGACAGTGCTGTGTCATATGGCGGAAGTATGGTTGAATTTGCATCCGGCAATAAAACATCATTTGATGCAGTGATTTTTTCCGCAGGTGTTTTGCCGTCCGTCTCTCTTGCGAAAGAGTGCGGACTTGCAGTAGGAAAAGGAATTTTGATAGATTCAAATTTTCGAACTTCCGATCCTGATATTTTTGCCGCAGGAGATTGTGCTGAAATAGAAGGGCATATATGCGGTTTGTGGATGACTGCCAAAGAGCAGGGACGCATTGCAGGTGCGAATATGTCCGGTATTGAAAGCTCTTATCGTCCGATGATTCCTTCTGCAGTGTTGAAAATTGCCGGAATCGATTTTTTTTCGGCTGGCGACTATAAAGAAAAAAGTGAGAATGTTTTCAGGAAGTCCGCTGACGGGGTTTATATAAAGATTAATTAT
>DAOMHE010000221.1:0-3408 GCA_035430785.1 Spirochaetota bacterium | reverse complement strand
AAATGTTCGGGTGAGATTGATGGCGACTACAACTGGTAAAAAGAAAACCGCGCTTGTGGTAGAAGGCGGCGGAATGCGCGGTATATTTACCGCGGGTGTTCTTGATTATTTTATGGAAAAAAAGTTTGCGCCTTTTGATGAATATTACGGTGTTTCGGCGGGTTCGTGTAATCTTGCCTCTCATCTAGGCGGGCAATACCGCAGAAATTATAACTGTTACGCGGAATATATGCTTATGAATGAATTTTTCAGCATGAGAAAGTATTTTGCCGGCGGGCATTTTATGGATCTTGACTGGCTTTGGGATTATCTGAGCATCAAAGAGCCTCTAAATGCAAAAAAGGCATCAAAGAGTAAGTTATTTGTCGTTACAACAGATGTTGATACAGGTGAGCCCGCTTATATCCGCGCGGAAAATGATTCGCTTGCAGATTATCTTAAGGCATCAAGCTCTCTTCCGCTTCTTTACCGAGGCTTTGTTGAAATTGAAGGAAGACGTTTTGTTGACGGCGGCATAGGCGATCCGATACCTGTTATTCAGGCAGCTCAGAGCGGCGCAAAGAGAATTATGGTTTTACGTACACGTCCTGCCGGTTATATCAAAAAAAGTTTTACCGAAAGCAGATTGATACCGTTGCTTTTTTCAAAATATCCGAATCTTCAGAAGGCTATGAAAAAACGAGATGATAAATATAATCGTTCGGTAGAATATATATTGAATCCGCCGAAAGGAATTGATGTCATTCACATATGTCCGAACGGAATGAAAACAGGGCGGACGACAAAAGATAAAAGTTTTATCGATGATGATTATGAACTTGGAAGAAAAGCAGGTGAGGATGCCTTGAAGAAATGGAAAATGTAAACCCTTTCGGGTTTACATTTCTGCCGTGTTGATTATAAGTCTTATTGTGTTTTCATCAATCATCAGTTTGCTTGAAATGTCAGTTGAATCCCATCCCTTACTGCTGAGTTCTCTGACCGTTCTGATGACGTTTTCGTTAATGTTTTTATCTACAGAAGAATCCTTCTTCATCTGTTTGCTTATTACTCCGGACGAACCCATTGACTGAATAAAATCGGAAAACTGTTTCATTTTCTTGTCTGTCTTGTCATACATTTCTTTCAAGCGGTTATCTGTCTGGTCAATAGCATCATGCATTTTTTCAACTTTGTTCATCATCGCGAGAATCTGGTTCATTCTTGCTTCGACATGTTCAGTCAGACTTTCAAGCTCATTGAATTTATCATGAACATCCTTGATTTCTTTTTCTTTTGATTTAAGAATCAGTGTGTTCTGTTCAATGCCTGCAAGATATTCCTTAAGTTTTTCAACCTTGCGCTCTGTTTTGTCTGCAACATTCTGGAAAGATCCTATACGCTTATCAAGAGAAGATGCGATTATATCCATTTTTTCAAGGGACATAAGCGATTTGTTTATTAAGTCTTCATTCTCATTCAATTCACTTATTCTCGAGTCAAGATTTGAATAGCTCTGCTGAAGCGCTTCGATTCGCGAATTTATGGTATCGATTTTTGAAGAATTTTCCTTCAGGCTGTCCGCCTTGATTTTTACTTCTTCTGCTATATCAATTACCGCGTGTATTTCTGCGGTGATAGTTTCCATGTTGTCTTTTTTTGCCTGATAAAGCTTCAGTTCTTTTTCAAGATGTTTCTTAACTTCTTTGAATTCATCCAGTCCGCTCATGAAGGATTTTACTTCAACGGTTCCTTTCTGGCATGCGTCAAGTGTTATCTGAAATCTTGACAAAGCAGTTTCAACATCCTGACGCATTTCGAAAACGCGGTTTTTCTGTTCATAGTTTATGATTTCGTTTTTTATTTCGGTAAGCTTTTCACTGAGAGCTCCGAATCTGTTTTCGGTTCTTTCGAATTCGTTTGAAAGAACGCTCATTTTTTCGTTTGTCAGTGAGCTGATTTTTTTATCGAAATCATGATACTGTTCGTTAAAGCTGTCAATGGCTCCCCTGATTTCTTCTGCTTCTTTTCTTACAGCTTTAATTATTTCATCTTTCTTTGTTATTGAATGAAGAGACAGTTCGGACATCGAGTCGCGCAGGCGCGAAAGCTGTTCGTCAAAGGAATTTATCATATTCTCTTTGTTTGTATCGATGACGGTTTCGAGGCTTTTTATTTTAGCCATCATTCTTTCGGCTTCTTTGTCGGCTTTGTCAAAAAGATTCTGGCGCGACTGTTCAACTTTGTGTTTGATGTCGTCAACGCAGTCATAAAGTCTGTTGAGTTCGGCTTCTGTTTCTCCGATCAATGCTGTTTTTGTATCTCTGAATTCTTCAACCGATGAAGTTATGTCCTGACGGAGAGAATCGGCGCTTTTTCTTATTTCTGAAAAAACGGTAGATTCCATATTTGCAAGAGTGTCTTTTAATGTTACTACCTGCTCATTAAGAAATTTGACATCTTCCTTTGTATCGTAGAATATTTCATCTTTTTCCATTTTGAGCGTTTCGCTGAAAGTAGAAAGTTTGCTTTCAAGTGATGTAACTTTTCCGGTAAGATCAGTGATCAGGCGTTTTTCGGCGCCTTCGATTCTGTTTTCAAGTGAATTGACGTTTTTTGAAATGCTGTCTACGCGTGAACGGACGTTTTCAAGTATAACTTCGCCGGCAGCAGTTACATTGTGCTCCATAGAAGAAATTGTTTCAGTGAAATTTTTCGCAAGAGTGTCAATTTTATTCGAAGACTGCTCAACTAGCTTATCTTCGCGTTTTTCGATGTTTTCGGCAAGTCTTGCGATATGGCTCGCAATCTCTTCGTTGATTTCCTTGTTTTTTTCGCGAAGTCTTTCCGAGAATGAATTTATAAGTTCAGAATTTTCTTTTTCAATTTTAGAGACGGCATCATTAAGACCCGAAACTCTTTTTATTATTTCTCCGAAATTTTCTTTTGCATTGTCTATGTACTTAATCTGCTTATTTACATCAAGTGCCGCATTAGACACAATCTGAAGGTTTTCTTCAACTTTACGGAGACTGTTTTTTTCAATATTTAGATTTGATAGCTTCTTTTCGAGATCGTCAATGGATGAACGGATATTGGAGGTGAGAGAGGATGCTTTTTTCAGCATCAGATCCATTTCAATCGTTGAGTCATTATATTTTCTGTTTTCGTTTTCGGCCATCTTCTTGAAATCAGAAAAAGTTCTGTCGGTAAATCTTTTAAGTTTGAATATTTTGCTGTTTGCGCGGTCAAATCTGCGGAAAATTACAGTTATCGCGAGACATGCGGCGATTGTGGCGATGTTTATGAACATTTCTCTCTCCATGAAGTTCAAATTGCCGGATTTTCCGGAAAAAATAGATAGTTTCTAAATTTTTGTATAAGAGACATAATATTTGTCAAGAATATTATGTCTCTTGAAATTTATGG
>DAOMHE010000220.1:0-3421 GCA_035430785.1 Spirochaetota bacterium | reverse complement strand
CAGCTTTTATACCGAAAAGTTACGGTTTTTTCCAAATGATCAACCGCTATTATTTTATCCCCGATCTGAAATTAAAACAAAGCCGAAATCGCATTTTTGACAGCGTCTATTCCTGTTTTATCCTTAACTGAACAGAAAACGGCATCCGGAAATTCCAGGCTGATTTTATGAAGAAGTTCACTATCAGCTAAATCAATTTTATTAAATACTTTAATCACTTTTCCGGTATAACCAATTTCTTCAAGTTCATCATCAACAGTTTTTATGCATTCTTCATAATTCGGATTTGATGAATCGATAAGATGAATTACCATATCGGAAAAAACTATTTCCTCAAATGTCGAACGGAACGCCTTAACAAGAGTTGCAGGAAGATTGCGGATGAAACCGACTGTATCGGTAAGAAGAACTTTTTTATTTTCTGAGATAAACACTTCACGGGTAAAAGAATCCAGCGTCGCAAAAAGCCTGTTTTCAATAAAAAGATTTTTTTTCGAAAGCAATGAAACAAGTGAAGATTTTCCTGCATTTGTATAACCGGCAACAGCAATTTTAACTGCATTTTCGCGCGATTTTCTTTTCAGTGAGCGGGTTTTCTCGATTGCCTTCAGACTTTCATTCAGCTTGTGAATCTTGCGCTGAATATGCCGCTTGTCGGTTTCCAGTTTCGTTTCTCCCGGGCCGCGTGTTCCGATACCTCCGCCAAGTCGTGAAAGAACCATTCCTTTTCCGCGAATTCTGGGGAGCATATTATTCAGTTGGGCAAGTTCAACCTGTATTTTCGCTTCCGCACTCGAAGCCCTCAGTGCAAAAATATCAAGAATTACATCACAGCGGGACAGTACTTTCACATCCAGATATTTTTCAAGATTGTTATACTGAACGGCTTTTATATTATTGATATCAAAAACAACCGCATCCGCATTTTTATTCTCAATCTCAGATTTAATTGTATCCAGCCATCCGCTGCCGATAATATGAGCCGGATCGATACTTTGCTTTTTAATTATAAAAGAACAAACTACTTCCCCGCCGGTTGTTTTAACAAGTTCAGCAAGTTCAGTTATCGAATATTCGGCACCTTCCTTTTCATCAGAAGTACCTATCAATCCTATAAGTATTATTTTTTCCTTATTCATTTTCCTCCGAATGAACGAATATCTACATAACAACCCTCGGTAATCTGGTTCTTTTCAAAAAAACCCTTGTTAACTTCAAGGGCGTACCTTGCCGGATTTCTCGAAGGATATGTCAACTCATCATTATTTTCTTTCATATCGGTTATTTGAAGAATTTTACCGTTTGAATCAATATAGGCAATGCTTAACGGAAAAGAAACATTTTTCATCCAAAAATTAAGATATTGTTCACGCGGAAAAATGAAAAGCATACCGGAACCTGAATCTAAACCTGATCTGTCCATAAGCCCCCTGGTTCTTTCATAATTATTCTGAGCAATTTCAACATGAATTTTTATAATTGAACCAGCTGAATTCTTAACAGATATAATGCGCTTCTCCATGCAGAACAAAGTCCCGCACGAAAACATAATCAGACAAATTATTGTTTTGTTAAAATGATGATGCATATTCAACCTTCAGAATACGGCATGGAGTTTCATCATCCTGAAAAATTACGGCAAGCATTATTCCTGCATTTGCAGTAAAATTCATCTTCAATCCGAGATTGCCGAGCCATTCTTCTTTTCTTTTGAAGTTATAGTAAACTTTTTCGCCTTCTGCCTTAAATGCGAACATTGTTCCAAGCGGAACATCAAGCGATGCAAAATATGTTGCATCTTTCGGCACATAATCAGGCTGAACGGGAAGACGCATGCCGAAAGTAAGATACTGTTCTGAGCCGAATGCAAAAAGCGGCTTTGTAATAGCGAAATAAGGACCGCATATTTTTCTGTTATATTTCGATGATGAATACTCATCACGTCTTCCGCTGTTTTCAACTCTTCCATATGCACCGATATAGAATGAATCATAACCAAGTGCAATCGATATTGGAAAGGACTCCCATCCGTCGGTGAGTTTAAGTTTTGCCACAACTCCCGGGGTATTTGCATCTGCCTTTTCCTTACCCACCGCATGATCGACATCAAGCGAAACACCTATAAAAATAGCGTCATGAACGCCGACTATTGTCTTAAACTCCATTCCTCCGCGGTCATAAGCGAGCATCGACACATCGTAACCCGCTCTAGGCAGAGTAAATGCAGTCGGCGTATTTATAGTATAAATTCCGCCGGAGATATCAGAATCTTCTGCATATATCGATAACGAAATCAACGCAAAACAAGCTATTAGATATTTTTTAAACATAAAATCCTTCCGAAAAAAGCAGTCTCTTAATTATCGGAGATTTATTGTATTTCATTCATAATAAAAAACTCTCCTTACCTGGAGAGTTTTTTTATTATCTGTAATCTTCATCCGACCATCCCACATCGGCAAGAAATTCGTCATATGTCCCCGAATAAACTGTCACGGAACCTTTATCAAAAACAATAAGTTTTGTTGCGACATTTCTGATATGCATTTCATTATGAGTTACCATAACAACAGATCCGTCGAAATTATCAATCGCTTCGATGAGTGAATCGCATGACTGCATATCAAGATGATTTGTCGGCTCATCAAGAAAAAGAATATGCGCAGGCATAACCAGAATTTTTCCGAGAAGCACACGGCTTTTTTCTCCTCCTGATAATACTTTAATTTTCTTCAGTGCATTATCTCCAGAAAACATAAGTCCGCCCGCAATTACACGGGCCTTTGCATCGGTACAAAGCCGGTCGGCACTTTTAATTTCTTCTGTAACGGTTTTATTGTCATTAAGTGCAATTTTATTCGTCTGTCCGAAGTATCCCTGTTGTAGTGAAGGATGCCTCGAAACATTTCCTTCAACAGGCCTGAGCTCTCCTGCGAGAAGTTTAAGAAGCGTTGATTTACCTTTTCCGTTTTTCCCGATAATGCATACACGATCACGTTTTCCAATAGCAAAAGAAAGATCTTCAATTAAACGGGGTTCGTTCTCACCATAAGAAAAAGAGAGATTTTCTATTGTCATCATCTGGCTTGCTTCAAATTTAGCACTGTTAAAATAAAGCTCCAAATCTTCAATCGATTCAAGCGCTTTCATTTCGCCCTGCTTTTCAAGCTTCTTAACCCTCGACTGAGTCCTGCTTGCGAAGCTCGCTTTCGCCTTAAAGCGGGCAATAAAAACTTCTTCCTGACGGCGTTTTTTCTCTTCATTCAAACGTGTCTTTTCATAAATCTCTTCTTCCTGATTGATCTGAGCATATAATTTTTCGGTATCTCCCTCGACTTTTCGAGCCTTTCTGCGGTGGATCGCCGCTGTATGAGTTACAACACTGTCCATAAAACTTCTGTCGTGAGTAATGAGCATAAAC
>DAOMHE010000219.1:0-3424 GCA_035430785.1 Spirochaetota bacterium | reverse complement strand
CGAAAAAAATAGTAATTTTAATCTCGGTGTTTTTTCAAAAATCATAAGAATTGCAGCTTTATGTCTTTTTCTTTCTGTAATAATAACAGGTGTTCTAAATTATACTGCAGCGAGAACTATTATCCTCGGGCGTATGGAGGATACTGAACTTAAGAATTTTGCAATAATGAAAGCTGAAATAGCGGAGAGCAGAATACTTAAAGCGATTGAAACTTCTATTCTTCTTGCAGATGATCCGGTTCTTGTAAGCTGGTTCAAGGGCGGCGAAAAGAACCAAAACGAGGAGAAGTTTGTAAAACAGCGCCTTACTGATATTGTTGATAAAGCAAACTATTTTACCGTTTTCGCTGTAAGCCTTTCAACAAATAATTATTATATTAATAATGGTAAAATTCTTCAGACAGTGGATAAAAATAAACCTGATGATTCATGGTTTTTTGATTTCTTTCCCAAAAAAGTAAAAACCGATCTGAATGTAGACTGGAATGACAGCCTTAAGGATACTTTTCTGTTTGTTAATGCGCGGGTTGGGGAAGAGAATTCACCGCTCGGTGTCGCAGGCGTCGGTGTAAGCCTGAAAGAAGTATCCGATATGATATCTAATAAAAACGGATTTGAAGGCAATACAACTTTCATAATTGATTCTAACGGAGTCATTCAGCTTGCAAGTGATATGAGTTTATCAAACAGGAAATTCTCTGATTTTTCGGGTGAAGAAGTTCTTGAAAAGATTAAATCAAGTAACGCTGAAATATTTTCAGAAATATGCAAAGTAAATAACAGTGAGTGTGAAATTGTATCTGTTCCTCTTCCGCGAATAGGATACAGGCTTATTGACATTACTCCTAAGAAGGATATTGTTGCTCCGCTTTACCGGCTAGCTTTTTTTTCTCTGGCGGGCGCATTAGTCGTGATGATTGTATTTCCGCTTATACTGTATGTTTTCGGCACCAGAAAAGCAAAGACGCAGTTTGCCGGCTTGATTTCTTTTTTCAAAAAAATGAAGTCGGGTGATTTGACGAGTGATTCTTCAATGGAATTAAAAAAAACAATGGGAGACTTCGGTTCCGAACTTTCTGAGTACCGAGTATTCCTTGCGGATATAATATCCCGTTTGCGTAGAATCTCTGATTCTGTCGGTAATTCTTCAAAAGTTCTTTCTGAGAGCATGATTCATTATTCTGATACGGCTCAGGGGCAGGCTGCTTCTGTAGAAGAAATAGCTGCTACATTTGAGGAAATATCCGCCAAAATGGATGATGTTACAAAAGAGGCGGAGTCTCAGGAAAAACTTGTAAAAGGTTTTATTGAAACTATTAAACAGCTTGCATCGTTTATCGAAAAGTCAGAATCAATTGTTTCGGACAATGATGATATTGCGAAAGGTATGAGTTCTGAGACGGATGATGGAAATGATTCTTTAAGATCCATGGAGAAATCAATGGATGAAATTGTAAAGAGTTCCAACGATATGATGAATATAATCGGGATTATTACGGATATTTCCGAGCAGACCAATCTTCTTTCTCTGAATGCTTCAATTGAAGCGGCACGCGCCGGTGAACACGGCAGAGGTTTTGCTGTCGTTGCTGAAGAAATTTCAAAACTTGCTGATCAGACTTCCCAGAGTACCAAGGATATCGGAAACCTGATTCAGAAGAATAATGAATTAATCAGGGCAAGCCGTCATTTAATTGATGATACGCAAATCAAAATGGCGAATATTATGAAATTTGTATCAAGCATAGTTACAAGTTCAAGAAACATTGCCGAGATTAATGATTCGGAAAAAGATATGAAAGAAACAATTATGTCTCAGGTAGGATTGCTGTCGAAGGGTTCTTCGGAGATACAGCATGCTATGGAACAGCAGAAAGACGCAATTTCTGAGGTTATGACTGTTTTGAACAGTTTTTCAGGCAAACATTCAGAAGATTCCGAAAATGCTGTGAAAATAGCGGAAAGTTCCGAAAATCTTGTTCGAATTACAGAAGAATTGCAGCAGATGATTTCTTTGTTCAAAGTATAAGTGAGTGAGTACTGTTAATCACTGAAAATGATTAAACATCAGTACTTGGTTTAGTAATCAGATTTACGTGCTAAGCGCTGCATGTGTCGTTTTCCAGTATGATTTCAAGATATTGAAAGCGGCATTTCCGTCTAGAATTATTGAAATAATGATAAACTATATGTAATTATTAAAACCATAGTGTATTTGCGAAATGTTATATTTTGATATATTTGCTCAACAGTTGAATAAGTTCTGATTTTCTAAAGGGTTTACTAATACTTGCTGTAAAGTTATAATCCTGAGGCCTTGATATGACTACATCATCTGAATTTCCGCTTGTGGCGAAATAAAAGGTTTCGGGACTTATCTCTTTGAGCAGGAGAACTGCTTCCTTTCCTCCCATACTGCCTGGTACAGTCAGATCCAGAATTGCTCCGGTAATATGCCGGCCTTCCTCAGATTCTTTCTTAAAAAAATCGACTGCAGAATAACCATCTGGGAATACTTCTACATTATAACCCAATGATCTAATCATGTTTCTGACGGCGTCCCGCATCATCTTTTCATCATCCATAACCACAAAAGTACCGCTGCCTCGGAAGGTTAAGTCTGATGGTTCTAATGTTTCTGCCGGGATTCCTGCAGCTGCCGGAAGATATATATGGAAGGTGCTTCCTTCATTAATTTTGGATTCAACATCGATTGCACCTCCATGCTTTCTGATAATTGAATAGCATGTAGCTAATCCGAGGCCGTGACCTGACGGTTTAGTTGTAAAAAACGGATCAAAGATTCTCTGCATTAATTCCTTGGTCATTCCGCTGCCGTAATCTCTGATTGAAATTTTTATATATTTACCTGATTTAAGAATTGAGTGCTCTCTATCAGATAATTCAATATTGCGTGCAGAAATTATAAGTCTTCCCCCGTCGGGCATTGCCTGCTTTGCATTAATGACAATATTGTCTATAACCTGGCTGATTTGATTTTTATCATAATTACTCATCCGCAAGTCGTTTTCTATATCAAATTCATATAATATATTAGAGACGCTGAGGGCGAATTTAGCAGTATCGGCAATATGCGGAAATAAGTGACCAATCGACTGAGCCGGTGCACCTCCTTTTGCAAATGTTATTAGCTGTCTGGACAGGTCGCGTGCTCTGTCAATTGTAGAAATAGATTTTTCAAGATATTCTTTCAGTTGATTATCAGCAGTAATCTCTTCTGCTAATTCGATGTAGCCGTATATTCCGCCCAGAAGATTGTTGAAGTCATGTGCTATGCCGCCGGCAAGGGAGGCAAGGGATTCGAGTTTCTGAGTACGCTGTAATTCTTCCTCCATTCTTTTACGTACGGTAATATCGCGAATGGTACCGAGAATAAATTTCTCTCCATGGAGTTCAATGAGTT
>DAOMHE010000218.1:0-3438 GCA_035430785.1 Spirochaetota bacterium | reverse complement strand
CGCTGTTCCATCCGTGGGCGCTCGGACTTACGTACATCCATGTACGATTGGAAAAAGGCGCCGCTGCGCGGTGCTTGTCGCGACAGAACTTTCGCACCTCCTTCGGAGGATTGCGAAAGTCTGCGCTTATTTGGTGTCTGTCTTCGACAGACGTTTGAAGGGGTTTTTCTCTCATTATTCCCTTGCTGTACTGCTTAGTACACTTTCATTCATTTTCATTCCAACGTACATTCTGTCATTATTTCGATTTTCCCGTCATCCCTGCGAATGCAGGGATCTCATTCTCCCATATTAAATTTCTGTATTCCGCTTCGCTCAGTAAACGCGTAAATTCTGCTGCAAAATGCGGTCTATTTTGGATTTGACATTCGGGAAAAGGTTATGGAAATAGAATTTCACGAACTTGCTATAGTTTAAGAAACGGAAGAGAAATTTTGGATTGATATAAAACTTATGAAATACGATCGATATACTTCAAAAGATTTACAAAATAACTCTTCTCGTGAAGAAGGCTTCAATATTTTATTCAAAGCTATACTTTATCCAGCATTACTTATTTTTTTTCTTTTAACCTTTGATTATAAAATTACTGAAAATCTTTTAGCGATTGGTTTATCATTAATCTTTTTCCCATTTTTAATGTTACCAAGAGAATTTTTTTCTGATGATAAAGCATTAATATCTTTATATTTTGATTTTTTCGATCAATCTCTTTGGTCTTTTCATATATTCATGAAAATTGCTTTTTTTATCTTATTAGTGTCAGATATTTCAGGTCTATTAATGATTGGTATCTATTTCATAAAATATTATTAATCAAAGATTATAATGACGGAAAATTACATATCAAAACTCGGTTTAATTATTAAGAAATTAAAAAATCCTGTTAAAGAAAAAGATTCCCGAATTATTCTGATTCATAAACTAGAAACTTTAACCGGTTATCTTGAACAATAAAATATCAGCCCATGGAGCAAATATTTCAGAGTATCACTTCAGATGATCAAAAATCGTGACAGTGAAGATAACTTATTACGTTTCTCCGAATGAAACTATAGATCCTCTCGCGTGCTATGTTCCGCCATCTCAGTGTGAACTTCATTATTCTAATCAATTTGATTATTGCTATTTCTCAGCAGACATCGCATCTGCTTCGATTATTACTCGAATACAAATGTTCGCACACATCGCTGAGGTAATTCTTATTGTATCATATTTTATAAAACGAGTTATACCTTGAACGTCTATCTTAAAACATAATTAATTAAATGGAGCTTTACATTCAAGGTCATTCTTCATTTAGTATTACTGATATTATCGTTATATTTATGAAACAGAGGTAACCATGAGACTCACTATTATTACATCCATGTCTCCGGAAACAGATAATTTTATAAATATTGATTACGTTTACCATCTCTTCTGGGCAATCCGCCAAATCGCTGGATACCGCACGGTTCAGAATATCCGGCATTACGGAGCAGATAGTGACCGAAAGCATCTAAACGAATTAAACCAGGAAATCGGCGCTTTGATCGATTTCATCAGTGTGAAGGAAATAACGTCACTTGAGGATACGGCACTAATATCTCGAATAATTGAAGACACCGACGCAATTCTTGCCGCAACAGACGGATGCGATCCTTTCTGGGAACGCATAAAACCGCTTATTCCGTTTATTCCGGTACACACGGAAATAATTGAAATAACAACAATCCCGGACTATGATTTCTATACACTTAATTGTTTTCTTGACTGGCTCAATGAGTCAAAACTCATGACTTTTTTCGGATTTGCCGCAGTGCTCCCCGGTTCGCTCAAAAAAATTACAGCCGATGTCTGCACCCAATTACAGCAGAATAAAGTTCCGTACATCACTCTTACTCCGGAATCAGCTGAGGCAAAATCTCGTCGCAGAAATAAAGAAATAATCAAACGCGCCTCGCTGCTCATATCGCTTAGTCCCGGCATATGTGAAAACAGAAAAGAGTTCCTTGATTATGCCGTCAGTGCTGAAACACCATTATATTCTTTTTCGGAATCATCACTTGCCAGATCTTTTTCTTCTTATCGGCTTTCACACGGCAAAAAACTAACGGCAGAATTTATAAGCTTTTTCGATAAGATATCAACAAAGACAGCACCAAATAACCTTTATCTGCCGGTTGCGATGTGCCCAAAATCGGAAGATAACGGCGGGTAAAGTTTTTCGTAGAAAGAATTTTACTGTTCGAACTTCAGATAGGCGGCACAAGTTACAGCTTTGAAAATGTTTTACTTATAATTTCTTAACCTTCATACACTCCCAGGCATTCTTTCAGCTTGTCGGCCATCATCTTTCTCATCGATAGAGGCGAAATAATTTCAGAATGTTTGCCGCAGGTGAAAAGTTGTTTCCACAGATACAAATCATCCGAAATCTCAAACGACGCCTCAAATTCATAAGATTCCGAATCACTGAGTTTTTTATTTTCGGATCAACACAATCGATAATATAAGAGATATAGTGCGATATATTCTTTGTGTATCTCAACACCACTTTCTTTTTTTCCCCTATAAAGGCGCCCAGAGATTGTGAAAAAAGCTCATCAACGGAAGGGGTTAATTGTGTATCAAATCTGACATCATGCACCTTCAAAGTCCACGGACTCGTTGAATCCGTATCCGGCGATAAAAGCGGCTACGGCGCCATGACTATTTTTTAATATAACCGGATAAACTTTTTAAAGCTCATCTCTTAAATTCAAAAAATCAACAATATAGAATATTTTGACTATTAATTCAAATTTTTCTTGTGCAGTTCTTCATATCCCTTTCATTGTGAATCTATTATGAAAAAAATCAATATCCGTTCAGGTGCTCTGGCGCCGACTCTAATAAGTCTCTCTATTCCAGTTCTCGCGGGTCAGTTCTTTGCTCTTCTTTATAATATAGTCGACACGTTTTTTATTTCACGGATTGATCCGTCAGACCCTTGGCTTGTCGGAGCTACCGGTCTTGTTTGGCCGTTATATTTTATTTTCATGGCAATCAGTTTCGGCATCACGGGTGGGGTTTCTTCACTAGTTGCCCGCGCAATCGGAGCTGGCAAGGAACATGAACTCGACTGCACAGCCGAAAGCGGACTTGTTCTGGCACTGATTACCAGTTTTATCAGTCTTTTAATTATGTATTTTCTTGCTTCACCAATTCTTTCACTTTTCGGCGGAGAAGAAATGCTTCATCACTACGGATTGAGCTACCTTCTCTGGGTTCTACCTGCCATTCCGTTTATGTTGCTCAGTTCTGTTTTCGTAGGCATACTTCAGGGCGAAGGCCGTACAAAACACATGATGGCTTCGATGATGATCGGTACTGTCGCGAACATCATTCTCGACCCCGTTCTGATATTCTCAGCCGGTATGGGAATAGCCGGCGCAGGGCTTGCAACAGCAATCG
>DAOMHE010000217.1:0-3452 GCA_035430785.1 Spirochaetota bacterium | reverse complement strand
TTGAAAAATAATTGATTTCCTTTCTACCCCTTCCAAATAATTTCTCCCCATAAATGTTATGATGAATCCCTCTCCATCATAGTTTATTTCGCTTTGAAATAAACCGCTTTTATCGTAAAGATTAAGAATATTCATTGCTGAAAAATCATATGAATCATTAATTGAAAATGTTCCCCGGATCATTAGATAGTGTTTTCCCATGTTAAAAAGCCCGTATTTACCTGACAATAGTTCTGCAGAACCGTAGTTAAATGAATTCATTTTGTCCATGAAATCGAGTGCATCGTCATAGTCCGATTTATTAAGTCCTGCACCGTTATAATAATATTCTGCATATAAAGTATTATTTTCGTTAATAGAATATGATATTCCAGAACTTGCTTCGATAGGATTATTTACTTTATCTTCTTCAATTGAAAATGTCTTTTCGTCAGGTAAGTAAATATATTTATGATCTGCAATGGATGCATCAATATATAAAGTAAATGAATCTCCGATTGAAATATTAGATGTTAATCCTGAATTAAACTTTGTACCATTATTTCTTTTGGTATAGAGGAAGAATAATGACATATCTAAATCTTTTATTCTGAAAGAAAGAGAGCTGAGAGATCTGTGAAAATCCTGTTCTGATGTAAAACGTTCGATATTATCCTTTTTATCGTCGTTGATTGTTATCCTGGGTGAATAATATTCTGATAATGTACAAATATTATTAATCCATTC
The DNA here is from genome assembly GCA_035430785.1 of Spirochaetota bacterium. Classification (GTDB taxonomy): domain Bacteria; phylum Spirochaetota; class UBA4802; order UBA4802; family JAFGJZ01; genus JAKJGA01. Next base: position 2,726 of record DAOMHE010000217.1, on the reverse strand, counting down.
TGCTTTTAATCCGATTGTACCTTCCTTTGTTTTTTTTTCGCTATTTGAATCTCTTTTCCATGTTGAACCAGAAACAGAATCAAAATAATATGTCGGGCTTTTAAATAAAGCAGTCCCCGTTTTAATATGTTTTTTCCCTATATCAAAAAAAAGAGAATCACTGCCAATTGAAATATATAACTCGGTAATTTTACTTTCGAATTTGCTTTTTGATTTCTCGGTTTCTGGATTATCTCCGCTAATAATTTTCCCAAAAGCATTTGTGTTGATTGATGAATTAAAAATACTGAAAGATGCGGAATGGTTTGCAAATAATGTCTGAGAGAGAGAAAACCGATTTTCATCGGTTTTCTCTGATATTTTATGAGCCGCTGCTGTTGATTGAAAATTGTAAAATCCGTCAAAAGAAAGAATATTTTCTGTAATTGCCAGAAATAGAAATATTGTGAAAAGAATGCGGCTTCTCATCACTGTCCTCCGAAAGAAGTATATTGAAAACGATCAAGATATTCTTTAGTGAAATGAGAAAGAGGAAGATTTTTTGATCCGATTTTTACATATTCCATTATTGTGTGGTTTTCAGGGTTGACTGCATCAAAAATTTCAATTTTCTTTTGCATCATTTTTCCTGCATATGGTGAAAATGATCTATAATGAACTTTTTTCATCATTTTGCCGCTTTCTGCAAAGAACTCTGCATACGCAGGGAGTTTGTCGACACCGATTCTCAGAATGATTTTGGAATAGGTGCTTCCTTTTTTTTCAGGTTTAACTTCAAGTATTAGTCTTTCGCATTTTTTTGATTCAATAATCTCGCTGCCGTCATGAACAGCGTTATAATCTGCTGAAAATCTAGTCCGGGCAACGTCGCCGTTTGATGCTTCTCCGAGAAGAATCTGCATTGGAGAAAGACGGATCGCATTTTTTGTGCGCGGCATCTGCATCCAGATGTAATTACCTTCCATGAGCATTTTTCTTCCTTTCAAGCTTGCAGGAGAAATAAAATACAGCAGTACCAGTGATTTTTCTGAATCTTTGGAATACCCGGCGATTCTATTTGAGTCGCGAAGTTTGCTCCCCTTATATGCGGATATGTCCATTTCAAAAGCCATATTCGGAGTATAAATCCTGGCATCTACATCTTTTAAAATTGTATTTCCATCATTTGCATTTAGATGAACTGATAAAACAAAAAGTAATAGCGATAGATATTTTTTCATAATATTCTCCTTATCTGTATGAAAGGGCTTCACGTACTTGAATTTTTGCGGCTTTTACCGAAGGTATGAGTGAAGCGATAGCGGAAATAGTTATTCCGACTGTTATATTTAGTAATACTGTTGAAGTTTTAGGTGTGAAGAAAAGAATCATAGATTCTGAATAACCCGGTTGTGCTCCTATTTCTATTCCGCCGAAAAAGTTGATGATATATGAAGCTGCGAATCCTCCGATACATCCGATTAATGTTCCGAAGAAACCTAAAATTATTCCTTCTAAAGTAAACATCATAAAAATATATCTACGGTTCATCCCGAATGCTCTGATGGTTCCCATTTCGCGTATGCGTTCATATACGGACATTGTAATTGTATTGGCGACTGCGAAAAGCGAAACAATGAAAATAATGATATTGGCTACGCCGAATACGGTTTTATATGAAGTACTGGCTAAACGGTAGTACTCTGAAACTTCGTTCCATTTTTTTATCGAAAATATTCCGCCGGTAATTGCTTTAATTTTTTTAATCGCCGCGTCGGTATCTTTTGTGTCTTCGAGATATACAGTTAATAGAGTAAGATCATTAGATATCATGAGTGTCTGGGCAGTTTCCGTCGTAATATAACTTGCGACATTGTCCAGATCTGTTATTCCGCATCCGGCGATTGCAGAAACTTCCAAATCAAGAACATTTACGCCGCCCTGAGCGGATGGTCCGTAAAGAGTTACTGTATCCCCAACTTTAACTTCAAGTTTTTCAGCTAGAATTTTGCCTATGATTATTCCGCTTTCACCGTTAAACCCCCGTCCTTCAAAAAAATTCAGCCTGTTTAAAGTTTCTTCTGATGATTCTGCATCAACCGATTGGGATAATGTATTTTCATTCTTTCCGTTGAATGAAATTAGCCCTTGAAACTTTGTACACTTTATAACATCTTTAACTTCAGGCAGCTTCAAAATCTTCTTAGCTTCTTCATTAGACTGAGGAATTATAAAAGGTGAAGGGTCAGTTTCTCCTTCTTTGAAGTAGTTTTCATTTAAGGCGATTTGAATATGGCCGACTCCGCTTTTGATAATAGTTTCTCCAAGCTGATTCATGCTGTATGTCATAAATCCGTCCAGAACAGTGATTGCAAAAAATCCGATAAACATTGTTAGAAGAGTTAAAAGTGTTCTCCGTTTGTTGCGTCTCACGTTTCTAAGTGCTAGTTTGATTGTTTTTGTGATGATTTCTTTATTCATATTAATACCTCAATGTTTCTGCAACTGACAATCGTGATGCTTTGTAAGCCGCAGGAAGAGTGCCGGCAAGTGAGACGAAAAGTACCGGTAAGGCGGCTTTTATAGCGTCAGAAAAAGCAGGAGATATCAGTATGTGATAATCGAATCCGTCATATGAGAAAGGTATTCCGCCTAGACCGTTTATCGCGAATGACAACAGATAGCCGAAAATGATTCCTGTGAATGAACCGAATATGCCGAGGCAGAAACCTTCGATTGAAAGCATT
>DAOMHE010000216.1:0-3453 GCA_035430785.1 Spirochaetota bacterium | reverse complement strand
ATACTGCGAGATTATCTTTTCAGCCGCTTTTTTAAAAGGAAAATTCGTATAATGGGGCAGAGGATAAAAATCAATTGCCGACAGGGCGGAGGTGTTCTTTAGTTCCGGCGCTTTTTTGACATCATCCATTTCCTTTGCATAATCGATATCCGGTGATAAGATCATCGATCCGGCTGATTCGCCTATGTAGATTTTGCCCGATGCAATTTCATTTTTGATGATTTCATCAGCACCGGTTTTTTTCATTTCCTGCAACAGAAAGAAAGTATTGCCTCCGCTGACATAGATGTAGTCGTTCCCGCGCAGTTTCGATTTTATTTCTGAACGGGTTGCGCTTGTCAGTTCAAGTTCATCGACAGTCATTCCGAGTTTTTCAAGAGCCTTTCTGCCCGAAGCAACATAGAATGTCACCTTTTCCGGTACGCTCGCCGTGGGAATGAATGTGACTCTTTTCCCCTTTAGATTATCGCCTGCAAAATCTATCAGGTTTTTTGCGACTGTCGAAAAGGATGATGATAGAAATAGTTGTTTCATAATTTCCTCCGTGTGATCAAATTACATTTACCAGCTTATATGATTTATCAAAGTATAGACTGAAAATAGAAGCTGGTATTGTAAAAATCGGACATTGAGAAGCTTCATGGAATTTTATTCAACACTGCTTTTGGCAGTAATTTTTTAAAGTCTTGTTACGAAGTTTTTATTGAAAGCAAATCATTCTTCCCGTCAAAGGCTTTGCCCGGAGTAACACCGTACATTCGTGTAAAATCCCTGATGAAGTGCGCCTGGTCGTAATAGCCGAAATCGTGAAAAAGTTTGCTGATATTGTTCGTCGAAAGACCCGCATTCAGCAGTTGCTGAAAACGTATAACCTTGCTGAAAGTTTTTACCGAATCTCCGATATAAAGTTCGAAATATCTTCGCAATTGACGTGAGCTTAAAGAATTCTGCAGATCTTTCTCAATACGCAGATTACCGGATTGTGTTATAATTCGTCTAATGGCATAGTCAAAGTGCGAATCCAAAATGACTGAATTTTTCGAGAAAAGCCCGATAAAAAAGCTGTCTAACTTTATCTTGATCTCAGAGAAGGTGTCTTTGTCAGAAAAGTAATCACGTATATATGCTGAAACAGTTTTTGATACATCTGCAAGTTTTTCGGTTCTATTGATAAGATCCTTCGCATCGATGGAAAATAGCGGAGCGAACATGCCGGGTAAAAAACGAATGCCTATATAGCGGAACTCTTTTCCGATTGAAAATTCAGTATAACGGTTATAAAAACCAGCGGCAAAGCTTTCATTCGGATCATCAAGCAGAAAAAAAATGTCATTGCAGCCGTCAGCGACAACCCTATAGACAAATTCCGTTTCAATTGATTTTAGAGACCTCAATTCCCAGTAACAATAAATCTGGCCATAAAGTTTTTCATCAGGATAAATCTCTCGATAAGCGACATCCTTAATGTTGCGGCTGAAAGAGGGTTGATAAGGGCGGAAAAACCGCCGGATTTCGAAAGTGCTGCTCATTTCTTCTGACCTGATTACAATTTTTGCACGAGAAGTTGCTCAGGTACAGTTTTTTTTTAGACGCCGATGAAATATAAAAGCTTAATGGATTAAAAGATTCTTAAAAACGGTATTGGACTCCTGTAATGATGTAGTTGAACATTGAAAACGTATACACGTCGCCTCCGCCGTCTGAACCGCCCTCTAGAAAACGGTATCCTGCCCTGATGTCTATATTGTTGTCAATGTAATATTTAAAAGCGAACAAGAAATCTTCCGCACGTCCCTGAGGCGCGACAAGGCCGTCTCCGTCAATCATAAAGCTGATATTATTTTTCGGAAACCACTCTATATTCACATGAATAAGCGGAACAAAACCTGTGTTTTTGCGTGAAGCGGATTTTTCTGCATCGCTTAACTTTATTTCTGCATCACGGATCTTTCCTGTAATGCCTGCTGATAAGAGTAAAGAATCCGTCCGGTAAAAGGTATATGTATATGTTAAGCGGTATGAATTGAAACGGAATGTAGCATCTACGTCAGATCCTTTTGGGAAAGTTGTTCCATGGAAAGAGATGTCTTTGGATATCCGCGAACTGCTTTTTACTGTCAGAGGGGCATACAGAGCAAATAGATTATGCCTTTCATAAAAACGGTACCCGAATTGAATTCTGTAAAACGGCCTGGTTTTTGGAGTGATATCATCTTTCAGTGAAAATTTAGTGCCTTTGCCGCTGGGAATTTGAACGTCATTATAAGCTGTGAAAACTGCACCGCTTTCTATGTCGATCCATGCTGAAGCATTCAGAAATGCTGAATAAAATATAACCGATAAAATTAGATAAATTATTTTCATAGCATTATCCTTAATTGAAAATTCAATACTTATCAGTCAGTCCTTTAACAGAATCTGAAAAGCTGATAGCAGAAGTTTCTGCAACAGATATCAACCTTAACATAATAGCTCCTTTTCTTTTTTTGTCACTAAATTATAGCAAAGAATAGATTGATAATCAAGATGTGGGGAATAAACCGTGTCTTTAATGAAAAAACACGGTTAACGATATAAAGACATGCGATTGGCTCTGTGTATTAAAGCTCATCTCGGAGAATATTGAAGTTTACTTTCATTGTATAAATATAAACTTCAATTTGTTGAATATAAACCAGCAGTATAACTATGAAACTAGAACACTCAATAATAGACTGAAGTGAATGATAATTGCTTTACATTCTTCAGAAATAAATATAAAGTTCTCAAAATAATGATGTATAAGGATATCGTTTTGAAATTTTCATTAATAATTTCACTTTCTCTTATTTTTTATTCTTGTTCCGGAAACTCAGTACCTCAAATCGATCCTATGAAACTTGGGATCGGAGGATATGTTGCCGCCAAAGATGAATTTTTAAATGATGAAATCAAAAAAGCAGATTTCGGAAGCTGGAAACTTCTCAGGCATCTTAATTATTATTATGCGGATAAGTATGATGGAGAAATAACTGCTCCGTACTATGTCATGTTTGTAAACATCGCAGCATTTGAAACAGAGCAGTTCGGAATTGCTGTCGGTCCTGATGATGATTTACGGTTTACAGAAAACAGCGGAAAAACCTGGACGTTAGCAAAAGGCGGAGAAGTTTACTGCCGTTTAGGTGTGGACATTGTAAATAAAGATGTAGCGTGGAATAACGGTAACGGCGGTCTCAAGTACACCTTAAACGGCGGTAGAACATGGAATACAGTTTCAAAAATTCAATGCTTCCCTCACATTGCTTTTTGTGATGAAAATACCGGATGGGTAGCATCTTCTTTTTTTATATATTCAACAATTGACAGAGGTAAAACTTTTCAGCCGGTGAAGCTCCCGGTCAAAGATCTGGCTATTGCGGCAATTTCTCTCCGCAATGCAAATGACGGCTATCTGCTTGACGCAAAAGGAAA
>DAOMHE010000215.1:0-3489 GCA_035430785.1 Spirochaetota bacterium | reverse complement strand
CAAACGCAAGATATTTTGTCTTAATTGAATTGCGTGAAACTTCATTTTCGATAAAGTCAACTATGTCTTCATTCAGGAATTCCTTGGCAGAAATATTAACGCTTATCCTGAACTCTTCAGGAAATCCAATCTTTATTCCTTCGGCTATATCCGAACATACTTTTTTTATCATATGGCGAGTCAGATGACCGATTATTCCGCTTTTTTCAGCAACAGGAATAAAAAGATCAGGAGGAATTATTTCACCGTTTTCAGAAATAATTCTAGATAGCGCCTCAAAACCGCTGCATTTTTTGTGAGCAAGAGATATTATCGGCTGATAATTCACAAGAACACGGTCTTCATCTATAGCGGATAAAACCTTTTTTCTGATCAAATTCTCTTCGTCCGTTATTTCTTCGGGAATATCCATCTCATGAGAATAAACTCCTTGAATCTTTCCGCGGTGCGACACAAGCCTGGAAACAAGCGCCCCCTGTTCATGAATATTATTTAAAGATGAAATGATAAAATTTGAAATTGATTTGCAGTTAAAATTTACGTGAACCGAAACATCCCCTGTGTCAAGTTCAAGGTCATATTCTTCACCGGTACAGGAAAAATCGTATGAAATAATTCTGGATATTTCCTTTCTGACATGAGAAGCATTCGCAGGCAGACTGATAAAACTGAAAACTCCCATTCGGACAAAATCGAGCAATGTAGAAAAAGGAGCGCCGTAGGATAATAAAACCGCAGGGATTCCCGTTTTAAGCGCTTCGACATCCTGTTTGGGAATGGATGAAATATTATAATCTTTATCTGCACAGAAAACAATCATATCAGACGACATAACAGAATCAGGACAGCTTATTCCCGGCATTTCCGAAACAATCTGATAGACAATCCTTTTAAGTGAGGCCTTTCCGGAAATATAAATGTTTCTTTTATTCATATCCGGGAGATTCTACATTATCATGCAAAAATAATCAATCATTTAACGGTCTCTCCTGATTTCTCTTTTATCATGCGGACAATTCATACATCTGCGCAGTCGTTTTGTAGAAAAGTAAAACAAATCAGAAAACTTTCTGCCGGGTTTCCCCTCAAGCATCCATCTGAACGGTTTTAACGGAGGAAGAATGCTTATCATTTTATGGATAGCCTCACCCTTTTTCAGAACTTCGCCCTTTTTACCGATGAGATGAATATCCTCTTCTAGTTCATCATAAGTAAACTTATCAGTCTTTTCAGCGTAATCAGCAAAAGAAATTGAATCTATCATTTTTTCTCTGTCAAAGCGTGCAATCATCTGTATAAATTTCCGGCACATTGGACAATCGCCGTCATAAACAAGTAACCAGTAAGCCATTTTTACCTCGCGAAACCATATATTTCAGTTTCGCCAGAAAAGGAAATTATTATAAGAAGTTTTTGCGGTTAGAAGAATTATGAGTGCCCGCACAAAATAACGGGCAGGCTATTATTTCACAACTTCGCTTGACTTTTTTGATATTCATTATCATTATTGACATCAGAAAGGCGGCAATATGCAGGTATTTCTACATCACATATATGAATATCAGAAGGGTCTCAGAAACCTGATTCTGCATACTCTCTCAAAAAGTTTTGAAACTCAGGCTGTAGACCGGCTGGAAAAATTAAAGATACCATACTTCATCCAGAATGTATCGGATTCAAAGATAAACCTTTTTTTCGGAAATAAAAACTGCATTGATATAATTAGACTTTTCGGGAATAAACCTCTTAATGAATATTCACCTGAAGAGGATTTCATACTTGGCATTATGCTCGGTTACGGAATGATTCCCCAGTGTGCAAGATATACCGCAAACCGTAGAAAACAGAAACTTACCAAGAAAGAAATGATTGCATAACAAATTTTGACTTGACCTGACAACATGAGCCACAAAATGTTTTTATAAATAACCGGAGAGTTTATAATGTCAGCAATTGAAAAACTGAATGACTACGTAAAAAACAGCGGACTTAAAATCAGCTCTCAGAGAAACCATATTCTTGAAATAATGGAAAGCGAACACATACACCGCACTGTGGAAGAAATTTACGATATTGTTAAAAAATCAAATCCCGAAATAGGAATCGCGACTGTTTACCGGACAGTAAAACTTCTCTGCGATGCCGGAATCGCCAAAGAAATTCATATGAGCCATGATGTCACCCGTTACGAAATAGTATCAGAAAATTCACACCACGATCATCTCATCTGTCAGAACTGCGGAAAATTTGTTGAAATTGAATCCGATATAATCGAAAAAGAACAATCTAAAATTGCCGCAAAAAATGATTTCGAATTAACAGATCATTGTCATATTCTTTACGGAATTTGCGGAGACTGCCGCAAAAAAAACAAAAAGAAATAAACTTTTTATTTCAATATCAATCCCCACTGCTCTTTATTTCATTATAGTAGAGCACAAATCCCTAACAAAAATACTTTATTTCTTTATTCCCGTATGTTATAGTCGAAGCCGATCTATTTTCTTATCACAGTCTTGCATTAGAATTTATTATAACGCGGTGATTGATGGTTAAATTCGGGCTGCTGCCGATAAGAATACAAATTCTGCTTCTTACTCTCATAGTTGCACTTCCTGCAATTGCCATAATTATATATTCCGGACTTCATATGAGAGAAATGGCTCTTGATTCGGCAAAAACTGAAACAAATCAGCTTGTTGAAAATATTGCAATCGAACAGAAAAATCTTGAAGCTTCTGCAATGCAGCTCATTACGGTTATCGAACAGCTGCCGTATCTCAAAAATAAAAACAGAAAGCGAATGACCGATATTCTCACAAATACAGTCAAACTCAATGCTCAATATACCAATCTTCTTATAGCCGATAAAAACGGTGAAGTCTGGGCTCACGGTCTTCCTGTTTCATCGACTTTCAATGCTTCAGACAGAAGATACTTTAAAAACGCGCTTTCAAGCGGACATATTTCATCAGGGGAATTTATCCGCAGCAGATTAACATCTCAGCCTGTATTCAATCTGGCCTACGCTTACAAAAACAGCAATAATGAAATAGATGGTGTTTTTATTGTCGCACTGACTTTGGGTTATTATAATGAAACTCTCAAGCGGTCTCCTCTCGCGCAATATGCACATTTCATGCTTCTTGATCACAAAGGCGTAGTTCTTTACAGCTCATCAGAAAAAGATAAATACATAGGTAAAGAATATAATAAAAAAGATTTTATGGATATGCAGTCAGGACCTGACATTAAAACCTATGCCAGCAAACCATCTGACTCAGACACCAAAAGCATTTTAAGCTACCGGAAACTATGGCTTCACGGAGAAGAAACTCCATATCTCTATATCCGCGTAACTGTACCTGAAAAAGAAATCCTTGAACAAGCCAATATAATTATGATTCAGAATATACTATTTCTTTCATTATTTCTATTTGCTGCACTTGCTCTGGCATGGTTTGCCGGAAAGCGTTCTATAGCAGACCG
>DAOMHE010000214.1:0-3523 GCA_035430785.1 Spirochaetota bacterium | reverse complement strand
GGTATAATCTTCTCACATTTTATAAATTTCAACATTGATTCCGAGCAAAGCAATGTCTTTAGAGAGAAATATTTATCAAAATTCGGGGAACAACCCTCGCTTGTTTCACTTCTCGCGTACGACTCGATAATGATTTTAAAGCAAAGCATTGAAGAAAATAAACTGGATATTGCTGATGCTTCGGTTGATGAAATAAAAGAATCAATTATCAGAAAAAAGAATTTCTCTCTTCTAACGGGATCATTTTCAATAAACTTAAATGGAGACGCTGAAAGAAAAACTTATCTTTACAGAATCTCCAAGGGGAAATATGTTCTTATCGGAAATTAAATTTATTACCCTTTCAGCTGTTTTCATATTTTCAGCATTCTTCTTATCATGCTCCAATAATTCAATCAATATCGGAATTTCTTCAACTCTCAGCGGAAAAAATTCTGATCTCGGAATTCATTGCAAAAACGGTATTATTCTAGCTACAGAAGAAATTAATCAATCCGGTGTTCTCGGAAAAAGAAAAATCAGACTTTTCATTTCCGATGATAAAAATTCGGCAGAAGAAGCAGCGGCAATAGATTTAGATTTTATTGAAAAAGGGATAAATCTGATTATCGGACACAGTACAAGCGAAATGTCTAAAGCCGGATTATCTTTAATCAATGGAAAAGATTTTCTTATGATATCACCGTCTTCCAGCTCAGATTATTTTACTGACAGAGATGATAATTTTTTACGGGTCTGCTCTACCACCAAAAGTGAAGCTATTGCCGTAGCGGATAAAATTTCATCATCAAATCTTAGAAAGATTGTAATCATCTATGATTCATTAAACAGGACATATAGTGAATCATACATAGGTTTTTTTACTGAATATGCCAACTCAAAAAACTTATCACCTTTTCTCGTAAAGGAATATGCTCTAACAGACAACCAAGCGATAGAAAATGCCGTTAACGACATAATCAAAACCAACCCGGATACGGTTCTTGCCCTTTTTTCAGCCCATGACCTGACACGATTTGCGCAGAAAATAAGAAGCAAAAAAAGCACCATCCCAATATTCACCGGAGGCTGGGCGATGACATCATATCTTACTTCAAACGGAGGAAAGGCCGTTGAAGGAATTAAAGCTGTTTTATTCTATGATACAGAAAACAAGCATCAGTCACTCTTAAATTTCAGAAAAAAATATGCCGAAAGATTCGGCACGGAAGCCACTTTTTCTTCAATATACGGATATGACTGTGTGTATCTTTTGTTTCAGTCATTCAGAAAAAACTATTTTACTCCTGAAGAAATTAAAAGGAATACCATCGAAACACGGAGATTCGATTCCCCTGCAGGAGAATATCTTATAAACCGTTATGGCGATGCACAGCGTTCAGCAAATCTTGTTGAAATAAAAAATGGACAGATCATAAAAAGCAAATGAAACAAAACAAAAAAAAATCGATTTTTAAACTCTCCATTGCTTTTACAATTATTATATTTTCATTACTCTTTCTATTTTTGCTTATTTCAATAAATAATTTCTCTGATAATCTCATCAGAACAAATGACCTGAATGCCCTGACATTAGCCGGAAACATGTCAAATGAATACGATCGCTTTTTTAAACAAACAGAAAGTCAGCTGAAAATAATTAATGAAAATATTTCAAGACAAACTATACACAACAGCAAGATAAACGAGTATTTAAGAAACATTGCAACCGGGAACAATTCTTTTGAAGAAATTTTCATACTTGATAACAACGGGACGCTAATCAACCATTCTTATGATAATAATTTCTATGACAACTTCGACTACTCCTCACAAAAATATTTTTTAAAAACAAAAGAAACCGGAAAAGTTTATTATTCCGACTCTTTTGTTTCATTCAAATCAAACAAAACTTGTATAACGATATCAGCTCCCGGAAACAATCAAATAGTTTGCGCAATTATCAATATTGAAAACCTCACTTACTCAATTGATAAAGAATTTTCCAATACCGAAATCTGGGCTACAATAACAGATAGAAATGGAAACATCATCTATCATCCAATTAAGGAGTATTCTGAACAAAGGCGGAATATTAAGAACGAAACACATATATTTGAGGCTCTATCGGGAAAAATCGGAAGTTATGATTACTATGCAGATGATAAAAAAAACAGAGTAAGCGTTTATCCAGTAACTTCCCCGGAATGGACTGTTTCAATTTACAATAATTATGACAAAATCACCGCACCCGCTAAATCGATGAAACTACTTCTTATTTTTGCCTTCTCCCTTGCTGCGCTTTTTCTTTTTCTAACAATATACTATTTCAAAATCAGATTCATTTTACCTCTAAACAGAATCGCTTTGCAGATGTCATCAATATCTGACGGAAATTACGGAATAAAGCTTCTGCATTCGGATTATTCTGAGATCAGCGGATTCTATGAAATTTTCTCCCAAATGGTTCTTTCTGTTTCATCAAGAGAAAATGCCATTTTGAAATCAGAGAACCTCCTTGACAGAATATTCAAAACAATGCGGGACGCAATTACAGTCTGCGATAAAAACGGAAATATAACTTTCATGAATCCTACTGCAAAAAAATATTCAGGATTATCCGTAGGAGACAACATCTTCAAATCAAAAAATCCATCTATCACATATTCCGACTATAAGGATGAACCAATTGAAATGAATCTTCTTCCTTTGTATGACGCTTTTAAAAGCAAAACAAATCAGACCGGAATTTACAAAATGCAGTTTGCCGACTCTGCATTCAAATGGGTCTCGGAATATGTCTATGCTTTCGAGGATGACGATCATAATTTTGACGGAATGCTTTCTTGCGCGGCAGACATTACCGAACTCAAGGTTTCGTCCCAAAAAATATCAGACACTCTAAGAGAAAAAGATATTCTTTTAAAGGAAATCCATCACAGAGTCAAAAACAATCTTCAGATCATATCGTCTCTGTTATCTCTTCAGGCTAATACGATTAAAAATGCCGAGATAACTTCTATTCTATCCGAAAGCCGAAACAGAGTAAAAACCATGGCTCTTATTCACGAAAAACTTTACCAGTCATCAGACCTGACCAGAATTGAAATCCGCTCATATCTCAAAAATCTGGTTCAGCAGATTTTCGCAGGAAGTTCTGCCGATATAAGACAAATTACCTACGAAGTCCGTTCAGACAATGTATTTATGTCAATCGATGATGCGGTTCCATGCGGTCTTATTATAAATGAACTTGTCTCAAATTCAATAAAACACGCATTTAATGACGGAAGAAAAGGACGAATAATTGTAGAATTTCTTCTGCTTCCAAACGGCAAAAGATCACTTGCAGTTGCTGATGACGGCGAAGGAATTCCTCACAATTTCGATATCGACAAAACAGACAGTCTCGGAATGAAACTTGTTTCTTCTCTTTCGAAGCAAATCGGAGGAGAACCAAACATCATAAGACAGGATAACGGAACAGCAGTCATCATTATATTTTAAGGCCAATACACAATTAATATTTACTTAAGCTTTTCAG
>DAOMHE010000213.1:0-3615 GCA_035430785.1 Spirochaetota bacterium | reverse complement strand
GCAGGAACGATCCCTGCAAAGCGATGCCTTCAATATGCGACTGCTCGACTCTTTTAGCGCCGTCCTGGCGCAGAGTCTCGTTACCATCATCGTGATGGCTTAAAGTCGCAACATAAGGCATCGCAAGGAGCACCTTTTAAACCTTAAACGTTTCTATCGACAAAATCTTATAAGAAGATTTGATGTCACCGTAAACTATATCTGCTGTTTCTCCCTGTTTCTTTTTCAGGAGAGCTTTTGCAAGTTCTGAACGGTAAGAAAGAATATTTTTCTCATAATCCGCATCCCACGGACCGAGAATTGCATATTTGATTTTCTCCGAGCTGTCAAGTTTCTCAAGTTCAACCACAGTTCCCGGCATAACTGCTTCGGTGCTGACCTTAGAAAGATCAATTATCTTAGCTTTCTTAATTTCGCTATCAAGCTTAGAAATCGATTTCTTAAGAATGGACTGTTTCTCCAGAAGTGAACTGTAATCAACATTCTCTCTCATGTCTCCCGAAAGATCGGAGGCAACAGAAAGCTCTTTAGTAAGCTGAACCATTTCAACATTTATCATTGCTGAAAGTTCTTCAGTCTTTTTGTCGAATCCGCTCTTTAGAACAAATATTTCCTCTGCATCCACATCAACCTGTTCGGTATCTTTAACATTAGACTGAGGAGCAAAATCATTAAACTTCTCAACGATTGTCTGCCTGATCTTTTCAAGCTGCCAGTCTTCAAGATAACCCGAATTAGCAGCCATGTCATACAGTTTCGCGCAGATTCCTTTATCATTTTCAGAAATTACTTTTTTTAGAATCTCATTTTCTCCGCCGAAAACTATATCAAGAACAATATTCTTCAAGCGGACAGACTTAAGTTCGATTCTCTTCAGATCATAAACAAGTCTGAAAAGAGCAAGACTCAAGTCTTTGACAGAATAATCGAGCCAGTCATAATTCCATGAAGAAGAAAGAATGTTTCTCGCAACCCACAAAAAGAGTTCAGGAAACTCCTTCGCTCCGACGGTAACTCTTTCAATGTAGCCGTTTATACATTTGAATTGATGCTCACGGATAAGAATATTCATAATGTATTTATGAATTCTAACCGGAGTCTCAAATAATATATCTCCGAAAATAGCCGACCAGTCATTTCTTTCTTCTCGGATAAGATTAATGAAATCCTTCTTATAATCATAAGAAGAAATCTTTGAAGAAATCAAAGGAAGTTCTCTGCTCTCTTTTATGAAAGCTATAACTTTTACTTTTATATCATTCAATTCGCTGATTTCAGTAGAAGAATACTTCTCAATACTTTTCAGAATAAAATAAGAAAGAATGAGTTTGGTATTAGAACCTTCTCCTGAAGCAGAGATAAAATTATCAACAAAGAGACTTATCTCATTTTTTACTTCAGAAAACTGAACATTATTAATTAAATCAAGAGCCGCATCTAACCGGCCGCTGAAAGAAGGTGCATTCTTGTATCTTACCAAAAGATCTTCATAATATGTAACAGGCTTGTCTCTAACAAATATTTCATCTTTTTTCTGTTCAGAGAAAGCAAACTCAGCTTCTTTCTTAATGAGATTTTTTGCCTTAGTCCACCACTTCGACCAGTTTTTTTCCTCAACATAATCAGGAATCAAATCTTTCTTAATGGTCATGAGACTTATTCTTTTTCCATGAGAATTTATCAACAGACGGAAAAATTCAATAAAATCTGAAGTGAATAATTTTTTAATCTCCTCCGGATTCTCGTGTCTTTGCACATAGAAATGATCCTTCTTCAGAGGAATAAGCGACTGAAGAGCCATTTGAACCGTCATCTTGTGGTTCTCTTTCCCTTTAAAATCCACAACTATGTCATCCTGATTAATTTCCTTAATCAGACCAAGCCCCCAGGTACGATGCATAACATAGTTTCCAGCATCAAAAACTATATTATTCTCAAAAGCATCAAGAGCAGTTTTTATAGGAGTCTGATAATCAGCAAGTTTGGAAATCGATAGGAACTGCTGAAGCTGGGAGTGCTCTGAATATTTCTTTTCAAAATGTTTTATGATTTTTTTTCTCGAGTCAAAATCATCTTTTCTGTTTTTAAGTACATGTTTTAAAATGTCTATTGCAGCATCATCGTCATCTGAATAAAATGAATACAATCTCTTGAACATCTCAGCAGCAATTTCCTTTTGCTGTGCATCAGAAAGAAGTCTTTCAACCTTGTCAAAATATGGAAGCTCATCCTTAGAAGCTTCAATTATTTTATCCAAAAGCTCCGTTACTTCTGAATAATTTCCGTCTTTGATATAACCTTCAAAAGCCAGCTTTAGATATTGAGATGACTTTTGCTTGTCATCAGACAGAGCAAGCGCCAGTTTTTTTGCAACTTCGGAATCAAATCTGTTTATTTTGATAAGCTCTTCCCAGATAGGAACAGCTTCCTTAACTTTTTTCAGTTTCTCATAACTTAAAGCAAGAGCACGCAATGCAGCCCTGTTTTCTCCGAATTCAAGAATCCTGTCGGCAATATGACTTACAATAGTCCATTTCTGGGCATTAACATAAAGATTAAGAAGTTCCATCAGATAGCTTTTGCTGTCCATTGAATCCTTACCGAAAGAAATGAGACCCAAAAGATACATTGCAATTACAGAATTCTGATAATTTGCCAGATGTTCCCGGCAATGATTTACAAGTTCTTCTTCTGCGGATTCACCGGCAGCTGAATTATAAAAATCATCCAGAACTCTAAATCTGTTGATGCTGACATCTTTGGGATTTATTCTTCCCCAAAGTTCCTCTTTAAGAAGTGATTCAAGCCGCTCAATTATTTTTTCTTTAGACATCCCTTCTTCTCCTATTCTTCTTGTTGTAATGCATTGTTCATTTTTTCATTGCCGCATAAAACAAAAGAGTACCCTTACATGGATACTCTTTTGAACAGATCCACTTGTAATTAAATTACTTCGGATTATCTACTTTTTTCTCCGGCTCTTTCGTATCATCTTTTGCTGAATCAAAATTTTTCTCTAGACCCTCGCCGTCAAAGTTTACTTCAAAAGTTTCAGTAAGGACTTTAATCTGATCAAAAAAGAAAAATGTATTGTCCGTCGATGCCGTAGGCGCCGATCGCAATATTATCCTCTCAAGTTTAAGAGTTCTTGTCTGCGGAAAAGAATCCGTATCCTGAGGTATATAGCTTGGTATATCTGCCTTAACAGGCTGCCATCCTACGAAATTAACTGAACCGAATTTAAGAATATGAACATTATCCTTATAATCTTTCACCCATGCTTCAAGTTTATAATCCTGACCTCTTCCGTGGACCCATATTGAAAGAGCACGTGAACGACCAGGCATCTGAAGAGGTTTCTCAGGAATCAAATGAACTGAATTATATCCAGGATATTTGAACTGGAAATTAACTCCCAAGACTTTTGTTTTCTGAAGACCTTTTCCGTTTGCTGCCCATTTCTCAACTGCTAAATCTGCAGGTCCGCCCTCAACAGTTTTCAGCTGAACATGCTTAACCGGATTTCTTCTCTTCTTATTGTCACCCTCTTCTTTAAGCATCTTAGGTGTAGTTTCCACATTCCATTTGATTTCTTCTGTTTCGAAGTCATCAACT
>DAOMHE010000212.1:2004-3656 GCA_035430785.1 Spirochaetota bacterium | reverse complement strand
GGAATTCCTGTTACTGCGCATTCGAGTACACTTGGATGTTCAATCAGTGCGCTTTCGACTTCAAACGGCCCGATTCTGTAGCCTGAGCTTTTGATTAAATCGTCATTTCTTCCGACAAACCAGAAATATCCGTCTTCGTCTTTATATGCAGTATCTCCTGTATAATACAGGCCGTCATGCCACGCGTTTGCGGTGAGCTGTTCATCGCAATAATATCCCTTGAATAATCCGATCGGTTTAGCCGGATTTGTTTTGAATACAATTTCGCCTTCTTCACCGGGTTCACATTCCTTTCCTTCTCTGTTGAGAAGAATCGCATTGTATGTAGGTGAAGGTTTTCCCATTGAGCCTGGTTTTGGTTCGACCCACGGCCATGTCGCAATCGCTACAACCATCTCGGTCTGCCCGTAACCTTCTTTGAGTTTGATTCCGGTTGCGGCGAGAAATTTTTCATAGATTTCCGGATTGAGGGGTTCGCCTGCAACGACGCAGTATTTGAAGCTTGAAAAATCATATTTATGAAGATCTTCTTTAACGAGAAAACGCCATACTGTCGGAGGAGCGCAGAAAGTGGTTACTCCGTGTTTTGTTGCTTTCGATAGAAGATTTGCGGCTATAAAACGGTCATAATTATAAATGAAAACGGCACTTCCGGAAAGCCACTGTCCGTAAATCTGACCCCATACCGATTTTGCCCATCCTGTATCTGCAACGGTATAATGAATTCCGCCTTCGACGACATTCTGCCAGTAGTTTGCCGTGAGTATGTGAGCCAGCGGATAAGTATAGTCATGTGTTACCATTTTCGGAAGTCCGACGGTTCCTGATGTGAAATACAGGAGCATCGTGTCGGCATTGGTTGTTGCATCCGCGCCCTGCGGGCGGACGAATGAAGAGTCATGCTTTTTCATTTCGTCTTCATAGCTCAGCCATCCTTCTTTGCTTCCGTGAACAGTCATCTTCATGATTTTGTTTCCGGTTTTGCAGTCCGCTTCATCGGTATATTCGGTCAAGTGATCGGCGGAAACAGATATTATCATTTTTATTCCGGCAGAATTTATCCGGTATTCTATATCATGTGCGCTCAGCATGTGGGTTGCGGGAATCGCGATTGCTCCGATTCTGTGAAGAGCAAGAAGAAGAAACCAGAATTCGTAGCGCTGTTTGAGAATGAGTGTTACTCTGTCACCTTTTTTGATGCCGAGTGACGAGAGCATTTTTGCAGCCTGAAGACTCATCTCTTTCATTTCTTTGAACGAAATAATTTTGTCGTCTTCTTTTTCATCGCACCAAACGAGTGCTTTTCTGTCGGGTTCGTTTGCGGCATAATAATCAACAACATCGTAGGCGAAATTGAAATTATCAGGGCATTTTAATTTGTATCCGGATACAAAATCTTCATAAGAGGAAAAATCTTTTCTTTCCAGGTATTTATCGATAAGAGACATTGGAAACTCCAGTAGTATTAAATTGGTCGGAATGATCCTTATAATAAAAGACCGGACAAAAATCAGTAAAGTTGCAACTTTTTCCGTCATTTTAATGTTTTTGTATAGTTGCAATTTTTTTTAATGACGGATTAATCTTGACATAAAGCAAACGTTTGCTTAAATGCCTGCGCCGAGGTCAATATGTTTAAAAATCCGAATATC
>DAOMHE010000212.1:0-1904 GCA_035430785.1 Spirochaetota bacterium | reverse complement strand
GAACAGGTTTTTCATCTAATGGGTGTACGTGAACCGATTTTGTCTTATTCGGTTGAATATATCCGGATTCTTTCATTTGTTTTTCTTTTTGTCGGCGCAGAAACTACTGCCGCTGCTATACTTCAGGCTCATGGAAAAACCTTTCCTCTTTTTATTTCAGGAGCTGTCAGGTCTTCGATTAATCTTTTTCTTTCATGGGTTCTGATTTTCGGTCATTTCGGATTTGCTCCGATGGAGATTAGAGGAGCCGGAATAGCTCTTGTCGCTGCCGAGTTTGTCGGTGCCGCGATTACAATTTCATTTCTTCTTGCAAACAGCAGAAAGTTCGGAATTAATCTTTCAAAAATTGTGAAGTCAAAGTTTGAGAATTATAAGAACATAGCCCGCATAGGTATACCTTCCGGTCTTGAGGAAATAATGTGGCATTTCGGTAATCTTATCATAGTACGTTATATGAATTCATTAGGTCCGGGAGAAACCGGAATTTATACGCTGGTGATGCGTATCGAAGTTGTGTGTTTTCTTTTTTATTCGGGTTTTGCAAAGGCGGCGCAGACGCTAGCCGGTCATGCTGCCGGCGCAGGGAGAAAAACTGAAGCGGCGCGCGCGACATACCGCTGTCTTAAAATTTCCATTTTGATTAATCTTTTTTTTATGATTCTTTTCGGCGGATTCGCGAAGGATATAGTTTCTATTTTTACAAAAGATTCAGCAATGATAAACAGCAGTTATCCTTATTTAATAATGGTCGCTTTTTTTCTGATTCCGAAAGCGTTTAATGTGGTTATTGGACACGGAATACGCGGAATCGGCGATACCAAGTGGATGCTTTATACTCAGATTTTCGGTACTGTTTTTGTGGTAGTAATGTCTTATATTATGATATTTCCTTTGGGTCTTTCTCTAACCGGTGTTTATATTACCTGGATAACTGATGAATTTGTCCGTGCAGTAATAAATACTTTGCGATTTGCCAAAGGAAGAGATTTTTTTCTTTCCTTCCTGAACAAGCTTGATAGGATTCGTTTGCGCAGAACTTAAAAGCATTAAAAGGTGAAGATGATGGCAACTATCAAAGATGTGGCTAAAAGGGCAGGTGTTTCGTATACAACTGTGTCGCATGTTATTAATGAAACGCGTTTTGTAAGTGAAGATGTCGTAAAGCGCGTGAATAAGGCGATAAGAGAACTGAAATACCGTCCGAACCAGGTCGCTAGGTGTCTCCGCAAGCAGGAAAGCAAGACGATAGGCGTTCTTTCTTCGATAAACGTAAATCCCTATTTTTCTGAAACTCTCACCGGAATTGAAAAGAAGGCTTATCTTGAAGGCTACAATATAATAGTATGTTATTCCGAGTGTAATCCGGAAAAAGAAAAAGAAAATATTGAAATGCTGCTGGATAAGGGCGTTGATGCAGTGATAATACACAGTCTTCTCGACGAAACACGAATCCCTTATCTGGTTAATCTTGAAATACCTGTTTTGTTTCTTCAGCATTATATTGAAGACAGCGGCATGGATGCAATCTGTACGGATGATTTCATGGGAGGTTATCTTGCTGCAAAGCATTTCATTGAACTTGGTCATACAAAAATAGCATGTGTCTCGGCAGAAGGTAATGATAATTTCTCATACCGTCAGCGTATAAAGGGTTGGGAAAAAGCACTTAATGAAAACGGTATCGAGTTGAATAAAGATTATATCATTGAAACTGATTTTCATACTCATGCCGGGTATGATGCATTTGTTAAGTTTGCAAAGATGGTAGTTCCTCCGACTGCGATATTTTTCTATTCGGACAATCTTGCAATCGGCGGTATTCGTGCTGCTGCTGATATTAATGTCGCTGTACCTGATCAGGTTTCTGTTATTGGATTTGATGATCTATTTATGTGTCAATATAC
>DAOMHE010000211.1:0-3693 GCA_035430785.1 Spirochaetota bacterium | reverse complement strand
TTACAAATTATTATCGTATCATCATCCTGAACGCGGTATTTACCCGCGCCGGAAGGGTTGCCGGAACCTGTTTCATAAGTGTACGACCCTTGAACAAAAGCCAGCATAAACCATGTAAAACAGCCTGTTATGCTAAGCGTTTCAAGACTTAATCCTATGTCTGTGGCCACTATTGTACTATAAGCAATATTTGCAATAGCATGCGTTATTGTTGCGCTGTCAAGCGTAAACTCATCTCCAACATTAGTTTGAGAATAACGCATTTCTGTCAGAGCTTTTCCGGTTAGTTTGATCTTATCCGTATCGCTTATACTCCATTCTTCCTGTTCTTGATCTATTTCTCCCTCATTATAGCCGAGCATTTTTAACTTTGTGAACATTGTATTATTCGCGGTAGGGAGCTTATGATCTAAAGCGAAAGTAAGCTCCAGATCATCCCCAGAATCTATCATGTCAAGAACGCGGTTATAACTGAAAAGAACGCCAACGCTGAAATAATAATCGGGGTTTTTAGGGTCAATAATATCTTTAATCAGAAATTCTTTCTGCTGCAAATATATCTGTTTTAACATTTCGCTTTCTTTTTCACGCTTGGAATATGAATTTACATCGGCGGGTGTGAAGGTGTCGAAAGTTGGCGCGGTGTCGTTTCCTGAAACTGTGATTGTTTCGGTATCTGAAAAATACATTTTAAGACCGAATATCTTTAAGATCACAACAAGAATATCAAGCATATTATAGAGATTATATTCAAGTTCATAATCTGCATAATTACTTTTCCAAGATTCGAGATTTTTATGCGATATTTTGAAGCTCTCAAGCAATGTTGTTTTATCGGTATCAAGATCAAAAACGGCGGTCATGTTTAAAAATCCCGGACCTTCGATCATTGCTTTTAGAAAGCCTTTGATTGTGATTTCAAAATAAGTCAGAGTGTCCGGCTGCCATACATTATTACCGTCAATATAACCGGCTGGAAGATCGGTTGCAATTTCGACCACATCAGGAGTGGACATATAAAGCTGAATATAGAATGATAATTCTGTTGGCGTGTCGTCTTTCAATTTCTGAAAATAATGATTTACCGAATAATTCCAAAGCTGAGAATCGTAATCGAAATATGAGGATTTTACAACGCCGTAGTATCGTTTATGTCCGTCAATTTCTACTGCGATATATTTACCGACTGAAAGATATTCGTTTCCGGTCTCGGTCATGTCAACAATACTTTTCAGAGTTACACCTTCAAAAACAGGGCTTTGATCTGGGTTGATCGCAAGAATAGGAATGTTTGAAATATCCTTAACATCATCGCTAATATCGGTATAACTCGACCAATCCCACGAATATATTTTATAGTCTAAATGGTTCATCTCTGCTCCAGAACATATCCTTTTCCGCGCTGTCTGTTCTGCTCCTCTGTGATCCTGTCTGTGACTTTGATAATATCAGATTCTATTCGCTGGTTTATGTTTACTTTCAATTCTAAAGCTCCGACATTTGCATTAAGCGTTTCAATTCCTTTAATGAGCGTTTTCATGTCATTGTTTGAAGACCCCGAAACGATCCCGCCTGACTGCATTACGCGCGTTACGTTATAATTTACAGGTGTCCGGTCAAGTTCGATCCCGCCGAACATCTCATTTAGACCGCTTGCAATTTTACGAGCTGCTTTGTTTTTGTAAACTCCGGCGGTAAGAAGCATCTCATCGTTTTCGACTTCCTGATTATTGCCTATGTTTATACCGCCTTGCGCGTGCGTTCTGCCTTTGAAGACCGTACCGCCTGCAAATTTCTGGGATGCTATTGTCTTAATCTGAAAAGCTCCGAGTGCGGCTGCTAAAGCGGCTTGAGTCCACATTTGCCAAGTGAATAAATTATCTTTTGCATTGAAAGCGTTTAATACTCCCTTTGCTGTGTCTATCGTTGCTATTGCAATATCAATTTTTTGCTGTTGTTTTAATAGTTTTGTTTTTTCTTTTTTTACCTTATTCTCAAGAATAAGCATTTTTTTATCATATAATTCTTTTGAGATTGTATTATTAGCGAGCTGTTGCGCGTATAGCTGTGATTCTGCTTTGTATTTATTATCGATTTCTTGCAATTCGTAAGCATTCATTTCGGTTGCTATTTTTGTAAGCGTGCTTGCAGAATCTATATAAAATTGTTGCTGTGCTATTCTTGCCTGTTTTTTCTTTTCTTCTGCTTCCTGAGTTGCCTTAACTTCTTCTTTTAATCTCTTTTTCTCGTCTTTAAGTGCTTTTTCTCCGCGCTTTGTTCGCGCTTCCATTTCTTCCTGTTCTTTTTTATGTAGCCATTCATAATATTTTAGATTAGATTTTTCTTTTTCCTGATTATATTTTTCAAGAGATTCGGCATCTTCCTGATTATATTTTTCATTTAATTCGCGGAATTTCTTTATTTGCTTAATTTCTTCTTCAGATGCTGTTCCTGAAATTTTTGGCGGCTTTATTAAATCTTCAATTTTCTTTTTTAAATCTTCAAGCTCTTTCTTTAATTCAAATGCTTCCTGTGCGTTTGCAGAGAATTGTTTTTCCTGCTGTTTTAAAGAGCCGCTGAATTTATCGGTTTCGACTATTGTTTTTTTAGTTAAATCAATATCTGTTTTTGTTGAATCTGAATATTTTCCGAGAATATCATCGGTTAGTTTTATGGCATTTGCATTTTCTTTTATCGTATCGTTAAAAGTTTCGTAGATATTATTTGATCCTGTCGCTGCTTTTTCCAATTTAGAAAGTTCTTCATTTACTTCAGCCAGCTTTTTCTCAAGCTGATCTTTTGTAAGACCTTGTAATTCAGTTCTTAACTTTTCAAGATTTTCAAAAGAATCTTTTATGTTTTTGCTTACATTTTTAAATTCATCAGGCAATGCGAGTCCGACGACATAAGAAGCTGCTTTGTATAATTCTGAAAACCCTCTTACAAACGGAGTTAAAAAACCAACTATTACTATCCCAGCGATCTCGTGAAAGTGCTTCATGTTTGATTCTAATGCTGTAAACTCGCTTCCCGTTGCCCTTGCCATTCCTCCAAATTCGGTTTCTATCTCTTTTAATATTACTTTTTGAGCGGAAAGAATATCATTATGAGCCATGAAACTTTTAATCTGCTTTTCTTGATCTGCTGTGAACATTACCCCAACGCGCCTTAAAGCTGTTAATCCCGTTATAGGATCGTTTAATGCTTTGCCGAGTTGAATAGCCTGTGTCTTTCCATCTCCGCCGAATACTTTTGACATATTCAATACCGCTTCGGTCGCTTGCGGAATTATAGATCCGCCGATTTTTGTAAATGTCAATAACATGGCTTCGGCTGATGCTATCTGACTTTTTTCTATTCCGGTTGCTGCCTGCAAACTTTCGGCAAGATTCAACATTTCTTTTTGAGTTACACCTGCGGCGTTTCCTGTGGATTTTATTACGGCTGATAATTGTTTTTCAACAATTACTCCTTCCCGTGCAGCCTGAACATATCCCGAAAGTGTACTCCATATTTTTTTTGCTGCTGCTATTGCGACACCGATTCCGGTTGCCATTTTTAAAAATGAAACTGTGGAATTTTTCTCTGTGTCGTCTATGGCTTTCTGTGTTTTCTTTAATTCACTTTGTAAAGATTTAAGGTTTGCTTCGGCTTTGCCTTTCTCGATTATAAGTTCGTTCCGCTTACCTGCCG
>DAOMHE010000210.1:0-3764 GCA_035430785.1 Spirochaetota bacterium | reverse complement strand
AAGTTTTGTTTCGGATCAATTAAGTTTCTATTTCTCTGCAGCAGTTAAACCTTCAATTGGAAACAAAGATTTTATAAATTCGAAAACTGTTGATTTCGGATTATCTGCAGGTCTTGACTTCAGGCATGATAAAATATATTTGTTCGGTTCGGCGGCTTTGGTAAAATATTTCGGTAACGGTTCATTTGCTGATGAATTGGATCAAAACAAAAAATACATGTCGAGTGCATGCATCGGCGGGGGTTATTCAATAAGTGAGAATACCGCCGTAGTGGCTCAATTTTATATTCATTCGAGTATATATGATACCGGAGTTAAGCGGCTTGATTTGCCGACTGTATGTAATACCTACGCTTTCCGATGGCGTTATTGCAATTCATCTGTTTTGCAATTTGATATCACGGAAGATCCGTTTACCTATGCAACTGCTGACATCTGTTTAAATATCAAAAATGAAACCCGGTTTTGATCAGTTCTTCATTACTGGCGGCTGGCCTGTTGCCTGAAGAACGGAATACCAGTAACGCGAGTTAGAATCTACCTGTTTTCTCTTTTCTGTAGCAAGTGATGTCGGAAGATGGGTATAGTCATATCTCCATGAACCTACAAGCATGTTGGTTTTTCCGGCCATGGCTGCATGCACCGCATACTGCCCAAGCTGAGCGCAATATAGGGAATCATTTGGATTTGCAGGGATGCTTCTTACGATATAGCTTGGGTCAATATATTTGGTGTTTGCTTCTATTCCTCTTGACTGAAAATGCTTATTAATTCTGTCGCGGAGAAGGATTCCGATATCAGCAAGTTTCAGATTGCCTGATGCGTCGCGTTCAACACTTTCATTTGCAATAAATTCCTGACCGGCTCCTTCTGCTACGCATATTACTGCGTGATTGCTTTTAAGAATACGCTGTTCAAGATGATGAAGGAATCCGTTATCACCGTCAAGGTCAAAAGGCACTTCGGGTATAAGAACAAAATTTACTACATTTGTCGCAAGAGCTGCGTTTGCGGCAATATATCCGGAATGTCTTCCCATAACTTTAACTAGGCCTATGCCGTTCGGAGCACCTTTTGATTCGATATGAGCAAGAGTCAGAACTCTGCTTGCTTCAGAAAATGCTGTTTCGAATCCGAAAGTTTTTGAAACAAAATTGATATCATTATCAATAGTTTTAGGAATTCCGATTACGGCAATCTTTAGATTGCGTTTTGTTGCTATGTCAGCAATTTTCTGACTGGCTCTCAGTGTTCCGTCTCCGCCTATAGTATAAAGTATGTTGATGTTGAGACGTTCGAGTGAATCGACTATTGCTTCCATGTCATCGGTTCCGCCGCGTGATGAACCGAGAATTGTACCTCCGGAGGTGTGTATTGTATCAACCATTTTCGGATGCAGCTGAATAAGTTCGTAACCTCTCGACGGAAGAAGTCCGACATAACCGTATTGAATTCCGAATATGTTTTTTATTCCGTAGCCGTAGTAAGATTCCATTACGATAGAGCGTATAACATCGTTGAGGCCAGGGCATATGCCGCCGCAGGTGACTATTGCAGCTTTAACCTTTGATGGATCAAAATATATTTCTTTTCTCGGTCCGGCTTTTTCAAAGGATATTATTTCCGAGCAGTCTTTTTTTTCGATTATTGTTTTTAGATTGGATTCGTAAATTATTCTGTCGGAATCCGAGACAAAAGCTTCACTGCTGTTTTTATATTTTTCAGCAAGAGGAGAAGGTATAGATGCTTTTCCGAGAGATTGAATTTCTGTGTTCATGCTGACCCCTTTCGATGCATAACATGCATCAACATGTGATTCAAAATGAGGCGGCTTGTCAAGATAATTGTTTTACAGTCTGCTGTTACGGAAAAGTAAAAAAATTTTGTTTCCTATTCTGTGCTCTTATCGTATTTCGAAATGATTTGTTTTACAGCTGATGCGTAAATGTTTCCATTGCTGTCTTTTTTAACAGATCCGCTTTCAATCCAGATGAGTTTTCCTGAGGCAGGATTTATACACCGCAGCCAGTATCTTTTTGTGTTTTCATCAATGTTTATGAAAAAAATATAATCCAGTCCGCCGTATTCTCCGGATAACGAAGTAACAGCTTTTATTGTTTCCTGTTTTATTGCATAGAGCATTTTGTTTTCAAGAGTAATAGACGTTTTTTCTTCTGCAATATCCTTTCCGGATACCCAGGGTTTGACGACCAGTACTTTGGGTTTATGTCTGAATGGTTTTTCTATTGAAGATTGTTTTGCAGAAAGTGAATAGAAAAAACCGATTTCCTGGGAAGAGAAATCATTGCGAACATCATTTCCCTGTAAAGATGCGACTTTATGGCCTGATTTGAGAAACTCCATCACCATTTCATTGTAGTTCTCACCTGATAAATTGGAGAACAGTGCAATTCTGGACATTCTGCGGATTTTTTCAGTTTTATAAATGTACTCACTTCCGGCCAGTTCGCTCAGGAGTTTCTTGAGTTTGTCTACGAGGCCGAATATCTCAGTTTCGGTTTCGATGTCTCCATTTGTTTCGAATGAAATATATTCATCGAGATTTCTATTGTAAACACGTATTATAAAAGTTTTTCCTGAAGAGGATATGTTAAACGTACCATGAATCAGATAATTGACAGAGAGAAGATCGGAAATCTCCTTGTAGTGCGCAGGATTTATCGGGGATTCTTCCTTGAAATTCTGTTTTATTGACTTTGATGATGTTGATGCATTAATTGCTGTATAATTCGCTCCTCTGAATGAAAAAGTCAGACCGTTTGGAATCAATTCGCAAAGATAATCATAATTCTGATTTCCGGTCATGTTTGAAAACGGTAAAAAAGCTATTTTAATACCTTTCCTCTCACTGGCCGCAGCAACTGAGCAGACAATAAGAAAAAAAACTGCTATTGCGGTTTTCTTCATTATCTTCCGGAAAGAACAGAAATAAATTTATCTGTAATTGCTTCAGCTGTATCATTATATGTAGTAGGGTGGTTCTGAACCCATATAATATCCATGGTCGAAAGATCTATTGCTCTTCCCCAGCTGTATTTTTCCCAATCTGCCATCTCAAGAATAATCAGATAACGCACATCCCATTTATCTCTGATAGATCTGAGAGTTTCGGCTTTGTTTAATTCATAATTGTAAACATGAAGTTTGAATATGCTGTCGAAGCTTTTCTGTGCGCTCGTAATCGGCTGATCTCCGTTTTCTCCGACAACAGGAAGCTGTTCATTATAGGCAAGATATTTGAAATCGCTGATATTGAAATAATCTTTCATTGTATATATGTCGTTGGCGTTTATCGCTTTGACATTGTATCCCTTTGCCATGAAACGCATGGTTATCATGTTTTTCATCGGGTTGGAGCCGTCAACTATCACTCCGATACTGCTTCCGGCAGGCACGGTTCGTTGTACAAAGCTTCCGCCTTGCTGAGTGCTTGTGCACGAGACGGTGAAAAGAATAATTGCCGATATAACTGCTTTTTTCATAAATCCCTCTGTGAATTGTCCGTAAACGGTCTCAATGGGGATTGTATGATACGGTGAATTTAATGTCAAATAAATATTATATTACTTCTTTTACTATGTGAATTAATAAAATCGGGGAATCCTGATGAAACTTCCCCGATTTTATTCCTGCTGATGAAAAAAAATCCTAATAGGGCAGACTGTCAATTCTGCAGTTTTCGTTTAATAGAGAAGAAAGCCATATGTAATAAGCTACATGAGGACTCCAGTATTCTGTCGTTC
>DAOMHE010000209.1:0-3788 GCA_035430785.1 Spirochaetota bacterium | reverse complement strand
AAGATCAGAACCGCTCATTTCATAGTGACTGATAAATTCAACATTGCCGAATGAATGAAGATCAACTGAAAATTCGGCAGAATCATTGTTGAACGAGTTTAGAGCAAAAAGCGTAATCACACCTTTTTCTTCCTGATACACAAGAGACGACTGAACACCCGGAACCGCTCCGTACATCGGTGTTTCTTTTTCAGGGGAATTCACAAAAGTTTTTAAAACCTTTCCGCCTGCGCATTCAGCAGCCTGAACGAAAGGATAGTAAGTAGTCTGCTTGAAAATTCCGCCGCCCGGTTTTGTCATAACAGGCGCTATGACATTAATAAGCTGTGCAAGACATGCCATCTTTACCATATCGCAGTTGTTCAAAAGTGTGCAGACTAAACCGCCGAAGACAAGCGAATCGAGAAGAGAATAATTATCTTCAAGAAGTTCCGGAGCTTTCTGCCATGGATGATCAGTCTGGTTCTGCATGTACCAGATATTCCATTCATCAAAAGAAAGAAACACCTGCTTCTTCGATCTTGTCTTTGCCTTAACATAGCCGACTGTTCCGGCGATTGTTTTTATAAATGAATCCATATCGTAAAATGACGCAAGAAAATCGTCATCATTGCCTTCGTTTTCATAATATCTGTGCAGAGAAAGATAATCGGCATATTCGTATAAATGCTCAAGAACTGTTCTGTCCCATTCAGGATACGTCGGAATCCGTGTAGTCGAGCTTCCGCACGCAACAAGTTTTATTGAAGGATCGACAAGACGCATAATCTTTGCAGTCTCTCTTGCCTTCTTTCCGTAATCATCTGAAGTCATCTGACCTATCTGCCACGGCCCGTCCATTTCATTACCGAGACACCATACCTTAATATTATGCGGATCCTTGTGTCCGTTTGCGATACGCATATCGCTCCAGTATGTGCCGGACGGATGATTGCAGTATTCAAGAAGTTCTGCCGCATCCTTCGGATTACCAGTGCCGAGGTTTACCGCTCCCATGATGCCCGCTCCGCATTCCTTAGTCCAGTCTGCAAATTCATCTATGCCGAACTCATTTGTTTCAATTGATTTCCATGCAAGATCAAGACGTACGGGTCTTTTGTCTTTAGGCCCGATGCCGTCCTTCCAGTCATAATTTGAAAGAAAGTTTCCGCCCGGATAACGTATAAGTCCGATTGACATTTCTTTAATGCACTTAATAACATCTTTGCGGAAACCGCGTGAATCAGCCTCGGGATGACCCGGCTCATAAATACCGTTATAAACAGCGCGCCCGAGATGCTCTATAAAAGAACTGAATAATTCAGTTCCGGCAGTTCCTACATAAAAATCCTTATCAACAACACATTTAACCTGTTTCATATTCCTCCCCTTATAAGACACGCGCCGGAAAACCGGCGCGGATTAAGTCATTCAACTTTTACATCGTATTTTTTGATTTTGGCAGTTCCGGTTCCAAACCAGACTTCATTGCCTAGTTCAAAATTCGCGATATAATTGTCTTTGGTTATTATTTTTTTCTTCATCAGAAAATCGATGAAAAGAGAAACACTTAGTTTTCCTTTCATGAAAGGCTTTCTCGCGACAAAAGCGGTGTAAGTCCACTTGTTGTCATTCGCGCCCGAATCGTCTCCATGATTACCTTTGAAATAAATGTCATATACAATACCGTCGGCTTCAAACGTACCGAGATTTTGAGCCCATGACCAGTCATTATTAGTTTTGTCGTAATTCCAGATCATTACTTCCTGCGAAATATTTTCTTTCTTACTTGGAAGCTTAGATAATGCCCAAAATTCAAAAGCCATATCGCATTTACCGGTTGTCTTAAGATCGATATCAAATTCAACAGTCAGCTTTTTGCTTCCGGCCTTGAACGGAAAACCGGGATGAAGATTCTTATTATCATTCCACGGTGAATCTCCGCACATTACTTCAGGATAAGAAAGAACCCATTTGCCGTCGCCTTTCCAGTTCCACTTCCATCCGAAATAATCTTTTCCTTTAATTACTGACTGGGTATAATCGCCCGATCTCGCGTTCTTGTTCCATACATTGTTCATTACTTCATATTTTTCATTAACAATGAAAGATGCCCAGTCAGACGACAGTTCAGTATCGCCTGCAGAACTGAGAGATGTAAAAAGCAGGAATGCAGCCGACAGAGTCAAAAAAAATGCAGTTAAAACTTTCTTTTTCATGAGGCCTCCTTTGTATCACATTTCGTGATGTTTATCATTTATCAGGATTGTTATTCCGTCAACATAATTTATGATATTTTTATGTTTTTGGCTTGCAATAAGAAATAATATCATGATATCTGATAAATATAAAGGAAATTAAATGGATAATAAAACTCTCGTAATAGATGCGGAACAGGATATCCACATACTCAAAGGACTAGCTTCTGAAATAAGAGTTAAGATTCTTCAGCTCATATCGGATGAAACCGTCAGCATTAATGAGATTTCCGAAAAGCTCTCCCTTCCGCAGTCAACCGTTACAACAAATATTCAGATTCTTGAAGAGTGCGGACTCGTTAAAACCGAATCCGCAAAAGGAATCAAAGGAAGCAGGAAAATGTGCTCTGCGCTTTTTTCTTCTTTTTTAGTAAATATCAGAAAAGACAGATCTTCATCTTCCGATTCAGTAAGTATCGAAATGCCCGTCGGGCTGTTCTTCGATTATCAGGTATCAGCTCCTTGCGGAATGTGCAGTTCAACCCGCACTATCGGATTTCTCGATTCTCCGGAAGCTTTTCTAATGCCGGAACGAGTCAGCGCAGGCCTTCTATGGATGGGAAAAGGCTTTGTTAAATACAAATTCCCGAACAATGCATATAATGCGCAGATACCTGTTTCCAAAATCGAATTATCAATGGAACTATCGTCTGAAGTACCGGGTACAAATCCAGACTGGAAGTCGGATATCTTTGTAAAAATAAATGGCAAAAAAATCGGAACATGGACTTCCCCCGGAGATTTCGGTGACAAGCGCGGCAAATTTACACCCGACTGGTGGAAAAATAAAGGTTCGCAGTACGGAATACTCACGGTATGGGAAGTGAATTCAAAGGGAACTTTTATTGAAAAAGAAAAAGTATCCGACGTCAAAATAAACGATCTTACAATCAACATGCATCATTCGATAGAAGTTACAATCGGAGTCGATGAAAAATCAAAGAACGTCGGCGGGATGAATATATTCGGAAAAGGTTTCGGGAATTACGATCAGGACATCTGCCTGAAGATGTATTTCGGGGAGTGATTGTAAAGACGCAAGATTTTGCGTCTTTACGGCGAGTTCCATAGATTCGACGGATTTCATGATATACAACAAATCATGGTATTTTCAATAATAATACCGCAAATATGATTCGTCATTTAAACATATTCATCCAATTTAACAAATGGGAAATGACGCAGATTGCTCTTGACTAATTACTAAATACAATATTTAAACCTTATATGAAAACTAAATAATATATATCAGCATTCATATGTTTTCTTTGTTTAACCGGCATATCCTCTGCAAAAGAAAACAGGCTGGAAACCGGAAGAACCTCTGGAAGGATTAACTATATCTTTAATATCAAGCTGTAATTTCGGATTTACGCATATCTCATAAAGAAGGTTTGATTTCATTTTCGCGACGAAATTTCCTTTTTTGTATTTTTCACAGATAACACTGAGACTTTCATGGAATATATCGACATATTGGGATTCTTTCATTATTTATACCGATTTTATAACAAGATAGGTTGAAAACAATTTAATTTCATTTAAGAAGAT
>DAOMHE010000208.1:0-3817 GCA_035430785.1 Spirochaetota bacterium | reverse complement strand
AAGAAAACTGCTCTCTTCCGGTAATTACAAGCGTAACTTTTAAAGAAGACGGAAAGACACATGGCGGAACAGACATTATAACCGCGTTCGCTACACTTGCTCAATACGGAACTGACGCAGTCGGAGCAAACTGCGGACTTGGACCGGATATAATTTACTCAATTCTATCGGATAATTTTTCAAAAATCAGCAAACTCGGAGTTCCCGTCGCAGTATGGGCAAATGCAGGTCTTCCGATTGTAGTAGAAGGTAAAACAACATACCCGATGACCCCGGAAAAATTCGGAGAATTAGCTTCTAAACTCGCTGAACTCGGAGTTAAAATTATCGGAGGATGCTGCGGAACAAATCCCGATCACATCAAAGCAGTAAAAGACCATACAAGTTCCATTGAACAAAAGCCTTTTGAGTATAAACAGAGTTTTCATTATGCAACCAGCAGATATTCCGCACTAGACATTCAATCAGCTGATTTCATAAAAGTCGGTGAAAGACTGAATCCGACAGCAAGAAAAGCATTCGCCGCAGATCTAAAAATAAATTCAACTCAGTTCTTACGCTCAGAAGCAAAAGCACAGCAGGATGAAGGAGCTGACATTCTCGATATCAACGTAGGAACGCCGGGCATTGATGAAATTTACGCTATGAAAAATTCAGTAAATATTCTGACAACACTGGTTAAAACTCCGTTGATGATTGATTCGGAAAACGGTGAAGTTCTGACATCGGCACTTAAAAATTATCCCGGGATTGCACTGATCAACTCAATCAATGCCAGAAAGGATAAATATAATGAAATAATACCAATCGTAAAACGCTTTCACTCGTTTATCGTTGGACTTTGTATCGACGAATCAGGCGTGCACAGAAATGCAGCAAAACGAATTGAAATCGGAGATAAACTCGTTCAGATGCTTATTAATGACGGCATTGAAAAAGAACGTATAATCATTGATCCGTTGATGCTTGCAGAAAGCGCAGAACCCGGATCTGCAGTTGAAACATTAAAAGTAATCGAACATTTTACAAAACAGGGAATTAAAACAAGTCTCGGTATCAGCAATATTTCCTTCGGATTGCCTGAAAGAAAACATATCAACAACGCATTTATAAAGGAAGGATTTAAGCGAGGTTTGAAATTCGGTATAGTAAATACTAAAGCATTTGAAATTATCGACAATAATTCACTCGAAGAAAGTCTCGCTAAAGATTTCATTTACGGTAAAGATACAAATGCAGTAAAATACATTGAGCATTTTAAATCATCCACAACCAAAACAATTTCATCCGGTTCAGCAAAGTCTGAACTCGGTATTTTGGAACGCATCAAAATGCTTGTTATTGAAGGCGATTCTGATTCAATCTGCAAAGAAATCGAATCAGCCCTAAAAGAATTTAATCCGGAATCAATCATGGACAATGCACTGATCGCCGGACTCAATGTCGTCGGTGATCTTTATGAGAAAGGTGAATATTTCCTTCCGCAGATGATATCTTCTGCAAATGCTATGAAGCAGGGTTTCACGGTTTTAAAACCCATAATGAAACAGGAATCTTCAAAAGCATCAAAATCAGTCGTTATCTGCACAGTCAAAGGAGATATCCACGATATCGGGAAAAATATTGTGGCGATGATGCTTGAGAATCACGGATTTAACGTATATGACATGGGCAAGGATATAGACAATGAAATTATTTTAGAAAAAGCTGCAGAGGTCAAAGCGGATATCATTTGCCTTAGTTCCCTTCTCACTACGACAATGCCAGAAATGAAAGCTATGTCGGAACTAATTTCCGCAAAAAAACTTCCTTACAAACTAATGGTTGGAGGTGCAGTCGTAACTGAGGAATATGCCAACTCAATCGGAGCCTACTACAGTAAAGATGCAGTAGAAGCATCCCATGTAGCAAAAAAAATATGCAGTTAACAGAATTTGCGCTGATGTTTTGAAAATTAATCATGCCGGTCTCGTTATAGCTAAAGGAGGCCGGTATGATTGAAACCACCTGCAATATTTCTTTGGAATCTTACGCTAAAATAAATTCCGTATCTAAAAAACACAAAATTCTGATAAAAAAGCTTATCGCCAATATTCTTCAAGAATGTATTAAAATTAAAATTCAGAAAAAAACGAAACCAAACATTTTTATGCCGGTAAAATATCAGCATGCAAATGACATAGAAAACGAATGGAAAGTTATTCATGCTAACATTCAGGAGTCATTATATGAGTCTTGTATTGATTACAGGAAACTCTACAAAGTTTCAATATCTTCTGTTCTCGAATGGGGAATTAAAAATTTATTGGAGATTGTCATCGAAAAAATTCTTTGCAATAAAAATTCCGAATCACAAACAGATAACTATCGTATTGATTTCAAACTTCAAACATTTTTTAATGACAATTTCATTAAACTATCATACCATGGAAGCATAAAATTAAAAACAGGCTGAAATATTTTTCAGCCTGCAGAAATTCAATTACCGGATACAAAAAGACTAAGCAGTTGCCGCTGCAATCGCCGCACCTATACCTGAACCATCCTTAGCAAGTATTGTAGAAACCTTACCGGATTTCTCCCGGAACAATTCATCCATCGCCATCTGAATATTTACATCGTAATTCGGAATTTTTTCATACAACGAACCATCGATTGCAATTACATGCTTTCTTTCAATTTTCTGGTCAATATGATATACGATACCTACAAATATAGACGCTACAAGTCTGGCGGATCTGACAGAAACCAAATCAACTATTTCTTTAACCGAAAAAAGTTCGTCACGCGTCAATGAAGTGAGTCCTAATTTTTCTTTCATTACCTTTGCTGTAGCACCAAAATCAGCCGAATCTGCTATTATATTGTCAATATCTGCACCGTATATAACATCTTTTTTAAGAATCTCTTTACTCTCAGAAAGTACTCCGTCCTTCATCATCTGTTCAAGAATTACTCTTATTATTTCTCCGAGGTAGTAACCGGAAATCATTTTCTCGAGCTTCTGCAAACCAGGCCTTTCACTTGCCGCATCAATCAATACATCAAATCTGGATTGAGGAACTTTATTAAAATTTCCTGATTCAATATTTACTATCATGGGTTTTCCGGTTAACGGATGGTTAGGCTCCAAATAACACGCATTGTGACCAGTTCCGCAAATTGCAGCCATATCAACATCAGTATTAGAATAAGCGGCTGCGAGAAGTGTTCCGACTGTGTCATTTATTACAGCTTTTGGAGTCACGTTCTCTATTTTTTTTCTTTTTAAAGAACCTTCTAAAATTTTTGAAACATCATGCCCCTCAACACCGCTTGTTTTAATTTCTTTCGTCCAATAAATGAGCTCGGCACTATTGATTCCGTTTTGTTTGCAAGGAAACGAAAAAGTATGTCCTAATGAATTTTCAACACCTTTGATAGATATTTCACTGACATGTTCTGCAATGTAATCAAAAAGCTGTTCGCCGGTAGCTTCTTTCGCTGTATAATTATATTTACCGTCGGGATCAACAAGCGGGAATTTGTTTTTTGCATTAACGGTTATTTTTCCTGATCCGTCAAGATCTGCCTGAAGTATTCTTACATTAGTTCCGCCGAAATCAATCGCAACAACGGAACCTTTTTCTTTTCCTGTAGGCTTACCGATATACGAAGGAAGCATTTTCAGGGAACTAGTTCCGCCTTCCAGACCAGCTCGCATTTCAGTAATGAAGTCATTTGCTATCTTCTCCATATCAGAAGCTGAAACGGAAAGCTCCTTTCTGATACCTTTCATATATTCATTTATTTCCATTACCATCTCCAGTTTTCATTT
>DAOMHE010000207.1:0-3860 GCA_035430785.1 Spirochaetota bacterium | reverse complement strand
GTTTGTAATGCCGTAGAAACAATACTGATTCACCGTAAATTTCCTTACACTGCTGAACTTTTGTCTGCGTTGAAAGATGAAGATGTTGAGATACGCGGTGATGAATTTCTACGTTCAATCCACTCCGGCGTCAAGCTTGCTTCTTCAGATGATTATGATACGGAATATCTTGATTTGATTTGTTCGGCTAAAACAGTAGATTCTATTGATGAAGCGATTGACCATATAGCTTCGCATTCTTCTAATCATTCTGAGGCGATTGTAACAAACAATTATTTCAATGCTGAAAAATTTATTAATGAAGTCGATTCATCAGCCGTGCTGGTAAATGCATCAACCCGCTTTCATGACGGGGGAGAATTCGGTCTGGGTGCAGAGGTCGGAATTTCGACACAGAAACTCCATGCCCGCGGTGCGATGGGAATGCAGGGACTTACGTGTCTCAAATACATTGTTTACGGAACGGGGCAGATTAGATCTTGAAAATAGGAATTTTCGGCGGTTCATTTGATCCCGTTCACAAAGCTCATGTAAAGGCCGCGTTGGAAGTCAAAGAAGAATTTGTTCTTGATGAAGTAATTTTTGTTCCTTTGAAAAAACCTGTCCACAAGACTGAATGTTCAGCTTCACCGGAAGACAGAGTTAAAATGCTTTCTCTTGCCCTAGGTGATTATCCTTTTTTTTCTATTAGCCTTGACGAAATAGAAAGAGAAACATCATCTTATACATTTGAAACACTTTCGCATTATCATGATAAGCTCATTGGATGTGAATTGTTTTTTATTACCGGCAGTGATTCTTTTAATACATTTGACAACTGGCGTAATCCAGAGCTGATAGTTCAACTGGCTAAAATTATTGTTTTAAACAGACCCGGATTCGAAATTAATGATAAACTTGTTTCAAAATACGGTAATGTTCTTAAGGCAAAAAATAGTTTTATCGACATCAGTTCTTCGCTGATAAGAAGCGGCGATGGATATAAATATCTTGATGAAAAAGTTTACAATTACATAAAAATGAAGGGGTTGTACGAAATTGGGAGCTAAAAGAGCAGTAATATTATTAATTCTTATAGTAGCCGTTGTTATAGGTTTCTGCAGTTACAGAAGAAGTTCGCGTAATGCAGTAGATAAAATATTGTCGGAAAAACAGCTGGTAAGCATTCTTATATGCGGTGGAAATAAATTTAATGATAATAAACACCGTTTTAACTGTGTGCTTACAATCAATACTGAAACAAAACGCGCCGGAATAGTCTTTCTTCCTCCGAATTTCGCCATAGATATAGATGATGACGGAAATGCTGTCAAACTTGAAGATGTGGATGTCCGTGATTTCTCGGATATGAGCAGAGCGTTTTATAAATCGTTTAGAATTAAACCTCAGTTTTATGCAGTTTTTTATGCGCCTGATGCACGTAAGATCACGAATATTGTTGAAGGTATAGATATATTTTTGCCGGAAAGTTCAGCGGCAGTGCATTCTTCTGTGTATGGGATGAATTATCTTGACGGTGAAAAAATAATGAATTTCATCAACATGAATGATTCTATTTATTCAAAGTATGACAGGCTTCAGGATATTTTTCTGACTCTATTCGAAAAAAGAGAAATGTATATGAAGTTTATGAATAAATATACTGCAAATGAAATCAGAAGTTCAATAGTTACAAATCTGCAGAACAATGAAATAATGTCAATTTCAGAAATTCTATCTTCATGCGAAGAGCTGAATTGTATTAATCTTCCGGGAAGGGTTTCTGATGACGGTATGTTTTCTGCAGATGAAATATCCTTTAAGATGTATGAAGATACTTTTTTGCGTTGGCTGATTGTTAAAGAAAAAAATGCTCCGAATATTCGCGTGAAGATTCTAAATGCAACTGATATTCCGGGATTAGCTAAAAGAGTTCGAAGCGCTCTTATGCGTGAGGGAATCAGCGTAATTGAATTTGGAACTCATCAGATGAACAATCTTGAGGAATCCGTGATTATAAGCAATAAGGGGAATAATAACGACATCAAACTTGTTTCCGAATTAACAGGTATAAAAAAAGTTTATCATTCCGTTGACAGCACACAGGTATATGATCTTACGATTTTAGTCGGCAAAGATATGGTGAAATAATAATGCTCGATACGTTTTCGATTGCAGAAAAATGCAAGTCCTTACTGATTGATAAGAAATCATCTGATGTTCTTCTTCTTGATGTCAGGAAGATCAATTCTTATCTTGATTATCTTGTAATTGCAACGTCAAGTTCAAAGCTTCATTCGAGAGCTCTTGCCCGAGAAATAAGATCGGCCCTAGCGGAATATGAAACTGTAAAACCGCGTCATTTCGACGATGAATCGGAATGGGTTTTAATCGATTTCGGTTTTGTTACCGTCAATATATTCACATATGAGGCCAGAGAATTTTATTCACTTGAAAAACTCTGGGGTGATGCCGCAAAATTATGAGTTCGCGGAGAAAAATTCTTATCGCTGATGATGACCGCGGTGTAAGAGAAATACTGAAGCATGTTCTTTCTGATAATTATTCCGTGCATGATGTCTCATGCGGAGAAGATGCTGTAAAAGAACTGACTTCCGGTGAATATGAAATTCTATTTCTAGATTTGTCCATGCCGGGCATGGACGGACTGGATGTGCTTAATGCAGTTAAACAGAATAATATAGAAATAGATGCTGTGATAATATCTGCATCAAACGATCTTGAAAAAGCCGTTCAGGCAATGAAACTCGGTGCGTATGACTATATTGCAAAACCTATTGATGTTGAAAAAATAAAACTGATTGCCAGGAATATTTCTGATAAGCTGAACTTGAAAAATGAGGTTTCCGAACTTAGAAAAAAGGTAAGTGACGGATTCAGGTTTTCATCTGTTATTTCGGTTTCTCCCGAGATGAAAAAAATATTTTCTCTATTAAACAGAGTAATTGATACTGATATCACGATTCTTATTACGGGTGAAAGCGGAACAGGGAAGGGATTACTTGCCGATGCGGTTCATTTCAACAGTAATAGATCTCTTTTTCCGTTTAGAAGCCTTGACTGCAGCACAATTCCGAGGGATTTAATTGAAAGTGAACTTTTCGGCCATGAAAAAGGTGCTTTTACGGGAGCTCATTCACGAAAAATTGGAAAGTTTGAACTTGCTGACAAAGGAACACTTTTTCTTGATGAGGTTGGTAATTTATCATTTGATGTTCAGGCGAAACTGCTGAAAGTGCTTCAGGAAAAACGTTTTGAAAGACTCGGCGGAAGCGAAGTAATTGGAGTTAATACCAGAATAATTTCTGCATCCAATAAAAATTTAAAAACTCTTGTATCAGAAGGCAAATTCCGGGAGGATCTATATTACAGACTAAACGTTTTTCCTGTCGAGATTCCGCCTCTCAGACAGCGTAAAGAGGATATTCCTGTACTGATAAATTATTTTCTGAACAGATTTAATTCAGAATACGAAAGGGACACTGTTTTTACTGAAAAAGCGGTTAGTTTTTTCTGCCGTTACGAGTGGCCTGGAAATGTCAGAGAACTTGAAAATGCGGTGCGAAGAATTGTTTTGATATCCGTTGGAAATGAAATAACTGAAAAAGATGTTGAAAGTATTTTTGACCATATTTCACAGGAGCAGATTGATATTCCGCTAAAGATTAAAAAAACGAATCATCAAACTCTTGATGAAGTTGAAAAACGGGCTATTCTTGATTCCTTGAAAATAAATTCATTCAATATGAGCAAAACTTCGTCAGTATTGGGAATATCAAGAAAAACTCTTCACAATAAGCTCAAATCATACGGTATTTCAGTAGAGAAAAAATTTTCTGAGGAATAATTATTTTCTTAGT
>DAOMHE010000206.1:0-3892 GCA_035430785.1 Spirochaetota bacterium | reverse complement strand
AATTTCGGAATGAAGATATTTTGCTTTTATGCCAGCAGAATCAAAATACTTTGAAAGATCTTCCGCCATTTTTTTTGTTAATGTGGTAACGAGAATTCTCTCTTTCGCTTCGACCCGTTTTTTTATTTCGCCGATAAGATCATCAACCTGGTCCTTCGCTGGTCTTATTTCTATCTCCGGATCAATCAGACCTGTAGGACGAATGACCTGTTCAACAATATTTTCAGATTTGCTGAGTTCAAAATCAGCCGGAGTTGCCGAAACAAAAACAGCCTGGTCTATCATTTCAGTAAATTCATCAAAAAAAAGAGGACGGTTATCTAGAGCGCATGGCAGACGGAAACCGTAATTAACAAGATTAAGTTTTCTGGCGCGGTCGCCTTCATACATTCCTCTTACCTGTGGCAGCGTAACATGCGATTCATCGACAAGCATAAGGTAATCTTTTTTGAAGTAGTCAAGGAGACAATCAGGACGCGAACCCTTTTCTCTCCGCGAAATAATTCTTGAATAGTTTTCAATCCCGTTGCAGTAACCCATCTCCGCAAGCATTTCCATATCATACCGCGTTCTGCTTTCAAGCCTCTGAGCTTCGATAAGACGGTTATTGTTTCTAAAAAATTCCAGTTGTTCATTCAGCTCTTCTTCTATTGCGGAAAGAGTTCCCTTGATTGAATCAGGATCGGAAACAAAATGCTTTGCCGGATATATCCGCACTTCTTTAGGCCGATAAAGTACCGCCCCTGATACGGGATGTATGACGGAAAGATTTTCGATGTCATCACCGAAAAATTCTATTCGGACAACCTCGTCACGGTAGGCAAGATATACTTCAACAATATCCCCCTTAACTCTGAATGAACCGCGTGTAAAGCCGACATCATTTCTGACATACTGGATTTCAACAAGCTTGCGCAGCAGAAGATCGCGGTCGAACTGTGCATTAATTAGAAGAAGAATTCTCATTCTCTCAAATTCAATCGGATTTCCCAAACCGTAAATGCAAGACACGGATGAAACGACAACAACATCACGCCGCTCAAGTATTGAGGAAGAAGCAAGAAGACGAAGCCTCTCTATTTCATCATTTATCGAAGCATCTTTTTCTATATAAAGATCACGGCTTGCAACATATGCTTCGGGCTGGTAATAATCATAATACGAAACAAAATATTCAACCGCGTTATCAGGAAAAAATTCCTTAAACTCACGGTAAAGCTGGGCGGCAAGTGTCTTATTGTGAGTCAGAACAAGAGCGGGTTTGGCTGCTTTTTCGATAAGCTTGGCCATTGTAAAGGTTTTCCCTGAGCCTGTAACTCCGAGGAGGGTCTGATACTTTTTATTATCCTTTACTCCATCATAGAGGGATTCAATAGCCCTCTGCTGGTCGCCTGACGGAGTATAGGGAGAAACAACTTTAAATTCGGACATATTTACCCGCTTCAATTCATGCGGATAATTATAAACATTACCGGCGTATTGTCAACAAGCAATGTTTAAAATCAAAACCATCCGCCGCAGACATTAAACGAAAAGAAAACTCCCATAAAATCATGGTCACGGTATTCATGTAAATCGACTCCGTTTGTAAAACGGTACGACACTGAAAATCCAACTCTAAGCAATCTGGCAACATTTACATATGCAGATAATTCGGGTTCCAATACAAAAAATTTTGACATTGGATTTTCCGGCTGTGCTGTATCCGCATCAGATTCCCTTTCCATAATCAGGGCACCGCCGCCGATCAAAAGACCTCCCGAAAATGTAAAAAGAGATTTCGTCATAAAATAATATTCTATAATTCCGCCGCCGTAACCGAACTGAATTTCCGGATAATTATATGAAGATTCAGGTGAATAGTCTGCCTGATTATAAACTGATTTTTTTCTTTTAGTGGGATATGTAAGACCGAATCCGCCTCCGCCTATACCGAAAACGTCATTAATCAAAATACAGGCCTTTCCTCCTGCATAAACCTGGTTATTTCCGAGATGCGGAGGACCGTATTTTACGATAAAAGCTCCATATCCTGATATTCTGATTGATGAATCAGACAGAAGTGTTTTTCTTCCTGCTGAATTATCCTCCGGAAAAATTTCAATTCCGCCTCTCATCGCCGTGAGCTCTCTCTCTGTCTTAGAAAAATCATTCAAAGCAAGATTCTTTGTCTCTTCTTTCAATGCTACTTTTGCTTCATTCAGTCCTTTTGAATTCGAAAAAGACACAAGGTATTCACCCGGGTCAAGCGAAAGCAAAACAGACTGTCCATATACCTTAGAAAATTCAGCCATTAAAATATTTTCTTTTGTAAATATTGAAATTCTTCCCTCGACATTTTCATCAAATTGAAGTTTGGCACTTCCCTTACTTATATCCGTCAAAACGACATCGCCTGTTCCGGTCATCTGAATATGATAATTGGGATGCTGTGCACCGCCAAGAGTTTTCTCAGTTCTAACAAGAGTTTCCCTGTAAGCAAATTGATAAGCTTCATTTAATGTAATTTTTTTATCCTGTGTCACATCGGCAGCTCCTCTGAGCCCGAGGACAAGATAGTGCGTAAAAAATGAACCTTTAATGCGTTCGGATTCCTGACTGACTTCATCACGGGAGCTCGAAGTCATAAAAGCATTTCCCTTCATATTATATGCTGTATCCAGCATAAATGGGGGACGTTTCCGCCCGCCCTTCATCTGCGTAAACGAACCGGAATAGCACGAATCAAGTATGGCAATTCTTACATCAGCCGGAATTGCTTCTATAGTTTTCTTAAGCTCAAGATATGAAACGCTATCAGAAGAAAGAAGAAGACCGTCTTCGTCAGAATGACCTGAATAATAGAAAACAAACTCTATCTTTTCATAATCCCTTTTAACTTTAACAATCTTCGAATAAACATCATTCAGAACGGCTATAAGATTTTCCCTGTTAGGCTGGTAGAGCAGATATGCATCATCTGAATAAACCGAACCCATATTTTTGAGCACTTTCATGAATGAAGCAGCATCCGAAACTGCAAATCTCAAAGGAGTACGATATCTTCCTCCGTCATTGGCACCGACTACAACTGCAAAACGCCGGATTCCGCGCGGCTGCGAAACTATATTTAAAGAAACACATAAAGAAATCAGGCACAACATGATAATTTTATTCTTCACTTACTTCACCTTAACTATCAGAACCGATTGCTGGGAAAAAGAACTTCCCACAGGAAATGATTCCGAAACAGCTTTATCTCTGTCAAGAGCAAACTTCTCAGCATTAGAAAGAATATCATCATCAGATATTTTTTTATCCGATGTTATCATAAAGAAGCGTTCAAAATAAGGGGCATCATCAAGCTGATACGACTCAGGAAGAAATGTTTTTCCGGGCTTATTACTTTCTTGAGCTATACTTTCCGAAGAGGAATAATGCAGAGTTACATTTGAATTTCCGTCTATTGAGAATATAATACAAAACCTGTCTTTGGGAATCTGATATGCGATTTGAAGTATGTCATTTTTTTTTGCAGCATCGCCGTTTTTCAGTATATCCGCCTGATTCCCGTTTTTTCTGTAAAGAAACAGATTCTCGGCATTACCTTTAATTATAACGGAATTATCAATAGGATCAAAAAACGGTGATACCTTAATAAAAAGCAAAGTGCATGCTGCAAGCGCAAGAGCTGCCGAGGGAACAATAAATATTTTCCTGAAACGCGAATGGTTGCGTTTTTTGTGACCTGCTGAAATAATTGACGGAATACGCGTTTTTGAAAACGGGTATTTGTTTAAAAAATCATTGTTCGATTTTTCGATCATTTTAATGCGATTTTGAAGCGAACTATCCGAATCAATCCGGGATTTGATTTCGCTCATTTTATCAAATGAAAGTTCTCCGAGAACAT
>DAOMHE010000205.1:0-3915 GCA_035430785.1 Spirochaetota bacterium | reverse complement strand
CAAGAATATCACGAAAGGCGAAAGATTGTTTTCCGTGCGGAAATCTTTCGTATTCTGAACTTAAGGTGATGAGGATGATTGCGGAAAAAGGATCTGTTTCAATGGGGGAATGTGCCCGGGCTTTTGGTCTTTCAAACGGAGCTGTGACGCAAATAGCGGATAAACTCATAGCGGAAAAAATGATAAAGAGAGAAGAGGATTCGATTGATAGAAGAAAGCTGATATCTGTTTTAACACAA
This sequence comes from Spirochaetota bacterium, assembly GCA_035430785.1. GTDB lineage: Bacteria > Spirochaetota > UBA4802 > UBA4802 > JAFGJZ01 > JAKJGA01. The sequence continues at coordinate 3,676 of DAOMHE010000205.1, read as the reverse complement.
AAAGGAATAAGTGTTCTTAATGATTTCAACAAATGTGCCGTGAAGCTGTCATCGGAACTTTGTTCAGGTATGAACGAAAAAGATTCTGCTAATCTTGCAAACAGCATTTCTGTTATAAACAAAGCTCTTAGCAGGATGCTGAAAGCTAAGCAAAATACAAAGAAAACTAATAATAAATAACAGTGTAATATCATACTTGATAAAACCTGAAATTTGAGGAGTAAATTATGAAATTGTGGAAAAATCTTATATGGCCGCTTGTTCCTATTGTCTCAATCGGAGGATTTTTTTATCCTAAACTGGGTTTGATTCTATTTCCGATGTTTATGGTAATAATGGTATCAGGTTTTATTAGAGGAAGATTCTGGTGCGGTAACATTTGCCCGCGCGGGGCTTTTCTTGATATTGTTGCCCATAAAATATCACCAAATAAAAAAATCAGCGGAATTTTAAGGTCTAAGTTTATTCGCTTTACCGCTTTGACAGCAATGTTTTCTGTTTTCGGCTTAAATGTGTTTAAGGCTTTTCAGGTCTACGGTTCCGCAGATTTTGCTGACAAGCTGGGGATGGCCGGAGTTTTTATGTGCGCTGTAACGACGGTGATTGCTCTTATTCTTTCGATTTTCATTCATTCAAGAACATGGTGTTCTTTCTGTCCGATGGGTTCTGTTCAGAGACATCTGCATGAACTCAAAGTGTATCTTTCAAAAAAGAAGATTTTAGACAGGCATATGTCCCTTCATTCTCATGCTGATTGCCTCAATTGCAAAATCTGCAGTAAAGCATGTCCTTCAGGGATTAATGTTGCTAAACTGGTGAATGACGGAGAAAGCGGAATTGAGCATAAGGAATGTATCAAGTGCGGTAAATGTGCTGATGTATGCAGGAAAAATATTATTAAACACGCTGCATAAAAACTGCTTGCGCTTAGTAGAGCCAGGTAGAATTTTCTGTTATGACAGTCAGACTCAATAAATATCTCCGCGACAGCGGTTTATGTTCAAGGCGCAAAGCAGATGAATTTATTGCAAAAGGCTTTGTAAGTGTTGACGGGGAAGTTGTTACTGATCTTGGAACAAAAATAGATCCCCTTGTCAATAAAGTTGATATCAGTTCAGATGCTGAAAAAGAAACCGGTTCTTACAGATATATTCTGCTGTATAAACCGGTAGATTATATTACAACAAAGAATGAATATGAAGGTAAAACTGTATTTGATCTTGTCCCGAATATTGAAAATCTTACCTATTCGGGCAGGCTTGATAAAGACTCGGAAGGACTGATTATTCTTTCCAATGACGGAAACTTTATTTACCATGTAGCCAACCCTGATAATGAAAAAGAAAAAGAATACTCTGTTACGGTTGATCATTTTATTTCTGATACGGATCTTGCTAAGATGCAGAATGGGATGCAGATTGAAGGAAAACAGACAAAGCCTGCTGTGTGTGTCAGAACAAGTAAGCGCAGTTACAACATAACACTTAAAGAGGGTATGAACCGTCAGGTCCGCAAAATGGCAGGAAAGGTTCACTGCAATATTCTTTCACTGAAGAGAATCCGTATAGGTAAACTTACTGCCGGAAATTTAAAACCCGGGCAATGGCGTAATCTTTCAAAAGAAGAAGTAGCTGATCTTATGAGAGCCGATTAATGATTAATTTTGTTTATAACGTCAAAAGGCATATTGCTGTTACTGGAAAAATACTTCCGTTATTGTTCTGCATTTTTACTGTCTTTTCTTTTTTGAATGCTTCTTATGAAGACAGCAAGAGAATTATTATTGAAGGAAAAATAGATGAAATAAATTCAGAGTTTATTTCCTCATGGGATGATCCCGAAGAGACTCCTTTGACCTTTGCTGCAAAGAATTCGGAAGAATCCCTCCGAGCATTGATTCTGCTTAAAACTAACATTAACAAAAAAAATTTTCATGGAGAGACACCTCTTCTCGCCGCATGCAAATCCGGAAAATGGAATTGTGCCAAGATTCTTCTTTCTTCAGGAGCGAATCCCAATGTAAGAGATTCTTCTAACAAGACACCGCTTTATTATGCTTCAGCTAAAGATATTGATACGGTTAAGCTAATAGTCTCTAAAAAAGGAAATGTTAATTCTTCGGATTATCCTGCTTTAAATGCTGTTGAAAACGGGAAAACGGATATTCTTGTATTTCTTCATAAATCCGGTTCTAAGTTATATTTGATAAAAAATCTGATTCATGCCGCAGCAAAAAGCGGAACAAAAGATACTTTGTATTATCTCGCATCTAAAAAAATGAATCTTAACGTTAAAGACCAATCCGGTGCGATTCCTCTTCATATAGCAGTTGAGAACGGCAGATACGATACAGCAGCTTTTCTTCTTTCACGTAAAAGTCCGGTTAACGCCGTGGATTACAGCGGAAGAACACCTCTTATGCGTTATATAGAAAAAAATAATCCGCCATCGTTTGATTATCTTAATTTTCTTTATAAGTGGAAAGCAAGTTTCAAGGTTAGAAATAAAAACGGCGAATCACTTATTCATATTGCTCAGGCCGATAAAAATTTAATTCAATATTACAGATCAAAAGGTGCTGAAATAAATGCACGTGATAAATTCGGAAATACCCCTCTTCATGCTGCGGTGACTGCGGGAGATTCTGCCCGGAGTTCAATTCTGATTTCTCTCGGATGTGATGTTAATGCTCTGAACAATGTGAGAGTTTCGCCTTATGATATAGCTCTCAAATCCGATAATACAGAATTATCTCTTTTGCTTCTTAAGCATGGAGCCCGCCGTTCCGTTTCTTCTGAAAATTCGAATCAGATAATTCTTGCAAAAGCCGTTTCTAATGGAAACATCGATTATATCAGACAGCTTATTCCTTTAACATCAGATGACGGAATTATCTCAGATGATGTTTTACGAGCTGCTGCGTGTCAGGGAGATTATGCAGTTTTTAAAGTGATATTTTCGTACTATCTGAAAGCATCCGATTCTGATTTCGAGAAAAAACTTTATGATTTATTTCTTTCAAATGATTCATTTTTTTCCTTCGCGTATTCAGTTAAGAATTATGATCAATCATTAGTTGAAATAAATAAAAACTTTTTTACAAAAGCTCCTTCTGAAGTTCTCGCTATTCTTTTCAGAGCGCGTGGTGCTAATTTCTGTTCTGCGAACGGGATAACTTCATTAATGACAGTTTCTGCTTTTGGAAATTCTGAAAGAGTAAAGTTTATTATTTCAAAAAATGGCGATTTGTGGAAAAGGGATTCTGCAGGATTTACACCTCTGATATATTCAATTCTTTATTCTAATAATGAAACTTTTGTTTCATTATTAGAAGCACGTGCAGATGTGAACAGAGCAGATTACAATAGATGGTCGCCTTTGTCTCATTCAGTAAACTGCGGAAATTATGAAATTACGGAAAAACTGATTAATTCGGGAGCCATACTTGACTGGGCCGGATATGACGGCTTAACTCCTTTGATGATTGCTTACATCAACCGCGACAGAAAAATAATCGATCTTCTTGAAAAATCAGGTGCACGGATTAGAGCTGAACAAAGTGTAATAATAAAAAAGAATCAATTGATTAAAGCTGCTTATGAAGGAGATTCTGTTTTTACTGAACAGCTTCTTTCTGAAATTGATGATTATGATTTTAAGGACAAGAAGGGCAGAA
>DAOMHE010000204.1:0-3916 GCA_035430785.1 Spirochaetota bacterium | reverse complement strand
GAATCCGGTTCCGCAAATTTATATCCTATATGATAAATTGAATTTACTGAATCCGCAATTACTGTGCCAGTGTTTCCTCTATTCTTATAAACAGTATTTCCCATATGAATTACCGTTTTAAAAGAAAGTGTAATTTCATCTAACTGCATCTCGTCGGCATATAAGAAAATTTTATCAAGATATAATCTGAAAATAAATTCGATTATATTGTTCTGTTTTCCGTCAAAAGGAACAAGTATCAGTCCGCCGAAATCTTCCCACATCCATATTTTGCCGTCAATAGACTTGGTTTTTCTTTCGATGATATCATGAAATTTCTGTCTAAATCCATGAAAACTGTTGCCGCTGAAATACCCTTTCAAATCTTTCTGGTTATCAAGCTGAATAAAAATGAAAAAGAAGGTATATTCTGATCCGGACTTAACATCCTTCCACCCGTTTAACGCCGGTTTATGTTTCAAAGATAAAGCATTTTCCTTAGCTTCGTTTTTATCTATTTCTGAAAAATTTTCAATATTAGCAAGTCTCTTTACGGAAACTCCTGTTTTAAGAAGTTCTTTCCCTATATAATCAGAAAATCCCATATGAAAGAAATGAGCTATATCAGCAAAAGCTGTTTTTGAATCTATTATTCCGTAACGGATATCTTTTCTAACTGAAAACTGTTTTATTATCTTTTTAAAATCAGCTTCCTTCATTGCAGATATATCAAAATACAAAATTGACTCAGGCTCAATCCGCTGATATTCCTGCTTAATCTCTTTATAAGAAAATATTACCGGCTTATCTTTCTTCACGTCTTTAAACGGAGAAAGTTTAGCGTTATCACTCACAAGATAGATTACCATCATTCCTCCGTTCTAATTTCATATCGGTAATAAATTGTCCCGTTATCAAAGGCATTTTTTGAAAATCTTGCGGTTAATGTTGAAGGAAGAGACAGATGAACAGAATCTGTTATTGTCAAAGTATTTGGTTTGGTAAAATTAGCTTCTGCTTCTGTTACTTTTTTAACTATCTCAAGTTTTTTCAATGATTCCGGATTATTAGTATACTGACAAGCGCCGTTATGAATAGCAATTCTGACTTTCAATGGAGAATCAAGACGGCACTGTTTTAAATTATACATATACAGCTGATTTACTATTTCTATTCCGCAAAGAGTCGCAAATTTATTTCTGTTACCGAAATAAAATGCAATTATACCTCCGTCTCCTTCCCAGCTCCATATACGTCCGTTTCGTCTGTCGGAAGCCATTTCGACAATTTGTCGAAGATCCGAATAAGTAGACTCGATTACTGTTTTAGAATATTTGCGGACAAGTTCTGTATTTCCGACAATATCAAGACGAAGCATCGATATTACATAATCCGAACCGTTTCTCAACACCCCCCAATTGGGAGTTTTTGCAATTTTAACGTCTTCAACGAATGTATTATTCACCTGATCGTAAACCAGGCCGCTGTTATGCATTTCACGAATAATATCACGAAGATTATGAATCTGATACCGCCGCCCCATGTATCCTTCTGTTGAAATTTTTATCAGAAGATTTACAAAAATCGGAAAAAGTTCAAGCGCAGCCATATCACGAACGATCTGCGCGGCAGCGTCTCTGGATGGAATGGGTATATTTTCAGGAAATCCTGTTCTCTGATAAACATCATAATTCGGTATCAGAATCCTGGAAAGAGTTACCATCATATCAACCCCGAAGGATTCAGCTAGTGCTTTCTGGGTAACGCTCAAAAGAGAATGTTTTACTTTCATTTTGTTCAATCCGTATTTCATGTTTATTCTAACATACATTTTTTACAAGTACAAAATACAGTTTCAACATTGTTAGTATTATGAGTATCTATAAGTTCAATGATTTATGATAAGAAACAACCGCCTTTCGGCGGTTGTTATATCTTCTTGAAGTAAAATCAGTTTCTGGTCTGGTCAACAATTTTTGATTTCTCAATCCAAGGCATAAGTGAACGGAGAACTTTTCCGACTTTTTCAATCGGATGCTGCATCCAGATATTTCTCTTAGATTTGAAAGAAGCGCATTTAGTCTGATTTTCAAGCATCCAGTCGCGGGCAAATTCCCCTTCCTGAATTCTTCTAAGGGATTCTTTCATTCTTTCCTTAACTTCAGGTCCGATAACGAAAGGTCCCGTTACATAGTCGCCGTATTCTGCAGTATTAGAAATTGAATAACGCATATTTGTAAAACCGCCCTCATAAATGAGGTCAACGATGAGTTTCATTTCGTGAATACACTCAAAATAAGCCATTTCTTCAGGATAACCTGCTTCTGTAAGTGTTTCAAAACCTGCTTTCATAAGGCTTGTAACACCGCCGCAAAGAACAGCCTGCTCTCCGAAAAGGTCAGTTTCTGTTTCATCTTTGAAAGTAGTTTCAATAACGCCGGCTCTTGCTCCGCCGATTCCTGCGGCATAAGCAAGTGCAAGATCAAGAGCTTTTCCTGTAGAGTTCTGATGAATCGCAACTAGGCAAGGTACGCCTGCACCTTTCTGATATTCTGCTCTTACCATGTGGCCTGGACCTTTAGGAGCAACCATAACAACGTCAATATCAGAAGAAGGAGAAATCTGTCCGTAATGGATGTTGAATCCATGAGCAAACATCAGCATTTTTCCTGCAGTAATATTCGGTTTAATTTCTTTATCGTAAAGTGACCCTTGAGTTTCATCCGGAACAAGGATCATTATCATGTCCGCCCATTTTACGGCTTCAGCAACTTCCATAGGCTTAATTCCGGCAGATTCAACTTTCTTCCATGACGGACTGCCTTTTCTAAGTCCAACACAAACATCAACACCTGAATCCTTCAGGTTATTAGAGTGACCATAACCCTGGCTTCCGTAACCTATCACGGCAACTTTTTTCCCTTTAAGAAGGGACAAATTTGTATCCGATTCTTTATATACTTTCATCTTTCCTCCGATTCATTTCACATTATTTTAAGGCTATAAAGAGGTCATTTTTCGTCAAATGATTTTTTATACTCTCTGTTTGATGTTATTCTTTTAAATCTGATTTAATTTCATAATCAAAGCTTATTTTTACTGCAAAATTATCTTGATTAAACATTTAACTAAAATGTAATTGCTTTATAAGATATTTAATCGAGAATTATATGCCTTCAAATACATATCTCCAAAAAATCAATGCTATTACAGATTATATCGAGTCTAACCTTGACTCTCCCTTATCTCTTGAAATTCTTTCACGCCAGGCCGGAATGTCAAAATTCCATTTCCACAGAATTTTCAGCGCTTTTACAGGTAAAACTCTTTATGGATTTATCTTAAGACTCAGAATTGAAAAAGCAGCAACTCTCCTTCTTCTAACAGACAAGAAAAATCTGACAGATATAGCTTTTTGCTGCGGATTCAATGACTCTGCAACATTTTCAAGAGCCTTCAAAAAACATTTCGGAATTTCTGCAAGCAATTGGAAAAAAGCAGAAAACAGCAAGATACATCAAGACTTTATAATTAAATCGGATTATTCTGATATTACTGAATTGCGGAATGATAATGTACATCCCGTTAAATCAGAATTGCGGATTATTCCGGAGATGACAATTGCTTATGTCAGATATACAGGAAAATATAAAGGAGATGCGGATCTGTTTCATTCACTCTACAGGCGCATATTATCATGGGCAGAACCTAGAGGATTTGCAGTAAAAGGAATGAAACAGGTTATTATTTATCATGATTCACCGGAAATTACTGATGAAAGCAGACTCCGGATTTCATGCGGAATAATTGTTCCTCAAGGTACAAAAGCTTCCGGCATTGCGGGAATACTGACAATTCCGCAATGCAAATATCTGGTCTGCTGTTTTAAACTGAAAGAAGATGAATATTCAGAGGCTTGGAACTATGTCTTCAGAAA
>DAOMHE010000203.1:0-3922 GCA_035430785.1 Spirochaetota bacterium | reverse complement strand
CCCTGTGTTGAAATCAGATGCGGCGATACCATTCTTATTTTTGACGCAGGGACCGGTTTGCGCGAGCTCGGGGCATCGCTTCTGCATGAATTCGGAGGTGAGCCCCACGAATACCATATATTTATCAGTCATACCCACTGGGATCACATTCAGGGCTTTCCGTTTTTTTCGATGGCTTATCTTCCCGGAAACAAGGTTAATTTTTACGGCGGCAACGGCGTATCGACTCTAGAGAACCTGATCTTCGGTCAGATGGACAGGGAATATTTTCCGGTAACGCTTTTTGAACTGGCATCGGATGTCACCTTTCACACGCTTTCAGAGAATCCTTTTAAAATAGGTGATGTCAAAATCTATTATACACATCAGATTCATCCAGCCCTCTCTCTCGGATTCAGAATGGAATACAAAGGCAAAACCGTCGTCTATGCTACAGACAGTGAAATTAGCGAAGATCCCGACATCGCTTCAGTTAACGAAAAGAATGTTGGAAATCTAATTAAAAATGCGGATGTTCTGATTGCTGATTGCCAGTATACAAAAAACGAGTATGAAAGCAAAATCGGATGGGGTCACACTTCGATTGAGAAGGTAGTAGAAATAAGCAATACCTATAATGTCAAAAATCTCTTTGCTTTTCATCACGATCCCTTGCGGACAGATGAACAGGTCGACATCATGCTGTACAATGCGAACCATCTTGTGAAGCCTCCGCTGAAACTTTACGGCGCGAGAGAAAAAACAACGATTTATCTGTAATAAAACAGCAAAGTTTAGCATCTTTAGAAAATATTTATAAAACAAAATTAAGAATTGTGATTTATTTATTGTCAGCAAGCTGCATATATATTATTATTGCCGCTGAATGGAATTCCATGAAAAGACTTTTTTCGCGGATTGGTTTCAGAACAAAAAATGATACTGCAAATAATAAACTCAGTCAGCGGAAAAATCAACTTAGTCATTTGCATCATCCTTGCAATATTTTCACTGCTACAGCTTATTCATAAAAATAAAACAGCCGTAAACTATCTTCTCTCTTTATGTTTCTTTTCTGTATCGTATACCCTGCTTGCCTGGTGGGCATTGCATTTCCGCTATATATATTACGCGCCTCTATTGATCCACGGCGACATAGTCGCGATCCTTCTGATCGGACCGTCATTCTATCTGTATTTCAGGGCTCTTCTCAATCCGGATATATCTTTTAATAAACTCTCCCTTCTGCACTTCCTTGCCCCTGCGTGTGCAGCAGCATTTACAGTTACCTATCAACTAATCGATCATTCGATGGTCGAATGGTATCTTTCTGTGCGTCCCGATACGCATGTTTACCGAAAATTCCCGGTATTCAATGCGATGAAAGCAGCATCATTTCTTTCAATTGCCATATATTTCGCTTTGTCTGCTAATATGGTTCACCGAATAATAAAAATATCAGCCAGACACATAAAGTATCTCCGGTTCATGATGCTCATCAACATATTCCTGAGCATCATATCTCTATTCCTGGTTATTGCACAAATCGCATTGAACAAAATACTCATCGTTACATTATCAACTATTCTTGAATTTATAGGCGTCTGTTATTTCCTGTTCAGCTATAGTTATCCTGAAATCGCACAAACCATATATAAAAGAATTTCAAACACACGAAGCGCCGATTCACTTCCTGAAACAACAGATGTTGACGGTTTAGTAGCCAGAATAACGCAGTTAATGGAGTCTCATAAAATTTATCGTAACAGCGAACTTACACTGCAATCGCTCAGCATTGAACTGGGATTGAATAATCATATTGTATCACTGATACTAAATGACAGAATGAACATGAATTTCAGAAGTTTTGTAAATCTCCATAGAATCCGGGAAGCAAAAGAATTACTTCTCCGGAATTCAGAAATGTCAATTCTTGAAATAGCCTATACAGTAGGGTTTAATTCAAAAAGTTCTTTCAACGATGCTTTCAAGAAAGACACAGGTTTGTCGCCTAGTGACTTCCGCGATAAATACTCAATCTAATCCCCTTTCAAGAACAAAAAAACGTGCAGAAAAAACTAGACCGGATTTTCCAAATACGGACGACAATTTTTAAGAATATCACTATAAATAAAACATAATCGAATATGACTCTACTTCTGACAGTAAATAACTGCAGGATTCTCAGTCATTATAATACTTTCCTCCGGAAGTTTTTCAAATCTTCTCCGGTGGAAAATTTATTACCAGGAGGAATTCTCATGAAAAAATTCTACAGATCGGCAGCATTATTAATACTTGCCTGCGCTATAACATCATTAAGCTCATGCGGTGGCGGTCAGGGTTCATCAAATGAAAACAACCCTGACTCGGATAACCCGAAAGTATCATTACACGCAACCGCTATTACAGCAACCGACACAAGTGTCACAATCACCATTTCGAAAACCGGAACAGTGGATCATTTTACCATGAGTTGTGACCCTTTAAAAGGCAAAACTCTTCCCATCCCGCGTCCTTCACTTCCGGGAACAACGGAAACATTTACCGAAAATTCTCTCACACCAGAGATGCGTTATATTGTGAGAATAACAGCGTTCAACGACAGCAATCAAAGCATCGGCAATAATGTATTTTGCGTAGAGACCGCATCTTCCGGCAACACCTTAAGCTTTAATTTGATATACGATCTGGACGGATTGCAAAAAATTAATAACAACCAGTCAGGACACTATCTAATTTCCAATGACATGGATTTTTCTGAATATAAAAACACATGGACGCCGATTGGCTCTACCAGCTCGGGATTTTCCGGTATTCTGAACGGCAACGGGTATGTGGTTACTTCACTCAAAGTATTAAACTATACTTACGATTCAACTAATATAGGATTATTCGGATGCATAGACAACGGTACGGTATTCAGTCTTGGATTAACCGATATTGAAATATACGGATACAAAAATGTAGGTTCTCTTGCGGGTCAAAACATTTCAGGGGCGATATATAATTGTTATGCGTCCGGGAAAGTCCTATCAATGAAAAGCAATACCGGCGGGCTTGTCGGCTTCAACAATCAAGGTACAATAAGCGATTGCTATGCTTCAGTTAGTGTTGACGGCGGTAACAGCGCCGCTCCTAACGATTCAAACTATCATGGCGGACTCGTCGGCAACAATGAAGAAGGCATAATAGTCAATTGTTATGCAACTGGAACAATCGGACATACTTCTAATCCTGATAACGATTTCGGCATTACAAATGGAGGACTTGTCGGTTACAATAATCAAGGCAAGATCAGCAAATGCCATGCAACAGGAAATGTCGGATACAAAAGTATCAAACGGGGCGGGCTTGTCGGCGAAAATTCGGGTATTATCAGTGAGTGTTACGCCACAGGATCTGTTTCAGGCTCACAGTATGTCGGCGGACTCGTTGGTTTATCCGATTTGGGTGAAATAACAAAATGCTTTGCGACAGGGAAAGTCACCGGAGGAACAAACTACACAGGCGGACTTGTTGCATATAACGGATGGTCGGATACGAGTAAAATAATCAACTGTTATGCGACAGGATCGGTTTCAGGAGGAGGCCAGGTTGGAGGACTCGTCGGATACAATGATTACGGCACTATAGCTACATCGTATGCTGCGGGATCAGTCAGCGGAAGCAATGATCTAGGCGGATTACTGGGATTCGCATATAGCGAGATATCACTTCCTGACAGTTATTTCATTAAAGGTACGGCCGATAACGATTTTGGAATAGCAATAACTAACGCAAACATGAAAAAAAAGGAAACATTTACTTCATGGGATTTTCATACTACATGGTCATTAAAAAACTCAGTAAATAATGGATATCCGTATCTAACAGGAGTTACTCCTGAAAAATAAAAATGTTTTTCATCTATTCATTACCATCCTCTTGTGAAGATTCTAAT
>DAOMHE010000202.1:0-4044 GCA_035430785.1 Spirochaetota bacterium | reverse complement strand
AAAATTAGAACTAAATTGATAATGATCGTTTCTTTAGTAATAATCTCCGCTCTAACGGTTATGACCGTAATTGCAACAGTGTTTTTTAAAAATGACATGCAGCGTACGATTGAAACCAACAATAACCGTACCACATCCATCATCTCCCAAAAAGTCGAATCCGACTTGTTTTCTATCGCCGATAAACTTAATCTGATGGCTTCAGCAATGAATCAGGAGTTTAAGAGCGAAGAACAGAAATATTTATTCGCAAAAAACTTTTTTACTAACGATAGCACTCTTCTCTACCTTGCGATTATCCGCAAATCTGATGGCAACAAACTGATTATAACAAGATCAATTGAAAACAGAGACTTCATGCAGAATAATCAGATTTCCATTGATGATTTCAACAGAATAAATCAGGAGTTTTCCGATTCCTTCTTGAGGGCTTTTTCAAATGAATTTATGGCATTTAATGTTTCAAGAGGATTCAAAAATCCTGTACTTGCAATATCTTTTCCATTTAAAAAAAGCGACAATGGAGAAGTTGAATCAACACTTGCATGCTATATAAAACTCGAAAGATTTCTGCCTTCATTTGCTCAGACTTCAGACAGTACGACAACATTTATGGTAAACGGAGACGGAGAAGTACTTGCACATCATGATGCAGCAATAGTACTCAACCACGGAAACTTCATAAAATCTCCGATAGTTCAGCAAATGCTCAAGAGCAAATCACCGAACAGCACCATACGCTATTCTGATTCTGATAAAAAAACCCATTTGGGTTCATTCAGCAAGATCGGATTCGGCGGAATAGGTATAATCGCAACTATAGAGGAAAGCAAAGCTTTTGAAGGCGTTTACGCTATTCAAAGAATCAACGTTTACATACTGGGAATCACTCTTTCCGTCGCAATTCTTTTCGTATATTTTTTCGCGAAAACATTTTCGACTCCTCTGCTAAAACTTCTGCATGCTACCAATGAAATCGAGAAGGGAAACTTCAGAGTAGAAATCAAACCTTCTTCCGGAGATGAAATCGGTCAGTTAACCGGTTCGTTTGTTCACATGGGACTGGGACTGGAAGAACGTGAGAAAGTTAAAAATATTCTCGGGAACATGGTAGATCCGGTTGTAGTTAACGAAGCGATGAAAGATCTTGGCGCTTTAAAGCGCGGTTCAGAAAAAGAAATTACAGCATTCTTTTCCGACGTCGCGAGTTTTTCAACAATCAGTGAAAAACTTCAGTCAGCAGATCTTGCTTCTCTTTTGAACGAATATCTTTCTTCAATGACAATAATTCTCAAAAACTATGACGGAGTCCTCGATAAATATATAGGTGATGCAATAGTCGGAATTTTTAATGCTCCGGTAGATGTTTCAGATCATCAGACTAAAGCCTGTCTTGCTTCCATAGATATGATAGCAAAACTTCACGACTTGCGCGCTTTCTGGAAATCAAAAAACGCATATATTTCTGAAGCAAGAGAAATGGACATAAGAATAGGACTCAACACGGGACCTGCCAAAGTAGGCTTCATGGGAACAGACGCCCTCGCCTCCTACACGATGATGGGTGATACCGTCAACCTCGCAGCGCGTCTTGAAGCCGCGGGCAAAGATTACGGAACAAACATTCTCATCACAGAAATGATTAAAGATCACACAGGCGGAACATGCTTTACGCGCGAACTTGATCTTGTAAGAGTTAAGGGTAAAAATGAACCCGTAAAACTTTATGAGCTGATATGCAGAAAAACCGACGCAACTCCGAACTTAGTCGATCACGTAAAACTATACGAAGAAGGATTTAAACTTTATCTGGCAAGGGAATGGGATTCTGCAATAGCCAAATTATCTGAAAGTGAAAAAGCTAAGGGCCGCAAAGACAAATCTGCCCGCATGCTTGCTGAAAGATGCGAGCTTTACAAGATTACTCCTCCTGATTCTGCTTGGGACGGCGTGTTCACGAGAACTCACAAATAGGTAATGGTATGAATTCTATTTTTTCTGATATTATTGCAGTCTTTTCAAGTTTTACCGCTGCTGCTGTATTCTCGGTACTTCTTTATTCTGATCTGAACAAAGATCTAAAAGCCGAAAATTCTAAACAGATAGGTACTGTATCTTTCAAGAAAAAAAGCGCTCTCCGTAAATATTCAAAACAGGCCATTTGGTCAACCATTGATCAAAATTCACCAGTCTACAATAATGATTCAATTAAAACCGAAGAAGGCTCAGAAGCAGTAGTTCATTTATCTGACGGAACAGATATAAACATGGACGAAAATTCGTTAATTTTATTTTCTCAGGATAGAAATAAAATAGATATTAACTTTGAACAAGGTTCAATTTTTGCACAAAGATCCGGCGCTTCGGCGGATACCGAGTTGAATATCAAATCAGGCAACTCCATCATCGCACTAGAATCTGCCGATGCTCAGATTTCTAAATCGTCATCATCAGACATCAATATGTCTGTATCTTCAGGAAGTGCTAAATATATTACTCCTGGCGGAGAAGTTGCCGTCGGTCAAAATCAGATGCTTATGATCGCCAATAACTCAAACAATCCGCAGTTGATTGAACAGCAAATTATTTTAAACTCTCCTGAAAATAATAAAATAATTATTTCCGATATAAACAGCTTCAATGTTGCATTTTCACATTCAGAAGAAGAAAACCTCAATTCATCTATCGAAATATCAACAAAACGTGATTTTTCAGAAAATCTCAAAACATATAAAAATCAGAAATCCTTAAAACTATTCGAAGGAAGATATTTCTGGAGAATTAAAAGCAAAACTGCGGGCGGTGATATAGTTTTAAGCGAAACCCGCAGACTTCTGCTTATAAAAGATACACCGGTATATCCCGCTAATCCTGCAAATAATTCTTCAGTTTATTTCGATTCAGCTCTTCCTTTAATAAACTTCAGATGGAGCAGAAATGAAATTGCATCCAGTTATATTCTTGAAATATCCGAAGATGAAACTTTTTCATCTGTAATAAAATCGATTCAGACAGCTCAAACACAGATTGCGCTCGACGATATTCCTGAAGGAAAATATTACTGGAGAATCAAAACTAAAATTAACATTGCTTCACTCAGCGGCTATGAATCAAAAAGCCGCCCTGCTCTATTCAAAGTATCCAAAAGAACCGAGGCTGTACCTCCTACTCTTCAGGTTCCGGACAATGCAAAATTCGGCTCAGCGACAGCAGAAAAGAACGGAATAACACTCAGCTGGAAACAGGATCCTTCAATCGCCCGTTATGAAGTTGTTGTTGCATCCGATGAAGCTTTTTCTGACATAATTTTTTCAGGCAAAACAGATACTAACTATATCAAAATAAAAGGAAATCTTAAGAAGCAAACATATTACTGGAAAGTAAAAGAAGATAATCCAGATAAAGAAACAGCTTACTCCGAAATCCGCAAATTTTCTCTTATAGATGCAGAAGCGCCAAATCTTTCATTCCCGGCAAATAACACCGCAAAAGAGCTAGAAGAAATAGAGCCCGCAGCAGAAATACCTTTCGGATGGACAAATATTCCTGATGTCGTTTACAGTCTTGAGATATCAAAAGATTCACAGTTTCTAGCTGTTGTCTTCAGAAAAACTTTCAACACAAACTCAACTCCTGCTTTAAGTTTGCATCCCGGTCAGTATTTTTGGAAAGTTAAAACATATGATTCGGGACAAAATGAACTTTCTGTAAGTAATGTTAATACATTTAATATCAGCAAAAAAACGAAATTGACTGTTGACATGGCAAAAACTGACGGAAAAATCCTCGGCGGAACAGTTGCCGCAGAACCAATTAAAACTGAAATCAAAAAAAATGAAACATCACTTGAGATTATAACCAAGGTAAGACATGCGGATATATATATAGACGGAAAACTTGCGGGCAAACAATCAGTAAAAATCAATGCCGAACACAGTAAAAGTTTAGCAATTCTAATTAAGGCTTTCGGTTACGAAACGTTCAAACAGTCTATTTCTCTTACAAAAGATGAAAAACGCAAACTTCAGATCAATTTGGTGGAAG
>DAOMHE010000201.1:0-4056 GCA_035430785.1 Spirochaetota bacterium | reverse complement strand
CACAGGAGCAGTACTCGCGGCAGGCTTTATTTCTATAATAATTCCATTACTTTTATTTCTGAAATTTCACAGACAGTTTACGGAAGGACTAACAGAGGGAATACGCAAATGACAAACAAAGGAGATAATATGAATACAAGAAAAATTGCACTGCTAATCTTAACCCTTGGATGCATTATTACGGCCTGCAAAAAATATCCGGCTGAATACAAAATAAAAGACATGTATTCCATAATGCTTAAAAACCCGGATAAAGCTGTAGATTTCGCGCGTACCAGTGCAGAATTCTGGACTAAAACATATGACGAAAAGAACGGCGGGTTCTTTACAATGGTTGCACGCAATGGAGACGTCCTCGGAAATAATTATAAGTCAACATTGTCTCAAAGCAGAATAATGTATGCTTTCTCCCGCGCGTATATGCTTACTGGTGATAAAAAATTCTTAAAGTATGCAAACTATGCTGAAGATTTCATCAGAACAAAGTGTTACGACAAAGAACACGGAGGTTTTTATACTACCGTTGATGCTACTGGGAGAAATATTGATTTCACTTATGATATTCTTCTGAATCAAAACAACAGGCAAAGAGAAAAATGGTCTTTCATGCAGCACTATGCGCTCCTGGGTTATTCCGCACTTGTCGACGCTACCCGCAATGAAAAACATTTTGATTTTCTGATTAAATCGCGCGCACTTCTGGACGAAAAACTGTATGACAATAGAAAAGGATACGAAGGATATTTTGAATCAGCCGATTATGACTGGAGAAATCCGAGAGGGAAAGGATTTACACCGACCATGGACTGCGTAACGACACACGGCCTTTCTCTTTACCTTATAACTAATGATGAAAAATACAAAGAAAGACTTATTTCTCTTGCGGACAATGTTATTACACACATGTATCCGACCTCAAAATCAAGAAAAATCGGCTATGAAGAGCAATATGACTCCGAATGGAGACCCCGCGAAGAATCATTCATTTTTATCGGCCATATGCTGAAAACTGCATGGTGTCTTCAGCGTGCAAATCTGATAAGCCCGAAAAAAGAATATTCAGAAACAGCAGAAAAAATACTTCACAACATCAACGAAAAAGCATGGGATAAATCAAACGGCGGACCATACAATTTCGCAGACAGCTTCGAAGGAGTTATTACCAATGACAATAAAAACTATTGGACTCTTGAGCAGGCAATCACCAGCGGTCTAATCAACTATTATGTAACGGGAAACACCTTGTATCTCAAAATGGCTGATGAGGCATGCGGTTTTTTCGAGCGCTATACAATCGACAAGGAGTATGGGGACATCTTTGATGAAGTTAAACCTGACGGGAAAAGACTTAAAACAGACGAAGATGAATATAAGGGCTCTTACTGGAAAAGCGCATATCATTCACTTGAAACAGCCTATTATCTTTATCTGTATGGAAATCTATATTTTCATAAAAAGGATGCATCTCTTTTCTACAACATCGAAAAATCTTCAAAGAACCGGGAATTTCCGATGAATCCTGTTGAGGAAATTCAAAATCTAATCATTTCAAAAGTCGAATTCAATGGAAAAGATTATACCGATTTTGATTCTAAAAAACGAATCCTCAGAGTACCTGCAAACACAGAAGGTGAATTCAAAGTAACTTATTCCATGATAAAATAAGACAAACTTATCATAGAAAGACAAAAGACAGAGACTTCTTCTGCCTTAAAAAGGGGGCGGGCTTTTAATAATGCCCGCTTTTTTTTATTCAGATATTTTCTTTTTAACAAATCTTCCGGATTCAGTAAGAAGTGAATTATTCCACTTTCCTGAAGGCTTTGCCTCAGGTTTCAAAGCAGATGCAGATTCCATTTTATTAAACAATGACCAGTTGCACCAGCTAAGCTTGTGTTTATCCATAAAATCAAGCCATATCAGGCTTTCTTCAATGTCTACGAAACCGTCACCGTTATTTTCACAAGTACCCCATTCAGAAACAAAAATAGGAAGACCTTTTGCGATAGCAGCTTCAGCTCTGTCTCTATATGTTTTTTTGTGAGTCGCCGCATAGAAATGAAGAGCATACGCAACATTCTTTCCGTTTTTGACTGGAAACTCTGCAGCAATATCAACATCCTGAGACCATGAGGTTGTTCCGACAATTATGACATTGTCTGATCCGTTGGCGCGTATCGTTTCAATGACAGATTCGGAATATTTTCTTACATCCAGCCATTGATCATTTATAGGTTCATTAAATATTTCAAAAATAACATTAGGATACTGACCGTATCCGGCAGCCATTTCAGCGAAAAATTTCTTAGCTTCTTCCGTATGGCTTATCGCATCATGATCATGCCAGTCAATGATTACATAAATACCTTTTTCAATTGCCGCATCCAGAACTATTTTAAGCTTATCAATTTCTCCGGAATTTTCAAGATAACCGCCCTTGACAACTCCCATTGCGGCACGTATTACCGTGCATTTCCAATCATCCGCAAGAGTATTAACAACATCCTTATTCCAAAATCCGTTTGACCATTGGCTCCAATAAAGACTCATTCCCTTTAATTGAACAATATTTCCGTTCGCATCACAAAGATTGACTCCTTTAATCTGAAGTTTTCCATATTTGGAAACGGGAGAACCTTCGGGTGCCGGAGAGATCTTTAGAACACTCTTTTCAACAACCGGTATATTCTCTTGTTTGGATTCATTATCCTTTTTACATGACAGAAACAGTACTGCCGGCATAAGAGAGCAGACAATTAAAAATCTTAAATTCAATAAATTCATCATTTAACCTTTCTTTTATATCATTATTAATCAGTTCTTTCAGACGATTGTCAACCATTTTACCGTCCAAGCGTACTGTATAATAATAAAATATACTTCAGATGTTTTTGATCATTTTGATGATGACAACACAATCAAGTTTGAAGATAATGATGCCGATAATTATATAAGACATTTTTTACGGTAAAAATATGCGTTTTGTTCTTCTTTCTGATTTTGCTCTTGGTATAACAGATGATTTTCTTCCAATATCGGACGAAGACCGCCTGGACACGCTCAAAAACGCAATTAAAGATTCAGCTGATGCGGATGCAATCCTAATCCCAGGAAATATTTTTACAAGTATATCCCCTGAAATAACAGATAATTTAAACAGTATTTTTGCAGATAGAAACGGAATTGATGCAAAAATTATCATTCTTCTTACTGAAGAAGAAAGAAGAATGATGGAGGAATTGAATTTAGACATTAAATCCGCAGATAAGATTTTCACAAAAGATAATGAACCATTTATAATAGAAAAAGGTAATGAAAAAATTTATTTTTACGGATCTTCCAGAAAAGATGATATTTTTCTAACGGATAAATGCTCTGAAGACGGTTTTCATATAGGTCTTTTCAATTTAAACATTGAAGAATATGCTGAAAATGAAATTGAAATGAAGACCTTTTTCAAAAAGCTTCCTCTTGATTTTTACGCACTCGGCGGGATCAGCACAACTAAAATTTTTAAGGTATCAGGTAAAATAATAGCTGCATACCCGGGTCACGCTGAAGCTTGCTCTGCAGAAGAAAATTCCGCGAAGTATTCGTTAAACATTGTGACTTCAGATGATTCTATTTATGAAATAAAAAGATTACCATTAAGAAGTACAAAATTCGTATCACTGACCATTGATTGCGATAATAGCAGTTTAAATGATATAGAAGCCATGGTCGATGAATCAAAAAATTCCGAAACACATCTTTATATTAGATTTGACGGAATGAGAAACTATCCATTAGATAATTTAAATCTGGAAAAAATATATAAGTCATTTAAAATAGACGATAATTCTTTTCCGACATTAAAGCAATTATCATCAGAGATTGAAACAAACGGAATGTGGAGAGATTTTTTCGACTTGCTGAATGCCAAACAAATACCGGAGGATGTGGATATTAAAGAATTGTCGCGGATGATTTTTTGCATTATCAAAAACGGATCAATAATTTCGGAGGACTGGATTTGCGCTTTACTCAATGCATAGCTGCCAAAACCGGTGTTCTTGA
>DAOMHE010000200.1:0-4060 GCA_035430785.1 Spirochaetota bacterium | reverse complement strand
TATTTTTTGATGGCGCTTTTCACAAGCAATATTCTTCCTCTCGGTAACGCTGTAATCTTTCATCATTTAAAAGACAAAAACAAATACGGCAGAATACGCCTATGGGGAACAATCGGCTGGATATGCGCCGCATGGTTTTTCGGATATTTATGGATGAATCCTTTCTTTAATCCGCATCCCCAATTATCACAGGCATTCATACTCGGATCATGCGCATCTTTAATTCTCGGAATAAGCGTATTGTTCATCAAAATAAAACGCATACACAAACCTCAAGTTAAAGCAAAATTTAAAGGATTTATAAACAAGGAAGCACTTTCCGTTCTCAGAAGCAGCAAAGGAATGAGATATGCAGCTGTAATTTTTATCGCGGCATGTTCCGACAAATTCTACATGTATGCCGCCGCACCGTATCTTAAGGCTTCAGGAATAAAAGAAAATTCCGTATCACCTTTTCTAACCCTTGGGCAGCTTTCGGAAATATTCGCGATGATTTTTTTATCTGTAATAGTTGTTAAATTCGGTTACCGCGCCACAATCATCGCCGGAAGCGTTTTCAACATGATCCGCTATGCAATGTTCATTTTGCCATCAGGAGTTTTCATTTTTCCAGGAATATTCTGTCACGGTCTTGCGTATACTCTTGTTTTTCCTGTTATAACAATTATGGTAGATCAGCTTTGTTCCGAAAAAGACAGAGCGGGAGTTCATCAGATTTACGGAATGATCACAGGCGGCGCGGCAAGCATTGTCGGAAATATTTTTTGCGGAAGAGTTCTGGATCATTTTACGAATAACGGTGTTACAGATTTTAAAAAATTCTGGCTGATACCTTTAACAATGACTCTGATTCAGGTAATTTCAGTATTCTATTTGATCGAATATAAAAGAAAGAGCAGATTCTTCGTCACACAGGAAATCTCTGAGACATAAAAAAACCGCTTCATTTGAAGCGGTTTTTTTAAATTATAATTCAAAATTACTTATTCTTTGTAGCTGATATTATAAGCTTTGTCGGAAAACTCTGCTCAATCTTTACAGTAAAACCGAATTTATCAGCTTTTGCGGAAAGCTCATCAGCAAAATCTGTTGTTTTACCTGCAAACTGAATTTCGATAACAGCAAGCTTACCAGATGTTCCTCTTGAATAAACCTTACTTACTCCGCGTACTCTCTGCTCAATTGCGTTTCTGAATTTTGCCAGATCAGCATAATCAAGTCCTGCAATATTGAGCTTGATCATTCTTCTTGTAGCAGCGGCAAGGAACTTCTTGCCTATATCATTTATAAAAGCGCCTGTCTTGCCGTCTTCCCCAAGAGCCTTGCTGGAAGCCAAAGCTCTCTGAACAGCCTGCTGAGAAGCGACTTCATCAGAGATATGCGCACCTACTCCGTTAAATGCAACAGAAGCAAGAATTGCACCAGTATAAACATCAATTGCCTTTAAAACAATTGTCGCACTTTTTGACTTCATGCTTGAATTTGGAAATTTTTTCTTCAGCACTTCAGTCTGGTCATTAACCTTGATGTCCCCAAGAATGATAACTTCAGCACCTGTGTCAGTTAAAAGCTCCTGAGCGTCTCCGTCAGCTGATATCTGTCCTTTGAGAACAGAATTCATTTTTGCAAATTCTTTCGCAACAAGACCTTTTACGGTTTCAGCATCAACAAATTCGAAACCGGCTTTGCCCATTATATTCATCATTTCGTGTTCTGCAACAGTCGAACCGATTGCATTGGTTTTCCCTTCAAAGTTTTCTTTAACAAGAACCATGAATTTAGGTCTTCCGTAATTTTCGATAGTTGCTCTTATGGTTTCATCAACTGCCTGCGGATAAACTCTTCCGGCTACTCTGACGATAAAAGTATCCCCATCCTTTTTTTCGTTAACCACTTTCCAGTCTTTTACCATTCCGGAAGTTTTAGCCTCAATTACAGATTCTACAAGCTGGAAATCCTCAACAATGGATTTTCCGGATATTGTCATACCAAGTTTAACTTTAACGAGCTTATTCATCGCATCGTCAATTGCTCTGTCCCTTGCAAGAGCAGTATCTCCGTCAAAAATGGTAGCATACCCTTCTTCTTCGCCCCACATGTCATCTTTTGCCGGCGTATTGTCCTTCTTCGTGTTTTTCCCTCCGCAAGCTACAGCTCCGATGAGAAGAAATAGAAGAATCAGTGATATTTTTTTCTTCATAAAATACTCCTTAATATACTTAACAATTTCATCTGACTTCAGGCAAGTCAAGAAATTAAATATTCATAACATAAGTATGTATCGCTAATAAAACATTTGTTACTTCATTTTGTTGAAAATATGAAAAAATATTAAATTTTACTTTAAAATAGAAATTGACGCAAAAAACGGATTCATTAAACAGATATAACTATGAGTAATAAATTGGGCATTATAATTGCAGTCAAAGATGAAGCCGCAGAGATTCTTAAGGATAATCTATATTCCTGGAAGAAACTTACTGACAATATTTTTGAAAATGACAGAGCTGTTCTTGCCTTGTGCGGAATCGGAAAAGTTTTTGCATCTTATTATACCGCAAAAATTGCCGAGCATTCATCAAGAATTCTTATAATGGGAACTTCCGGCGGTCTTTCTGATCAGAATGTCGGCGACTTATATTTGTGTGATGAATTCTGCGAGCACGATATGGACGTAACGGGCCTCAGGGTTCCGCATGGAGTTACTCCTTTTTCGGAAATGAAATCAGCCGTAATAAAAAGATCATCCTCTGAATTCAAAAGCATTGTCGAAACTTCTGCGAAAAAATCGGGGCAAAATCTGAAATACGGACGAATCATCAGCGGTGATCTGTTTATATGCGATCCCGCAACAAACGATTATAAACGTACGATATTTGAAGCAGATCTCGCCGATATGGAATCAGCCGCAGTGGCAAAAATCTGCAGTCTGATAGAAAAAAAAGAAGTGCTTGCTCTCAGATATGTTTCCGACAATGCCAATCACTCAGCCGCACAAAACTGGCAGGAAAATGTAAAAAAATCATCAGTCATTTTCAACTCAATTCTTAAAAACATTCTAAACTATTAGATCTAGAAAAACTCAACACTTTTTCTTTCACCATTAACTCTCATTTCAGAAATAAGTGATACCAGCATCATGCACTTATAATCGCCGGAAGTACAGCCATCGGAATAATAGTCGGAGATACTTTTTAATAAATCGCCGTACCGTTCAACTATATCTTTTTTCCCCGGAATATTACTTGAAGAATATTTACGATTTAATTCATCCGAACATGAAGAAAAGGTTGATAGAAGGACATTTACATCAGCAATAAGATTTCTTACATTGCAGATTTTCTGTCCGGCCTCAGTCAGAAAATCGTTGTGATATTTCTTTGATTCAAAAACCTGAACAGAAATATCACGTACAAGTTTTATGCTTTTTTCGAGAAGAGCTTTCTGTTCTTTAAATTTTTCATCATAAAAATTTACCGAATTTTCAAATTGTCCAGACAACTCATTAAATCTTGTCCGCCCCTCTGAAACAACAGCTTTAATTCTATCCGGAATCGAACTTACATCAGATAAAGCACCTCCGAGAAGAGTATTGAGGGAATCATGACGCGAAAGCTCTATTTGAGTAAGTACAATAATTGTTTTAAACATTCCTGAAATATCGATCATATCTTCAAAAAACTGAGCGAAACCTGATATTTCATTCCGGATTTCACAAAGAAAATCATACATTTTCTTCTTCTTGCTGATTATTCCGTTGATATATTTTTCAAAATCCGTTTTTAAACTTTCAAGTTTGTTATAGAGTAATTCAAGAACCTCAGCATTTTCTGATGCTTCAACACGTTTATTTTCGCGGCAGTCAAATGAAACAAACGAAGAAAACGCATCAAGAACCGAGATAACTTCCGACAAAGCCTCAGAAAGCTGATTACGGAGATTATCAATATCTCCGGCGATTTCCTTCATTTTTACTTCACTAAGAATACGGAACAAATCATTCGGGAGTTCTTCATTATATTTTATTTTAAAATTTGAAAAATCTCCGCATTGAAATTCT
>DAOMHE010000199.1:2361-4084 GCA_035430785.1 Spirochaetota bacterium | reverse complement strand
CAAATCTTTCAGGAAGATTAAAATCAAGCTGAACAGTCGAGAGCTGCCAGTCGCGCCCTATCGCATCTTTCACGGCAATATCGATTTTCGGGCCGTAGAAAGCACCGTCGCCTTCGTTAATCTCGTAAGACATTCCGCTTCTCTGAAGAGCTTCTTTGAGAGCAGTTTCCGCCTTATCCCAAAGTTCAACCGAACCGACATATTCCTTTTCGGGTCTTGTTGAAATCTTTATCTTAAAATTTTCAAATCCGAATTTCTTAAGCATGAACATCGAAAAATTAAACGCAGCAAGTATCTCATCGGTTATCTGATCGAGACGGCAGAAAATATGCGCGTCATCCTGAGTGAATCCTCTAACACGGAGAAGACCATGAAGAGTTCCTGAGCGTTCGTATCTGTAAACAGTTCCGAACTCGGCAAACTTCACCGGAAAGTCGCGGTAACTGCGCTGTTCGCTTTTATAAACCATAACATGGAACGGACAATTCATCGGCTTCACATAATAATCTTCGCCGTCAATATCCATCGGCGAATACATTCCTTCTTTATAGAAAGACAAGTGTCCGCTGGTTTCCCACAAAAGACTTCTTCCGATATGAGGAGTATAAATTATTTCGTAACCGTTCTTGTAATGTTCTTTTCTCCAGAAATCTTCAATGAGGACTCTTATGCGAGCGCCCTTAGGTGCCCAAAGAATCAGACCCTGACCTACTTCATTGCTAACTTCAAAAAGATGCTGATCCTTTCCGATTCTGCGGTGGTCGCGTTCCTTTGCCTCTTCCTGAAGACGGATGTAATCATCAAGTTCCTTCTTGTCAGGGAAGGAAATTCCGTAAATACGCTGAAGCATTTTATTCTTTTCGTCGCCGCGCCAGTATGCACCTGCAACGCGAAGAAGCTTGAAAGCTTTGATATCGCCGGTTTTAGCGACATGAGGTCCGCGGCAAAGATCGAAAAAATTTCCCTGAGTGTAAACAGAGCCCATTTCATCAGTTATGGCATCAAGAAGTTCAACCTTATAAGTTTCGCCCATATCGGCGAATTTCTTTTTTAAATCAGCAACAGGAATTTCAGAGCGGACTATGGCAATGTTTTCCTGAGAAAGTCTTGTCATTTCTTTTTCTATTGAAGCTAGATCTTCTGGAGTAAAAGGTTTCTCAGCGTCGAAGTCATAATAAAATCCTTCATCGATTGAAGGGCCTATCGCAAGCTTAACTTTCGGAAAAATATTTTTAACAGCCTGAGCCATCAAATGAGAAGTCGAGTGCCAGTATATTTTTTTGCCTTCGGAATCCTTGAACGTGATTACCTTAAGCGAAAAATCTTTCTCTGGAACATAATTCAGATCCTTCGCTTCTCCGTCAACGGATGCGGCAAGAGCTGCTTTCTGCAGTGATTTTCCGATTTGTCCTATAATGTCGAAAAGAGTCGAACCGTTCTCGGCAGATAGCTTTGAACCGTCAGGAAGTGTAATTGATATCATGGTAAACTCCAAGATCTTGGGCGATACTGGATTCGAACCAGTGACCTCCTGCGTGTCGAGCAGGCGCTCTAACCAACTGAGCTAACCGCCCCCAAGTAAGTATGTAGAAATATTTTTTATGACGTTAGCTTGTCAAGCCGAATATCAAAGTTTTTTCTTTCTGAAAAGAACGACTTCATAATTCTCATCGATCTCTTCTCCGTCAAAACCGTAAAGCTCGGCAAGCAAAGCTTCGTTTTC
>DAOMHE010000199.1:0-2261 GCA_035430785.1 Spirochaetota bacterium | reverse complement strand
CATCGATCTCTTCTCCGTCAAAACCGTAAAGCTCGGCAAGCAAAGCTTCGTTTTCAGAGAGAAACGCCAGATGATCTCCGCGCATGACGTCTTTTCCGAAATAGAACTTGGAATAATGAGAAACCATATCCTTCAGATTCCTTCTGAAAACAAATTTCTCCGATTTAATAAAATCAAAGCCCTTGAGATCGGCAAATGTTTTGAGATCCGTTTCAAGATAATAGTCCGAGTGAACAGGATTTATACATTTAATAAGATCATCATAGATTCCGTCTATATCCGTATCAGGAAGAACAACTCCCGTAAAAAGAAAATATCCTTCGGGATTCAGAATACGTTTTGATTCTTCAAGAATATTTATCGAATCGAACATATCGAGAATGTCAGAGCATATAACCATGTCGAATTTTTCGTAATCGAGCGGCATTAGAGAATAGGAACCGTTGACGGCAAATAAATTATCATTTCCCTGATTCGAAAGAAACAGTTTGATGTTTTCAAAATAATTCTCAAGAACATAATGCTTTTTCAGTTTAAGATATTCAGGCGTAAAATTTTTCACAAAAGAAAGCCGCAGAACTTTTTCAGGCAGATACTCTCTAAGAAAAGTATCAACTGTACCGAGTAGTTTCTCTTTTCTGAAATCAGCACCGACTTCAAAAGGCTGATAAAATTCGCCTGCCAGATAATTTTGTATAAGTTCTTCTCTATCCATATTGCCCCGCATGACAAGATTTTATTATTGACACAATTTGTAATCAATTAAAAAACTTATTTTGAAATTTAATCAATACTTTTTCATCTCATTTCCCGCAAAACGGCGTGAGATATTTTTTTCTGCCCCAAACCGGAGTGTTTATGACCGATAAAAGCGTTTATTATGATTCTTACAAAGAAGACCGGGATATAATTCTTGAATATAACCAGATCAATCTCAAGGAAGTCGGTGTCTCAAATATTCTCGGAATGGGCATAGATAATCTAACATGTATGCATGCCGTTGCAAAAGTCGTAAAGATGATCGAAGAAGGCGGAGTTCATCACGTCATCAATCTCAATCCGTACAAACTTCTCCGTTACCGCGCTAATAGAGAACTTAAGACTATTTACAATAAATCTTCTCTCAGATTCGCATCCGGCGCCGGAATTCAATGGGCGGCAAAAATGCTCAAGTTTCCGATACGCGAAAGAATCCCTTTCATTCACTTTATGATGGAGCTTATAAGAATTTCGGAAATTAAAGAGCTTTCAATATTTCTTGTCGGCGGAAAACCCGAGACCGCAGAAAGAGCTTTCGCAAACATCAAAAAATCTTTTCCGAATATCCGCATAGTCGGCAGACACGGAGGTTTCTTCAATCCCGACCGTGAGAAATCAGTCGTTGAAGCCATAAGAAAATCTGAAGCAAACATCGTGTTCGTAGGCATGGGTTTTCCGAAAGAAGACCGCTGGATCGCGAAATTCGGCAAACAATTCAAAAATGTAGTTTTTATAAGCGCAGGCGGATCTCTGGATATAATATCCGGCGAAAACAGAAAAGCTCCGGAATTTTTTACAGAACGCGGCACAGAATGGTTTTACAGAATACTCACCAAACCATTGAGAATCGGGCGTTTTTTCAGAGTATGTCTTTTTTTCGCACATACGGTACTTTACAGAATATTTAAGTCAAGATGAGCGAGTTTCCACGAGAAATAACATTCAAGGCTGTTTTCCGCACATCTGATTTTGTTTCAGAATCAGTCAGGGTTCTGCTTTCAGAAAAACTTGAAACATTCAGCCTTTCTGAAAAAACAAGCGGAGGCGGAAAATTTATCAGCTTCACTGTTTCCGCTCATTTCGAATGTGAAGAAAAACTTAATGACATCACGGGTTCTGTTTCGTCAATTGAAGGTTTTACTTTGATGGTCTGACTGCTCTTCCCGCAAGCGCGCCGCTTGCCCATGCAAAGTGCAGATTAAATCCGCCGGTATCTCCGTCAACATTCAGAAGTTCTCCGGTTATATGAATCCCGCGCATTTTTTTTGATTCCATCGTAAACGGATTTACCTCATTGCAGTCAACACCGCCTGCGGCAACAACTGCTTCCGAAAAACCCCTCGCTTCGCCCGGATTAAAACGCGATGCTTTTAATAGCGAGGATATTTCAGCGCATCTTTCCATGTAAGAAAACGCTTCACGCGCAGGATCAAATGATGCAAGCTCGAGAAAAACCTGACCCATGCGTTTTTTCAAAATACCGTCGAGTGCAGATGAGGCTG
>DAOMHE010000198.1:3033-4090 GCA_035430785.1 Spirochaetota bacterium | reverse complement strand
TTACAATCGTAGGCGGTCATACAGGTTGGTATGGAGCAGTAACGGTTCCGACTGTCGGAGGAGTCAGTGTATGGGGATTTGCTGATTCAGATAAATGGATTTCTCCCGGAGGAGCAAGAGACGGAGACAACATTCTGATGACAAAAGGACCTTCAATCGAAGCCTCTTCACTGCTTGCGATATTAAAGAAAGATAAATTGAGAGGAAGGATGTCGGATTTAAATATTGAAAAGCTTATCGGACGTTCTAATGAGATAACTGTCGTCAAAGATGCTCTTTTGGCTTTTGAAACAGGTGAAGTCAATGCGATGCATGATGCGACTGAAGGCGGTGTAATCGGAGGACTCTGGGAAATGTCTCGTTCATCCGGCCTTCCGGTTTTTGCGGATTTTGACAGTGTTGAAATTCCTGATGATATTCTTTCGATTTCAAAAGAATTGAATTTTAATCCATGGGAAGCGATCAGTGAAGGAACTCTTCTCGCTGCAGTAAAACCGGGTAAAGAGAAAAAAGTCATGGAATTGCTGAAAGCTGATGGAATAAAAAGCTGGATATTGGGAAGGTTTGATTCATCGCTTAAAAAAAATACTATCAGACAAAGGAACCTTGATTCTGAATTTATTTGTCCTGAAGAAGATCCTTTTTGGAAGCTCTTTTTTGGTGAGTAATTAAACCTCGATTTATATAATCATTTTCGGTATTGACTGAAAATAGAAAATTCATTTATTGATAAATGAGGAAAGATATGAAGACAAAAACAGCTGCTTTATCATTTATATTTTTTATGATTTTAAATCTAAGTTCATGCGGTGGAATGACAAGAGATGACTTTAAAGACAACACTGAAGGAAGTGTTTCAGAAAAGATATTATCTCTTGCATCACTTGCCCCGAGCGGTCACAATACCCAGCCATGGACAGTAAGAATAATATCTGAAGATAAATGGATTATCGGATGGGACAAGAATAGAGCTCTCCCGGCTGTTGATCCGGGAAACAGGGAGCTGATTATTTCGCTAGGTGCTTTTTGTGAGGCAGTAAAAATTGCCGCTGAAAAA
>DAOMHE010000198.1:0-2933 GCA_035430785.1 Spirochaetota bacterium | reverse complement strand
AAAAGAGATGGTCTCACTCCGTCAGGAATGGAGATCGGCGGACTCGCCAATCTTTTCGTTAGAAATTTCTATTCAAGAGAAGATGCTCTTACTGATTCATTCAGAGATTCATCTATGAAAGCTGTAAGAGAACAGCTTTCATCTTACGGCACTTGGATAATTATCACAGCAGAGAACGAAGCTCCGTCAAATTTAATGATAGCAGGTGCTGATTTTTTAAAAATTGGAATTGCAGGCGTTGATAAGAAAATAGCTTTGCATCCCATGACTCAGCCGATTGAAGAGAATGAGTTTAAATTACGTCTTAAAGAATCTCTTCCGGTCAAGGGTGAAATTCAGTTTGTATTACGAAGCGGTTATGTTGAAAAATATCCTTCGCCTGTAAGCGTACGTATGGATGTTAAAAAAATTATTAGAAAATAATTATTCGTCAGATGCGTTTCTCATGTTTACAGCATGTTTATAATAATCTACCGGCGGCGGAGAAATCTCTTCATTTTTAATGATGAGTTTTCTCGCCCATCTTCTTTCTGCATGTTCACAAACATCTTTAATATTTCTTCCTGAAAGTCCTTCACTTTTTTCTCCGAGCAGATGCAGTTCATCCTCATTTAGATGAACTGCATAATTGGCAAATATTGATGAACGTTCTTTTGAATTAGGCAGAGGAAAAAAAACAGATTGATCAAATCTGCTTATTAAAGCTGAGTCGAGATCGTGTTTACGGTTGGTTGCACCGATTGTGATTGTGTTTGATGCTGATTCAATTCCGTCTAATTTTCTTAGGAGGACAGATAAAATCCGCCTTGTAGCTTCAAACATGTTCTGGTCACGGCTTCCTGCAAGAGAGTCTATTTCATCAAGAAAAAGAATACAGCTTCCAAGTTCTTCGCATAAATCAAAAATTTTCGAAAGATTCTGAGAACTTTGTCCGTACCATTTTGACATTATTGATTCGACCGGAAGGTATACCAGAGGAATTTTAACATCTCCCGCTATGATACGTGCTATTGTTGTTTTTCCGACTCCCGGAGGGCCCTCGAAAAGAATAGCCTTTGGTCTGTTTGATTCAAATGTCCGACGTGTTAGTTTTGAAATAGAATCATATACTTCGGGATTTTTAAGAGGCATGATAATGGATTCACGGATTGTTTTTTTAACTTCTTCGTAACCGGCAATGTAATTCCATCCGATTTCCTGATTGTCTTTATATACAGAAGCTCCAAGTCTGGTGAGAAGAACTGAAGGATCTGCATCAAGAGCAGAAGCGAAAAATAAGCGGTATATTTCTATTGTTAAGTTTATTTCTTCCTGCGACAGGTTTCCTTTTCTGCTGACCTCTATTTTGAAAGAAGAAAGACCTGAAATTTCAATTTTATAATTATCTAACATATTTTCGGTGGTGAACATGTTTTTATTCATTGCCTGAAAAGCATAATAGCCGTCACCGAAAGAATGTATTCTGATATTCTCAAGATGAGTTTTCATGAGGGTTATGACTGAAAGAATCTTTGACTCACTTAAGGACGGAACAGAAAATGATATAATTGTTCCACCTTTTTCGAATGAAATCTTAGGAGGATAAGCAGCCTTGTGTTCAACAAGAAAAGCGGTTTCCTTTTCAATCTGCTCTTTTACTTTATCAAAAGAAATTTCCATAAAAACACCCTTTCTAAATTATCGGCAGATTTTACTTTATTTCGGTATTGATTTCTTGACAGTTTGCTGCAATGAATTTGGATTTGATGAATGACGGAGGATTTATGGTTCAATTAGGTTCACCTTTAGGAAAAGGTTCAACAAAAATGCTTCTTTTGGGTTCCGGTGAGCTTGGAAAGGAAGTTGTAATTGAAGCCATGCGTCTTGGAATTTACGTGATAGCCTGCGACAGATATGAAAATGCTCCTGCGATGCAAGTTGCTAATGATTTCAGGGTATTCAATATGCTTGATGAAAAATCACTGAAAGAAACAGTTTATGAAATTAAGCCTGATTTTATTGTTCCGGAAATCGAAGCAATAGCAACTGATGCACTTGTAGATCTTGAAAAAGAAGGCTTCCGTGTTATTCCAAATGCGAATGCTGCGAAGCTTACTATGAACAGGGAAGGAATCAGATGTCTGGCTGCTGAAAAACTCAATCTTAAAACTTCTCCCTATCGTTTTGCTGATAATTATTCTTCATTCGTAAATTCAGTTAAAGAGATAGGTCTTCCTTGCGTTGTTAAACCGATAATGAGCTCCTCAGGAAAAGGACAAAGCGTAATTAAAACAGAAGAAGATATCCAAAAAGCCTGGGATTATTCTCAATCAGGCAGCCGTTCAGGCGCCGGAAAGGTGATTATTGAAGCATTTGTAGATTTTGATTATGAAATCACTTTATTAACCGTTCGTCATAAAGACGGAACATCTTTTCTGGAACCAATCGGTCACATTCAGAAAGAAGGTGATTATAGAGAATCGTGGCAGCCTCAGCCGATGGAAAATGATGTTCTTGAAAAATCAAAAGCTGTTGCACGGGCGATAACTGACGAAATCGGGGGTTTTGGAATTTTTGGTGTAGAATTGTTTATTAAAGGAAATGATGTTTATTTTAGTGAAGTGTCTCCGCGGCCGCACGATACGGGAATGGTTACGATGATATCTCAAAATATGTCTGAGTTTGAACTTCATCTTCGGGCTATATTGGGTTTACCAATTCCGCTTATCTGTCAGTATGGTCCTGCAGCCTCTGCGGCATTGCTTGTTTACGGCGAATCAAAAAATGTGACATTTGAAAATATAGACTCTGCATTGTCTCTTCCTGATACATCACTTAGATTATTCGGAAAGCCTGAAGTAAGCGGTCATAGAAGAATGGGAGTTGCGCTTGCCCTCGGAGATTCGATAGAACAAGCGCGTGAAAAAGCAAGAAAAGTCAGAGACTTGGTGAAA
>DAOMHE010000197.1:0-4090 GCA_035430785.1 Spirochaetota bacterium | reverse complement strand
TTTTAATCAGACTCAAAAGTGTTTATTATCCGTGTTTAGATGAACTCTTCATGTATTTTCTTGATGAAAGGAATTCAATTTGAATTTTGGACTGAGTGATAAGAACTATCGTATTCTGTTAGATATCATCGGAAATTATGTTAAATCAGGTTCGGTTGTGGTATATGGTTCACGGGCGAAGGGTGATTTTACAGATAGAAGCGATATTGATATAGTTATTAGAGATTGTAATGAAATCAATGATGCGACTGTTTCTCGTATGATTGATGAAATCGATGAGTCTGATTTCCCTTATCTTGCGGATATCCGCATCTATGATGATATTAAAAACAACAGCCTAAGAGAACATATTGACAGAGCCGGCATAGTGTTCTTTTCAAAAGAAACCTCCTCCGAAAAATAAGTGTATTCAAGATTTTTTCTTGCGTGAATTTCTGAACGGTTTACCTTCTGGTTAAAACGGAGACCTTATGTTCAGATTAAGCAAAGTCAAAAAAGCTGTAATTAAAATTGCTATCGCGGCGACTGCGTCAGACGGAGCTATTCTCGAAAAGACAGATGTATCTGTTCTTTCTAAAGCGTTGATCCATTTTGATTTATTCAGAGATATGACTGTTGAGAAGATCCGCCGTCTTGCAGATGAGACTCTTGCTGAAATTAAATCTGCTGCATCACAGGGACGTATTGTTGAAGAGGTGGCAAAGTCATGCCAGCTTCTGAAAAAAAATGATAATGAATCAATTATAGCGATGGATGCCGCACTCTTTATGTGTCTTTTTGACGGAGAACTTTGCGGTCATGAAGTCGGTTATATGGAAACTCTCACTGTAAATCTTCAGATAACGAAAGCTTCCTTCCAGAAAGAGATAGAAAAGATTACTGCGTTCATTGAAGTCAACAAAGACGAACTTAAAAAAAACTAATGCGGTGTTGACTTTACATCCTCCTGCTGATATTATGTCTTAAAGCATAGGAGGCTACAATGTGTTCTTCACGGAGAATTCTCATTGTTGAAGATGAAGCTTTGATAGCCCTAGATTTAAAAACAAACCTTGCATTAAACGGCTTCACAAATGTGGATACGGCTTTTTCGCCCGGAGAAACGTTGCGGAAATGCGAGCAAAGTCTGCCGGATCTTCTTCTGATGGATATTAATTTAGGCGGCGATATTGACGGAATAGAAACGGTTGAACGGATTAAGAACGGCAATTCCCATCCGCGCGTCATCTATATAACGAGCTATAATAATCCGAAAGTTAAAATGCGTGCGCAGAAAACTTTTTTTTCGGATTATATAATAAAACCTTACGATCCCTCTGAACTTGTAGGCTCGATAAAGAAAGCCTTTTCCGACGAACAGAAATATTTGTAATATCCGGTCATCTTATTATTTCGGTTCCGATTCCGGCGTCGGTAAATATTTCAAGAAGAACGGCATGTTCTACTCTGCCGTCTATTATGTGGGTTTTACCTGTTCCGCCGTTAAGAGCGCTGATGCAGCACTCAGTTTTCGGTATCATTCCTTTTGATATGATGCCTTCAGAGATATATTTTTTTACGTCGCTTATAGTAAGTGAACTCTGAAGTTTCCCTTCGCATTTAACGCCTTCGATGTCGGTCAGCAGAATAAGTTTTTCGGCTTTCAAAGCTTCGGCGACTTTGCCCGCGACTGTGTCGGCATTTATGTTATAGGTTTTTCCATTTTCATCAACCCCGACAGGAGCGATTACCGGTATATATCTTTCGCTTTCAAGAGCAGAGACTATTCCGGTGTTTATTTTTTTTACATCGCCTACAAGACCGATGTCGGTTTTTTCGCCGTTTTCTACGTGATAAAGTTTTTCCGCAAGAATGAGATTGCCGTCCTTGCCTGCGAGTCCGACTGCTTTTCCGCCGGCGAGACTGATGTTATTGACTATTTCTTTGTTAACATGACCTGTGAGAACCATTTCAACATAATACATCGTTTCTTCATCTGTTACGCGGAGTCCTTTTTCGAAACGTGATTCTTTGCCGACTTTTTTTAGAATTGAATCTATCTGCGGTCCGCCGCCGTGAACTATTACGGGATTTATTCCGACATATTTCAGAAGAACCATGTCTTTTGCGAATTGCTTTTTGAGGTTTTCATCAATCATTGCGTTGCCGCCGTATTTGATGACAAAAGTCTTTCCGTAAAATTCTTTAATATACGGGAAAGATTCTATAAGCGTGTTTATTTTATCGATATATTTCTGCATGTTTTCCTCTGAATTAAATATTGCTATGGAAGTAATCAGAATAAAAGGTTAAAGCGTCAATAAAATAATATTATAATCTTGAATTGATTTTTTCAAGAAAAACCAATTCTAATGACGGTTTGATTTTTTCTCTTTTAAAAATATTGTAACCGAGTTTTTGGTATAGGCTGATATTTTTGACGCTTTCGGAACCGGTAAAAAGTTCAAATCTTGCGGAGTTTGAGAATTTATATTCGATTTGATTCATCAGCTCTCTTCCGATACCGATATTTTGATAATCGGGATGAACTATCAATTTACCGATGAAGCATGTTTTAGCGTTTTCAAGCGCCCGTACTGATCCGATAATCTTTTGATTGAATAGGCATTTCAGAAAGATGTATTTAATGAATTCGTCTTTCAATTCCTGATATGTCTGCGTGAGAGGCTGAATGGAGAAATCATGATAAATTTCAGCTTCCTGAAGATAGCATAGTTTTTGAAGAGCAAGTATTTCGATGCAGTCTGCCTCAGCTGCTTCGTGTATTTTAAATTGTTTTTTCTGCATGAATCCGTCTAATATATATTGCAAGGTCAATCAAGAAGTATTTGTGAATTAATTAAATCTGATTTATTTATTTGACAGAAAGTATTTGTGAGAAATCATTAATCTATGAATATTGAGAATATCAATGAACTGATAAAGAAAATTCAATCACTCGGTGTTGAAGTTTTGTCGGATGTTTCTGAATACGAAAAAGACAAAACTCCTTCGCTCACCGGAAAAGCATTCTTTACGATCGTGCCTCGTGATGCGGATGAACTTTCAGAAGCATTAAAGATTTTATTTGCGCAAAAAATTCCTTTGTTTGCGAGGGGCGGCGGAACGGGAGTTACCGGAGGTGCTGTTCCTTTTGAAGGAGTTGTTGTATCGTTTGCAAAAATGAACCGGATAATTGAACTCGATGAAAATAATATGACAATTACTGTAGAGCCGGGAGTCATCACCGCGGAAATAAATAAAGCCGCTTCAGATAAAAAACTGTTTTATCCGCCGGATCCCGCTTCACTTAATGAATGCTCAATCGGCGGCAATGTTGCTGTCAGCGCCGGAGGTCCGCATGCCGTAAAATACGGTACTACCAAGGATTATGTTCTGGGTATGGAATTCGTAACTGCCGACGGCAGAAAAATGCATTGGGGAGCTAAGACAGTTAAGAACTCGGCAGGGTTCTCTCTTGGTCAGCTGATTGTCGGCAGTGAGGGTACTCTTGCTTTTGTTACAAAACTGATTTTAAAACTTATACCGGCGCCTCAGTTTTCGTGTGATATTCTCGCATCATTTAATTCAATTGAATCGGCAATATCCTGCGTTAATAAAATTCTTCTTGGTAGAATTTCTCCCGCGGCACTTGAATTTATTGATAAAAGCGCGGCTTCATTTGTATCAAAGCATTTCCCTGATGATGTTTTTTTCCCTGACGCGGGAGCTCTTCTTCTTATAAGACTTGATTCAATGAATATTGCCGATCTCGAAAATCAATATGATTTACTTTCGGCACTTCTGAGAACAAATGCTGATGATTTTATCCGCGCGGATGACGAAACCGTGAAGGAAAAAATATGGAATTCGCGCAGAAAAATCAGAACATCTATTGAAAAAGAATCGCCTGTATTTTTTGCCGAGGATCCTGCACTGCCTCGCGCGGCAATTGCAGAATTTATAAAAAAAGTAAATTCATCTCTGCGCGAAATGAACGTGAAGGCGGTATTTTTCGGACATGCAGGTGATGGAAATATTCACATCAATATTTTGAAGGGCGGCATGGATGATATTGAATGGAATAAAATGAAGCCCGAAATCCGCCGGA
>DAOMHE010000196.1:0-4097 GCA_035430785.1 Spirochaetota bacterium | reverse complement strand
CACCTTCATCATCTATCCATTGTTCTTCAGTCAGCTGATCGAGATAATAATTATGAAAACCTTCCATCTTAACAGAAATATTCTTACCCAGCTTCTGTTCAATTCCTGCTGATGAGTGATATGAATATTGAGGAGTAATATATTTTGCCTTTGAAAGATGAGGCATTAGCTGAAAAAACGAAGATGAAAGCTGCGGAAAATACGAATATTTTCCGCCCGCAAAAGAAACAGTTGTTTCGGACGGAAAGGTATACGCAATCATTCCCCTCGGATCAATAAGCGTTTTCTTAGTTAAAAACAAATATTCCGTACGAATTCCCGGAACGAATTCCAATCCTTCGAAATTTATTTTTACTTCAGAAAAACCGGATATTGTTTGATTTTTAATATTGTCTCCAAGATGGACAAGAGTCAGCCATTCTTCATCTCCCAAATCTTCTGATGTTTTATTGACTTCAAAACTTGTACCGGCTGTTCTAAAGTAGTAATATGTAAATTCACCGCCGGCTTTAAGTTGAAGATAATTTTTTATTAAATCAACCTTAACGGATTCTTTTATCCCGGCTATTATTGGTTTTGTCTGCGGTTCAAAACCGTCACGAAGAACTTTGACATCAGAATCTCTCATGGCAAAAAACATTTTTGAAGTCATCATCGAATTATATAGCAGCAGCTTATTCTGCAAAGCTTCATTGGGCGTATAAGTGTAAGTAATTCCCTGCGCATGGGAAAAAGTTGATTCTTTAAATTTTATATTCGTTAGGTAAGGGTCATCAGATTCCGAAAGAGAATCTTCTTCTGTCACAAATTTCATTTTATCAAAAGATCCAAATGCCAGAAAGTTGATTGAATTTCTATCGTTGAAATTCCTTTTAATCTTTATCTGATAATCTCCGTACTGAGGGGCTTCACTAGGAACATCCTTCCCCATTGCTTCATAAATCTCTTTTGTCGCTTTTAGAAAAAGAGATATATACCCTATTCTTCCCGCAAAAATGAAATAACCGTTATTTTTTATTTTTTCAATTCCCTCTTCGTAATATTTTTCTTTCAGAGGGGCTTTCAAGACAACAGAAGAATAAAGCATTGAAATATCAGCATATCCTCCGAATTTCTTTACTTCATCCACAGTATTTACATTTATTACAGCTGATTGAGCATTGCCGAAATGAGCAGGAAAAGATGACGAATATAAATCAATTTCATCTATGATATTCGTATTAATTACAGAATGCATTCCCCCAAAGTGATAAGGATTATAAATAGGAATGTTATCGACAAGGTATCCGTTATAGTTAGGACTTGCACCGCGAATAATTAGTGGACCGAACATTCCGTCAGTTCTCATAACATTCGGAAGAGCCGTCAAAGCACTCAAAGAATCACCAAAAGCAGCTGGAATCGCCTTTATTTCCTTGTTTGAGAGGGAATGTCTGGAAATTTTTTGAATGTCTCTGTCTCCTTTGATTGTAATTGCCCCGCCCTGAACTTTAAGAGGTTTTAGTACAATATTCCTTTCTTCCGGAGCGCTTATTACAATCTTCTCCTGATAAATCTGACTTCCTTCTGATTTAACAATTATTGTATATGTTCCGGCAGACGGGAAAGTAACATTATATCTTCCATATTCGTCAGTATATGTTTTGGTTTTAATTTCCAAAATCATGACAGTTGCCATATCAACCGGCTTCCGGCTTATTGAATCAGTAATTATACCTTTCAAAGATATTTTTTGCTGAGCAAAAACAGTTACGCTAATTAGAAATAAACAAATGAAAGCAGCTATCTTTTTCATCATTTTTCCTTTAATTTTAAACTTCATATTTTCTAATTAGAAATACATATAACTTTCATAAAGTCGTCCTGACTTCTAAGACCGGACAGAAAGAATTCTCTGTTCTATATCTTTTTCCGAAATCTAAGCTTTAAATTTATAATTTTTCATATAAAGAAATCTTTCTTTGATAGGTTTCTGATTTTTTTCAAAAAACCATAATAATATTACATTTATTGAGAATTTTGCTTGATACTAAAAGGGTATAGTCTGACTTTAAATGTTTGCGCTGCTTTTCGGCATTTTGCCGGATATTCTGATATAAAAGCGCTGATATCCGAAAAATTGATCGGATACCTGGAGGATTTATGAGTGTTTCCGTTGTAATTGGCTCTCAATGGGGTGACGAAGGAAAAGCCAAAATGATTGATTATTTTTCCTGTGATGCGGATATTATTGTCCGTTATCAGGGAGGAGCCAATGCCGGGCATACGGTAGTTGTTGATGGAAAAAAATACGTTTTTCACCTTATTCCATCCGGAATTCTTCATAAAGACAAAATCTGCGTCATTGGAAACGGTGTGGTTCTCGATCCTGAAGAATTTGTCAGAGAACTTGATAATCTTGAATCTCACGGGATTGATGCAGAATACCGCATATTTATTTCAGACGCTGCACACTTGATTCTTCCTTATCACAAGGCTCTTGATGCCGGACTCGAAGAATTGAGAAGCAATAAAATCGGAACAACCGGAAGAGGAATAGGTCCTGCGTATGCGGATAAATGCTTCCGTACTGGAATTAGAGTCGGAGACATTTTCGACGAAAAAGAACTTGAAGAGAAAATAAAATCAGTCCTTGAAGTTAAAAACCGTGAACTTGAAAAAATGTACGGAAAAGAAGGTTTTTCCGTTGATGAAATAATGGATATTCTTCTCCGCTTCAAGCAGAGAGTTCAGAGAATGGTAATCAACACAGCTTATTACCTCAATGAAGAGTCTGCTAAAGGTAAAAAAATCATTCTTGAAGGAGCTCAGGGATTCGGCCTTGATATAGATCACGGGACATACCCTTTTGTAACTTCTTCTAATCCTACAATCGGAGGAGCTCTCCTCGGATCAGGTATCAATTCTTTTCAGATTGAACGTGTTGTCGGAATCTGCAAAGCTTACATAACCCGTGTCGGAGAAGGTCCTTTCCCAACAGAAGAAACCGGAGATATAGGAAACATTCTCCGCGAAAAAGGCGGCGAATACGGAGCAACAACCGGCCGTCCCCGCAGATGCGGATGGTTTGACGTCGAACTGATGAAACAGGCGAAAAGAGTTTGCGGACTCACTGAATTGGTTCTCGTAAAACTTGATGTTCTCAGCGGTTTTGATACAATAAAAGTCGCAACAGGCTATGAGTATAACGGACGCAGGATAGACATGTTTCCGTCATTCTTGCTGAATAAAATCAAACCGATCTATACAGAAGTCGAAGGCTGGAAAGAAGATATTTCTCAATGCAGAAACTATAAGGATCTTCCTGAAAAAGCCAGAAGATACATTGACTTTCTGGAAGAATCCGTCGGAATCAAAATTTCAATGATTTCTGTCGGTCCGGACAGAGAAAACACAATAAAAAGATAATCAAAACCCCGCTTATGCGGGGTTTTTTAAACGGTTATTTCAACTTTATTTCCTTCAGGATCAAGAACCGCACATTCATAGTAGCCATCTCCGGTTGTTCTGGGCTTGCTCGCTATAGTGAAACCTTCTTTTTCAAAAATTTCTGCGAGTTCATCAACCTTTTCTTTACTGCCGACTGAAACAGCAAAATG
Organism: Spirochaetota bacterium; assembly: GCA_035430785.1. Taxonomy (GTDB): domain Bacteria; phylum Spirochaetota; class UBA4802; order UBA4802; family JAFGJZ01; genus JAKJGA01. The sequence goes on along the minus strand of DAOMHE010000196.1, from coordinate 498 downwards.
CGATAACCCGATTATTTCTTTTAACGCAGATTCACTTATATCATCTCGGCTCATGATTTCTATTCTAGCAGATTCTTCAGGAAAACTTAAAAAATAAGATTTGAATCCGGTGTTTTTGTTATGATATAATTCATTTGAAAGCATACCGAAATAAGATACGTAGAAATTTCTAAGTTTCTCCAACTCTTTTGCCCAAACGGCAATATGTTCTATTTTCATTTGATTTCCTTAAGCGAAAGCGTCAAACAAAGCACCCGGAACGGCTGATGCAGCACGAATGCCGGCTTTATCGGTATAAATTGACATCTTAGGATTGTTCTGAGATTTCATTATTTCAGATTCTTCTTCAGCAGAAGCCTTGTAAATTTCGCGTGAAGACTGGCGATAGTTTTCAACTGCACGGACTCTATCGACCGGGTTTGAAGGATAGTTAGGCCATAGAACAAGTTTGTTGTTCTGCCCCAAAGATATGTTTGAAATTCCTGATGAAATATCCAT
>DAOMHE010000195.1:0-4162 GCA_035430785.1 Spirochaetota bacterium | reverse complement strand
TATGAGCTGATTGAAATATCGGTTGATCCGGATACCTACACGGGACATTGCATGATATCTGATTTAGTGCTGCCGGTAGGGACTACAATTACAATGATCAACAGGCATAATACAATAATTGCGCCGTCGGGAAAAACGCTGATTCTCCCGGGAGATATTCTTTCCGTTCTGGTTGAAAGAAAAAAAATTCAGGAAGTCACTCTTTCCATTCTGGATAAGTTTTCAAAAATTATATGATTGCGTTTATTTGTTTACGTTGATTCGTTTTGATGTGAATCCTTTTCCGCTTTCATAAATAAAAACTTCTCCGCCGCTTGCTACTTCTGTTTCCCCGTGAATCTCAAGCCATCCGCCTGAGTTTAAAAGTTTTATTTTTTTCCCGTTGTATTCATGTGTTTTATTGTCTGATGAATTTACCGGAACATGAGTGTGTCCGAAAAGAAAAGTTTCAGGTGCTGTCGGAGCAGAAGCCTTCTTGAAATCAGTTTCAAACAGACGAAGCTCTTCAATTGATGAATCTATGTAATCATTGAATCGTTTTATTGTGTCAGCGTCTTTTTTTGAAGTCAGATCCGAAATGTAATCCGAATTTCTGATTCTTCTCAGTCTTTTGACTGCCGACTCCGCTATTGCGTTATATATTATTTTTCTGATAAATTTCGGAAGCTTATGCGGAACTAGATACTCAAGCATTTCCAGGATGTATTTTCTTATTAAAACGCATTTCCCGCTTGTGATGTCTTTCTGCGATTCAAGAACCGTTGCCGTGAAAGGTCCGGCCTGACCAATGCCGGTTGAGCCGAGCTGGCAAAGCGGGAAATTTACTGCTACGTAATCCTTCATGCAAAACGGATGCTTGATGTCTTTAATTATACGGAAAACTTCAGCAGTCATTGACCAGTATGATTCGAGATATTGACCATGAGTCATTATAATGCTTCCATCGTCAGTGAAAAGATATACGTTCGGAAATGCGATTATAAAAGGAATGTACCCCGGAGTGCCGGGGATATTGTCCGCAATGAGATAGTCCAAAAACATTCCCCCGTAAGGTTCTTCTGAAGAACGTTTGCGTACTCCTGCGAGTTTTATTCTGTCTTGAAAATTTACCCCTGTTCTGTCGTCAATTAGAAGCGGAACTGACATTTTAAAAGGTCTGACATTTTGATTTGAACTTAGCTGATTGATGACGTTTGACTGATATTCGATCGTGTCCCAGATATTGTAGTCGTGATTTCCCGGAATATAAACAAATCTTTTAGCAATATTTTCATTCCTAAGACGGGTAAAAAAGTAAGCTCCCATGCGGTAAACATCACCGTAATCATTCACGGCAAAATCCATTATATCTCCGAGAAAGATCAGATAATCGTTGTCTTTACCCAGAGCTTCGATCAGGCATGATAATTTGCAACCGTCAACGGGATTTCTTGACTTATCCAGCTTTACGAGTGTTGATTCAGGGTCTCCGATATGAGTGTCTGAAATTACAGCTAACTTCATGATAGACCGCCTTCATTTCCTTAAGTTTATGCGGAAGTCAGTTCCTTTATAGTCTGAAGAATTTCGCGTCTTCCGTTTTTATTAGTTGATGATGATAGAAAAATATCCTTTTTATCGATCTCAAGAACTTCAGCTATTGTTTCAAGAGATTTTTTCTGTTCGGGCTTTTTGAGCTTGTCTGATTTTGTAGCGATTATCGCCGTAGGTATGTTGAGTTCGGAAAGTTTTGTTATAATACGGCGTTCTTCTTCTCCCGGTTTTCTTCTGGAATCGATTAATAAAAATATTGCTTTCAAATTTTCGGATTCAGTAATGAATTTTTCAATCATCACGGCAAATTCTTCTTTAAGCTTTAGAGGAACCTTTGCGAATCCGTAACCGGGCAGATCGACCATCACCATTTCGTCATTTATATTAAAAAAATTGATTTTCTGTGTCATTCCGGGTTTGTTTCCGACACGAACAAGATCTTTGCGGTTTACGAGCATGTTAATTAATGAAGATTTTCCGCAGTTTGATCTTCCTATGAATGCAAAGTGGGGAAGGCTGATCCTGGGATAGTCTTTCGGATCGGTTGCGCTTTTTATATATTCAGCTTTTATTATTTTCATTATTTACCGTTGCTTTCATTATGATGGCATTTTCGCTGCCGTAATAGTTTTTCCGGCACCCTATTTCGGTAAAGCCATTTTTATTATAAAACTTTACGGCAGGATTATTTTCGTTAACCTCTAAAAACACTTCGCAGATTCCCGTTTTTGAAAGTGCGGTGAACATACGGCTCAAGAGTGATGCTGCCAGTCCCTTACGGCGGAATTTTTCAATAACTCCTATGCGCAGAAGTTCAGCCTCAAAACGGTTTGTTGAATAAATAATATATCCCGCGGCTTCTCCTTCGATTTCGATAATCTCAGATTTGTTAAGAGGATTCGCGAATGATTCCTGAATATTGTTCAAATCCCAGGAATTTTTGAAAAGTTTCTGTTCAATTTGTTCAATAGTTTGGGCATCGGCAGGTTCTGTTTGTCTGAAAAGAATGTTGCTCATTCTGATAAAAATGATTAATAAATTGAACTAGTCAAGCAATTGTTGAATATATGCTCTTTCTTTGCGTGACAGTTTCTGCGTTACAAAATAAAAAAGATTCCGTTGATGCAGAGATTGATTTTAAAAATTATGGGTTTTGTGTGAACATTGATGGCAAATATGTTTATAAAATCGCCATTATTTCAGCTAATTGCGGTATTTAATTTGCTGGTTTGAGTATTAGGAAATTTTTCCGACTGAACAGTTTAAAAATTATTCTTGACAAAATCATATTTCGGAACGAACTAAAAGGCAATCTGATGCACTTCAGATATATTTATCATTTTAAGGAGAATTTATATGAAGAGAGTGCTATCTGCTCTTGTTCTTCTCACTTTGGTACTAGGCGTAGCTTGTACTAAAAGAGAGAAGCGTACAGTAACTCTGTGGTCATTCGCAGACAATAACTGTGCAGAATGGAAAAAAAGAAAAGCTGATATCGACCAGAAGTTCAACATCGATCTACAGATCGAACTGGTTGCTCAGAACGCTTTCGTACAGAAACTTCAGGCTGTTATGATGGACGGCAAAGGAGTTCCTGATATGATCGAGTGGATGATCGAAAACAACAGAATCCTTAACGCTGATCCTGAGAAGAGCTTTGTTCTTCCTCTTGATGAGTTCGTAAACGATTCTAAAGCTTTCAAAAATGTTGTACCTGGCCGTGTTGCTTGGGTAAAATATGGAGAGCACACTTACGGTCTTCCTCACGACGTTCACCCGGTAGTTCTTATCTATAATGACACTCTTTGGAAAAAAGCCGGTGTTGATGTAGAAAAGATCGAAACTTGGGATCAGTTCTTCGAAGAATCTAAAAAACTTACTGCAGCTAAAAAAGGCGGAAAATCTGTTAATTACGCTCTTCCTTCTGGAAACGGCGGACTTGGCGATACTATGTTCATGATTTGGCAGCAGACTGGTTCTAACGTTCTTACTAAAGACGGTAAACCATCTTTCACTTCTCCTGAATTTAAAGAATATGTAGCTAAATGGCTTGAGTGGAACAAAACTGGTGCATTCACTATGTGGGATTGGGGTAATTTCAGTGCTCTTCTTAAAAACGGAACACTTTGCTCTTACACTTCTCCAGACTGGTGGGTTTCACAGGTTGATGCTGCAGCTAAAGACGGAAAATTCCAGTTCAAAGCTCGCGCTCTTCCTGCTTACAAAGCCGGCGGTGCTGTGACTGCTTCTTGGGGTGGTTCATTCCTAGCTATTCCTAAAGGTACTCAGGATGCTGAACGCATCTATGAAATCATGGAATACTTGCAGTATGACGCAAGTGCAATCAAAGTTCGTTTCGAGGAAACTGGAATGCTTCCTCCTTTCTCATCTGTTTGGGACGATGCAATCTTCAAAAAAGAAGATCCTCGTTTTGGCGGACAGAAACTTGGCGAACTTCAGGCTAACCTTGCTAAAAAGATGCCTTCAGTTAACACTGGTGACATTTTCTGGGAAGCTCTTGGTGACTTCGGTCAGCAGTATACTGAACTTGCTTCAGGCAAAATCTCTCTTGATGATGCTTTGAAAAATGCTCAGGAAGCAGCTGAAAAGAGAATTAAGAAGTAATCTC
>DAOMHE010000194.1:0-4191 GCA_035430785.1 Spirochaetota bacterium | reverse complement strand
GCTACAGTAGCTCCTACCATCGGGTTATTTCCCATACCGATAAGACCCATCATTTCAACGTGAGCCGGAACCGATGAAGATCCCGCGAACTGCGCGTCTGAATGCATACGTCCCATAGTATCAGTCATACCGTAAGAAGCAGGACCTGCAGCCATATTATCCGGGTGAAGAGTTCTTCCTGTTCCGCCGCCTGAAGCAACTGAAAAGTATTTCTTTCCCTGTTCAACACATTCTTTCTTATATGTTCCTGCAACAGGATGCTGGAATCTTGTAGGATTTGTTGAATTTCCGGTGATGGAAACGTCAACACCTTCTTTGTGCATGATAGCAACGCCTTCACGAACGTCGTCAGCACCGTAGCATCTTACCGCTGCTCTTTCTCCGTTTGAATAAGCAGTTTCTTTGACAATGTCAAGTTTTCCTGTGTAATAATCAAACTTAGTCTGAACATAAGTAAAACCGTTGATTCTGGAAATAATGAAAGCTGCGTCTTTTCCAAGACCGTTGAGTATAACTTTCAAAGGAGTTTTTCTAACTCTGTTAGCAGATCTTGCAAGACCTATTGCTCCTTCTGCAGCTGCAAAAGACTCATGACCTGCAAGGAAAGCGAAACATTTAGTTTCTTCTCTGAGAAGCATTGCTGCGAGATTTCCATGTCCGATACCGACTTTTCTGTCATCAGCAACAGAACCAGGGATACAGAAAGACTGAAGTCCTTCTCCAATAGTTTCTGCAGCTGTAGCAGCGTCAGTAATTCCTTTTTTTATTGCGATAGCAGCGCCAGTGATATATGCCCATACAGCATTTTCGAATGCGATAGGCTGAACGCCTTTAACTATTGCAGGTACATCTATACCTTTTGCATCACATATTGATTTAGCTTCTTCGAGCGACTTGATTCCGTTTTTACCGAGAGCCGCTTCGATCTGTTTTATTCTTCTGTCATAGCTTTCAAATAATGCAGCCATTTATTCCTCCTTACTCTTCACGCGGATCGATATATTTTTTGGCGTCTGCGAATCTTCCGTAAGTGGAAGTAGCTTTTTTGAGCGCCTCGTTTGCGTCAGTTCCTTTTTTGATTGCTTCCATCATTTTGCCGAGATGAACAAATTCGTAACCGATTGATTCACCTTTTTCATCAAGAGCGACTTTAGTGATGTATCCTTCAGCCATTTCGAGGTAACGGGGACCTTTTGCTTTTGTGCTGAAAATAGTTCCGACCTGGCTTCTAAGACCTTTACCGAGATCCTCTAGTCCTGCACCAATTGGAAGTCCGCCTTCACTGAAAGCAGTCTGAGTTCTTCCGTAGATAATCTGAAGAAAAAGTTCTCTCATCGCAGTGTTGATAGCGTCACAGACAAGGTCGGTGTTCATAGCTTCGAGAATTGTTTTTCCGGTAAGAATTTCCGCAGCCATTGCAGCAGAATGCGTCATTCCCGAACATCCGAGAGTTTCAACGAGAGCTTCCTCGATGATTCCGTTTTTAACGTTAAGAGTAAGTTTGCATGCACCCTGCTGAGGGGCACACCAGCCTACGCCGTGTGTAAGACCGGAAATGTCTTTAATTTCCTTAACCTGATCCCATTTTCCTTCCTGAGGGATGGGAGCCGGACCGTGATTAGGGCCTTTGGCAACACAGGTCATTCTTTCGACTTCGTGTGAGTACTCCATTAGCACAACTCCTTATATATTTTGTAATTCCAAGATAGACCAATAACAGGGTAACTCTTAATGGAGGGCTGTATATGTCAATAAATTTCCTTTGAGATTAAAGAAGAGATGCGGTTTAAAAGATTACAATCTCTTTAAAAAACAAGTAACTAGTTATTAAGAAATTTGAAGAGATAATAATATTCCGGCATGCAATACTTTTATTGATTTGTGCCGGAATATTATGAAATTCTAATTAGTAATAATTGCGTCTAGTATTGCCGGAAAATACCATGTTTGATATGTTCTTTTGTAGTAGCCGTAAAGTTCAGCATAACTGCCGCCTTTAATCTGATAATTTCCATTATCCCAAACAATCGGGCACATTCCAAAAGAATGTGCTTTTGCAACGTAGTATTTGAAATAATTAATTCGATCTGTAAGATTGTTTTTATTGGTTGCTCCGTATTCCCCTATCACAACAGGAATATTCATTGATGAGACAAATTTGCTGTTCAGTTGGCTCATGAAAGAATCAATATCGCTTTTTCCGGAAGCAGTAAAGGTTATTAATCCCGGATTCTCCATTGCGAAATTATAAGGAGTATATGCATGAACGGAAAGAATAAGTTTATCGGTTGCGGAGTCATCAGGCATTTGGAATTTAGAAGATAATGCCGCCCATGGAGAAGCTACATAAGGTGTAATCATTACAAAACGTTTATCATTATTCCCGCCGGTCACACGTATTGTGTCTATAGCTAGCTGATTCAATAAGTTTATATTATCGGCTGCTTCGGAAAGTCTTGCGTCTGAATCATTCCAATTCCATTCATTAGCGTATCCCGTAAGCCTAGGTTCATTTAAAAATTCGAAGATAAGATGCTCATCGTAGTTTCTGAACCTAAGAGCTATCTGTTTCCATATTCGGCTTACAAAGGCCTGTGATTTAGGAGAATGGTAATCGTTTGGAAAATACCATTTTCCCGAATTGTCATGATGAATATTGATTATTACGTATAAATTAGAAGCAATGGCGTAATCAACTACTTCTTGAACTCTTTCTATCCATTCGGTATCGATTGTAAAAGCTTCATTCACATGATTATGCCATGATACAGGAATTCTTATTGTTTTTAAACCGGAATTTTTTATTCCGGTAACCATAGCTTGAGTTGTTTTGGGCTGGCCCCAATATGTTTCGTAATCGGTGTTAATATTTGTTTCAGAATATGCATCCAGAGTATTTCCGAGATTCCATCCGTATTTCATATCGGAAACAAGTGTTTTTGCCGATTGGGAGAAATTTCCGGTCAAAGGATTTAAAGGTGCTTCAAAATAAGATTCTTCCGGAATATCATAAGGTTCTGTTTCTGATCCGGATTCTCCGCCGCAGTTGAAAGAAAAAATAATGCTGAGATAAGCCAAAAATATAAAGAAAAGTCTGAATGTTTTATTCATAATCATTTTCTCCCTAAGAAATAGTAATAAAAAAGAAACATAGAGACAATGATTTTTGGGCTGTTTTTGTCAAAGAAGAAATTTTGAATATTTATTCATCATGAAAATGAAGTTTAATTTCTTCATTCTCCAGCTGTTCCATTGAAAAAGTTCCGGCACTTACGGCAGTCATTTTATTGCGGGGTGAAGCGGCATCAATTTTAGCAAAGAGAGATTTACGGTCTTTTTCTGAGCAATCTGTGCTGAAATAGCATTTGAATTTATTCAGATCATCATGATCAAACATTATAACAAAAGCAGAATGTTCAACGAAAGCAACATCTTCATACGCATGTGTTACTTCAAGTCCAAGAGCTTCTTCTATTATCTGTTTAACTCTTCCGAGATTCCAAAGCTTTTTCATAATACATCCTCTTAAATAATGGATAATGATAAGTTAAATACAATTTGACAATTAATATGTTAAACGTCGAGAAATGAATTGCTGTTTTGATTTCGTATATGTAAAGATTTCAAGATTAATAGCTGAATAAGAGATAATATGAGGTCGTTATAAAAGAAAAAAAGATTTGCGGATTTTTAACGGTTAAATTCCATTAAACTTAAGAAAAGTCAATTATCAATGGAGTTTTTATGCTTTATCCTGAAAAAGAAAAAATTTCACTCGAAAAACTTAAAGAGCTTCAATTGGAGCGTCTTAAATGGTCGCTGAAACACGCGTACAGAAATAACCCTGTTTATAAAAAGAAATTTGACGATGCCGGATTTAATCCTGATTCATTTTCTTCATTTGACGACATGAAAAGGGTTCCTTTTCTTTATAAACAGGAAATGAGAGAATCTTATCCATACGGCTTATTTGCCGTGCCGATGAATAAAGTAGTACGTCTTCATTCTTCTTCAGGAACAACCGGAAACGCAACAGTTGTCGGATACACCAAAAATGACATTGATGTCTGGGCAGAAGTTTGTGCGAGAAGTCTTTCCGGAATCGGAGCGACTGAAGAGGATATTATTCAGGTAGCTTACGGATACGGTCTCTTTACCGGAGGATTGGGTCTTCATTACGGAGCTGAAAAG
>DAOMHE010000193.1:0-4234 GCA_035430785.1 Spirochaetota bacterium | reverse complement strand
ATAATTGCGAAAGAAAAACATCAGCTCAAAGCTAATCTGAACGGTGTTGAAATTACTATACGCAACGAAGAATCAAAAAGTGCCGAAACCGGAGACAGTGTAATAATTGAATTTATTGACATCCGGAAAAATTCAATATTCTGCAGAGTTAAAAAAATTTCCCGAAAGAAAGAAAATCTTAAATACGGTATCGCCGATAAAATCAGAAACGGAATCGTTTTTTCGAAAATTACTTTCGGCGAAGAACCTCTTATCAGCGCTTCAAAGACTTCATTAAAAATAAAAGACGACGAAATTCTTCTTCTCAGACTTAAGAACTCAATTTTGGCAGGATATGCCGAATCTGAAATAATTGAACGAGTTGATGAAAACGACGAATCGCATGATATTCCCCGCATTATTTCGATGCATTCTCTGCCTTCACAGTATTCCGGATTCGATTCGGAACATGAAATTACAAAGAATATCCCTAAAAGTGAATATAAATCCAGAAAAGATTTCCGCAAACTCTTTACTGTTACAATTGACGGCGAAACAGCCAAGGATTTTGATGATGCTATTTCTTTCGAAGAAAAACTGAGAGAAAATGTACTGTATGTACATATAGCAGATGTTTCTGCTCATGTCGCAAAAGATTCTCCTCTAGATGCTGAAGCAATGAAGCGCGGAACTTCATATTATCTCGGCAACAAAGTTATTCCGATGCTTCCCGAAATTATTTCCAACAAACTCTGTTCTCTTCGCGAAGGAGAAGACAAGCTAACACTGACGGCAATTCTCACTTACAACAAGAAAAATGAACTTAAGAAATATGAGTTCTGCAGAAGTACAATCAGAGTTGACAAACGTCTTACTTACAAAAACGCAACTGAAATAATCAATTCGCAGTCAAAAGACAAAACTGCAAAACTTCTGCGAACACTCGATGCTTTCACAAAATCTCTCAAAGAACAGAGAATGAAAACAGGACGAATTGACATGAATCTTGCCGATTCCGAACTCGTTTATCATGAGGGAAAATTTACTGATATAGTATTTTCGGAACGTTTAAGCGCTCATTCGATAGTTGAAGAATCCATGCTTAGCGCAAACGAGGCTGCGGCGCATTTGCTGAGAAAGAACAAAGTTCCTGCACTCTACAGGGTCCACGAGAAAACAAGCACCGAAAAACTCTACGCAATGAAAAAGTTTTTAGCTTCTTTCAATGTCAATTTCAGATTTGAAAAGGGATCTCTGGGAGTATCAATCCAGAATGTCCTCGATAAAGTAAAAAATCTTCCGAATGAACATGTCATCAATTTCGTTGTATTAAAATCAATGATGCAGGCTGTTTATAGCGAAAAACCGGAAGGACACTTCGGACTTGGATTTACCGACTATACCCACTTCACTTCACCGATACGCCGTTATCCGGATCTTATAGTTCACCGGGCGATAAAATCATATATTGACAGAGCAGAAAGCCCTTACACTGACAAAAAACTCTATTTCATCGGTGATTCTTCTTCAAAACTGGAAAGAATTGCACAAAAAGCAGAACGTGACCTTTTCAAGCTTAAATCAGCACGTTTAATGAAAAACAGCATCGGCAGGGAATTTGACGGAATTATCAGCGGAGTGAGCAAATTCGGAATTTACATTCTGCTGAACGATAAGCCTGTTGAAGGAATGGTTCCGTTCAGAAATATGTCGGATGATTACTATTATTTTATTGAAGATGAATACGCAGCTAAAGGAAAACGCACAGGAAGAAAATATACAATTGGAGATGCCGTCAAAGTCAGAGTATCATCGGTCAATACGGTGCTGATGCGGATTGATTTTATACTGATTAAAAGCAAAAATAAAAAATGAAAAAGATTGCTGTTTCGTTTCTGCTTTTATTGTCATGTTCTTCTAATAATGTTGATAAAAATATTAAACCATTATTGGAAGATGTATCTTTCAGTCTCGGCACTGTTAAGCAAAGTGCTGAGCTTATAGAAAAAAGCCGTTCCTTGGAAATTTTTTTCGAACTTAAAAGCGATATCGACAGTTTATCTTTAAAAATCATTCTGACATCCAGAATCTCACTTACAAAAGAAAGAAATCTGATGACATTTTTTGTTCTCGACCGAGGCGTCAGCGCCGAAACTCTGAGCGGTAAAAAATTCGTATTCACAGAAATTTACAGAAATTTCGATAAGGACTGGAATATATTAAACAATGAAAATATTGAATTCAAAAATTCAGACGCACCTTTTCAGAAACTCACAAAAGGATTATACCGGATACGTTTAATTAATACCGATACATCATCTAATAAAATAACTATACAAACTGATAAACTTAAAGAAATCCGATTTTTTATGAGTTTAAATTAATTTTTTTCAAATTGATCTAATAAGATTATTGACTAATTCACTAAAAGATGCATAATAAGTTATGCTTAAAATAGACTTATCAAAAATCGGACCTGTTGAAGAGATTTCTCTTACAGGTAAGCTTGAAATTACGACAGCAAAGCGTTTCGATATAGTTTTCAAAGATGTTACTGAAAGAAATCCTGCCGCAATTGGAATAAATCTCGAAAACCTGAGATATATTGATTCATCAGGAATAAGCTCACTTCTCCGTGCTTCAAATATTGCATCAAAGGCAAAAATACGTTTCGGCTGTTACGGAGCAACTGCTGAAACCCAGTCTATTTTCAATCTTTCGCAGGTCAGTTCTCACATAAACCTTACAACTAAAAATGAATTCTTCATCACGGGATGACCGGCTGAAATCATCCGAATCTTCCGGTAATATAATCTTCAGTCTGCTTCATAACAGGATTCGAAAAAAGATCAGTTGTCGAATTGTATTCAATAAGTTCTCCTACATACATAAACGCAGTATATGAAGAAACCCTCGCAGCCTGCTGCATGTTATGCGTAACTATAACAATTGTATAATCTTTTTCAATTTCAACGATAAGATTCTCAATTTTCATTGTTGAAATCGGATCAAGCGCCGAACAAGGTTCATCCATAAGAATAATTTCGGGTTTCATCGCAAGAACCCTTGCAATACAAAGCCTCTGCTGTTGTCCGCCTGAAAGACCGAGAGCACTCTTATGAAGCTTGTCCTTTACCTCATCCCATAATGCAGCTCCGCGGAGCGATTCTTCTACCAGATCCGATAAATCTGAAGATCTCTTTTTTATACCTTTCTTTAAAGGCGCATAAGCAATATTTTCAAATATAGTCATAGGAAACGGATTCGATTTCTGAAAAACCATTCCTACTTTACTTCTAAGTTCCGTAACATTCAAATCTTTGCGGTATATGCTTTCACCATGAAGAAGAATATCTCCTTCAGTTTTTGTTCCTTCAATCAGATCATTCATTCTGTTAAAATTACGAAGAAGCGTTGATTTACCGCATCCGCTCGGCCCTATGAACGCGGTAGTTGTCTTAGGCTTTATTTTCATATTTACCGCATTTAAAGATTTAACCGGTCCGTAGTAAAAATCAAAATCTGAAACCTCAATTACAGGGTTTGTTATTTCGTTGTTGGCTGAAAATCTATCTTTTGACATTTTAAACTCCGCTCCTGGACAATTTATTTTTTATTCTGTTTCTTATCAGTATAGCAGTCAGATTAAGTGCGAAAACTATTATAAGAAGAATCAATGTTGTATTAAACACAACTCCTCTGGCAGCTTCAATATTCGGGGACTGAAATCCAACATCGTAAATATGAAATCCCAGATGCATGAATTTCCGATCAAGATGAATGAACGGAAAACTCAAATCAAAAGGAAGAGCTACAGCGCTTTTTACAACACCTGTCATCATTAGCGGAGCAACTTCACCCGCAGCTCTGGATATCGCAAGTATCAGTCCTGTAAGCATTCCAGGCATCGCGTTTGGAATAACTACATCTTTTATTACTTCCCATTTAGTAGAACCAAGTGAGTACGAACCTTCACGGTACATATGCGGAACCGATTTTAATCCTTCAAGCGATGCAACTATTACAACCGGAAGAGTCAGAATCGCAAGCGTCAATGCTCCCCATATTATTCCGCCTGTTCCGAATGTCGGCGAAGGCAGATAATCGCTGAAAAATATCCGGTCTATACTGCCGCCCATAGCGTATACAAAAAAACCGAGTCCAAAAACACCATAAACTATTGATGGAACACCTGCCAGGTTGTAGATAGTATTTCTTATAAGCTTAACAAGAAATCCATCTTTTGCATATTCAC
>DAOMHE010000192.1:0-4245 GCA_035430785.1 Spirochaetota bacterium | reverse complement strand
CTGTCAGTCACGGTGAGCGTGATGAAAAAAAAGGGGATGATTCGGCAGAGTATATTTTGTCTGTATATGCATCCGATAGTTCTGTCAGTGAAATTGAACCTAATGATTTTTTTGATTCAGCGCAGAAGATTGAATATGGAGCTGAAATTACAGGATATTTCTCGCCTGCTTTTAATAAACTTAATCAGAATAGTAATAGCAGATACAGAGAGGAGGATATTTTTTATTTTTCTGTAGATGCTTCAGAAGAAAATCCTGCAGTAATTGATTGTTCTTTAAGCGGTGTAAAAGGTATTAATTCAGTAATAGAAGTATGCGATGCTGACGGGAATTCTGTTTTTACGGCAGATTTCGCAGGTGAGGGCAAACCGGAATCAGTAAACGGATTGGGTCTCATGAAAAGCGGAAATTATTACGTCAGAGTATATTCAAAATCTATGACGGAAAATTTCGAAGATAAATATTTTTTTTCGCTGAAGAAGGGCGATTTTTCTCCGGAAAGAGAACTTGAAAGCAATGATGATTTCGGTAAAGCCAATCCGCTTCAGGAAAAAATATCAGGGACGGTGTCTGATTCTAAAGATGTTGATTATTTTTTCCGGCAAAGTGAATCCGGAAGATTTTATTCTGTTTCGGTTCTCGGCAATGCTGTGAAAGCTTCTATATTTGATAAATCGTACAGAAAAATATATTCTTCTGATAATGCTTCAGGTTCTATTATTTTCCCGAATATATTTTGTGACGGCGGATATTATATATCGGTTTCATCCAGACATTCATCTGAGCCGCAGGATTATACGATTTCCATTTCGGAATATGAAGCGGAAAAAGAATTTGAAAAGGAGCCTAATGACAGCATCAAATCCGCAGAAGCCGTTGAAGAAACAGTTAAAGGATATTATTCTTACAGCGGAGATAAGGATTATTATAAAATTAATCCGGGATCGAGAGAAAAAATCAAGTTCAAAGTAAGAGGTATAGATGATACGGACATGACTGTGTCGGTTACCGATGCACTTGGATACAGGATAAAAACCGTATCTGTAAATGGAGCTTCTGAAATAGAATTTTCAGAAACTGTAGATGTTTCCGCTTATTTGATTGTTGAATTTTCCGGAAATGTTTCTGATTCAGATTATAGTATTGATATGATAAAACAGAGGTAAGTATGAAAATGGTGTTTATTTGGTTTCTGGCGGCTGCAGCTGCATGTTCGGGAGGAAGTTCTGTCATGAAAAACGATCCGGTTATTTTGAGCGGATCAGCATCAAATTCGAACTCGTCGGGAATTATAGGCTCAGAATATAAGCTTCCATACAATTATAATGTCAAGCTTATCATTAAAGATTCATCAGTAAATAATCCAAATGACGATAGGAGATGTTTTTATAAGATATTTGTAAATAAAGTTGAAGCCGGAAGAAGTACAATAGGTCTTGAATCACAGGAAAAGCATATTGAATTCAAACTCGAGGATAATAGACATCTAATTAGGGTTGAGAAATATGTTCTTAACGAGAAAAAAGGGTCTTACGAGAAAGTTAATAATATTGATCAGCCGAAACCTGATTTTATATATTTCGATTCGGTAAGCGATAAGATTCTGATAATAGAATTAAATCATAAGTCGGCTTCAGGTAATAATGGTGAATTTACTTTAAGCTTTGAAAAAAAATAAGAGGTGATTATATGAAAAAGACAGCTTTGCCTTTGATTATTCTTGTTTTGCTTTTTTGTTCAGGATGTTTTGACATCATTCAGTATTTTGAAGTCGATAAAGGAGTTTTTAATTCAAAAATGAGAGTGTCTTTTTCAAAAGAGTTTGGGAAAAATGAGACTTCTCTCCCTCAGAAAGACTCATTTCAGAATAATCCCAAATTAAAAGAACTTGGATTTAAAATTAAAACATCAACTGTCAATTCACAGTTTGATCAGCATATGATTGTTGATATATCGGCTCCTGAATCGGCAATCACTAAGCGTATAGAGGATATGCCTTTCGGTCTTATTCCTTATAAGGACAAAGCCGGTCAGTATCTTTTTATTTTTAAAAATGAAAAAGAAGGCGGAAATACAGAAAGTGATAAAATGGCGAATATGATGATGGCATCCGTTAAGTACAGGATGATGTTCGGTAAAAAAATGGTTCCTTCTGTGTGTAAAATTTTTACAGCGGAAAATCCAAAAGGTGCTGATGTTTCTATTGAAAAATTCGGAGATATTGCTTATATCGATTTTCCTTTTATGAGTGTTTTTACAGGTGATGTTGTTATTCTTTTTTCCACTTCAAAAAAGACCGATATTTCCGAAGCCAGTGATATACTTCTTGCAAATATGGCTAAGAGAAAAGCTCTCAATGAGAAGAAGGCGGAGGAAAAGCCTGAAGAAGATGCAGAATCAGAAACCGAACAGGATGCTGAAAAAGTTCAAAGTGAAGAAGTAGAAGCTCAGTAAATTTAATATACTCCGAATGAAATCCTGTTTTACGGGTATGCTTTAACCGGCATGTCCGTAAATATTTAAACCTAATTTAAAAAGTTATTGCAGAATTATTATGTGACATAATATATTATCCTCAAATGGATGACACATCCTTTTTTGAGGCGAAATGAATAAAATAATACTATTCATATTGTTGCTTTTTTCAATAGGTCTAAATGCCGGGTCTGATTCTGCTTTTGAAAAAGCAAGTGATGATATGCGCTTTGATAACGCCTATCAGTTTTACAGACTCGAGCAGTATGATAAAGCGTTAGTTCTTCTTCAGGAATATCTTGAAGTTTATGAAGACGGTTCTCACCGAGAAACAGCATTCGATTATCTTGCCGGAATTTACTTTATGCGCTATGATTACCGTAAGGCGCTTAAAATTTATCTTGCTCATTTTGAGGAATTCAGCGATACGGAAGAAGGTGTGCGTGCCTATTATAATGCTGGTATATGCTACCGGAAAATGGGAATGAAAGCCGATGCCGAAAAGGTTTTCACAACCATAATAAGCGAGTATTCAGCGTTTCAGTCCGCGTCTGATGCAAGAATGCAGCTTGATGTTCAGAATATAATTAAATAGTTTGAGGCAGTATGTTCAGGTTTTTGATTTCTCTTTTGTTGCTTTTACCTGTTTTGCTTTTTTCGCAGGGTGAGGTTTTTGTATTGTGTTATCACACTTTTTTAGACAAGAAAAAGGTTGATACTGATATTTCTCCGGCCGAATTCGAAAGGCATATAAATGAGATTGAATCAATAGGTTATCGTTTCGTCAGTATGGAGGATATATACCTTAACAGAGTATATGGTAAGAAAAATGTTCTTTTGACTATTGATGACGGAAATCACAGTGTTAAAAATATTTATGAATCAGTTCTGATTAAAAAAGGTATTAAACCGGTTTTATTTATTTCTCCTGCCATAATCGGAAAGGTCAAGTATGCACTGAAAACTGATGATCTTAAATACTATCAGGATTGCGGTGCTACATTGGGCAGTCATGGTTATTATCATATGTATGTTAATGAAAAGCTTTATAACGATGACAGGGCGACTTTTAACCGTGAGATATACAATTCAAAGAAATGGTTAGATCAGGTTTCCGGCAGAGAAACCAGAATATATGCCTATCCTTTCGGGGTTTTTTCTCCTGTAACAAAAGAACATCTTATCAAAGCCGGTTTCCGGGCTTCGTTTTCTTTAAGACGCGGATACATGAAAGTTCCTATTTATATGAACGATGATCTTTTTGACCTTCCAAGGTGGATGGTTACAAAAAGAAGCTGGCCTGAAATAATAAATAAGTTAAAACGTGATGCAGGCCGTTTTCCTGAGAACAATATGGCTTCTCAAAAAATTAAAAATACTTTAAGCGCAGATAAAGATTCAAAGAATAAAAAACAGAAGATTCAAAAATAATAACATATTCCTGCGGTAAGTTCTCTGTTGCCGGTACCGTCTTCTTTGTTTAGAATATCTGTGATTCCGGCTTCTATTCTGAGGTCGTAAACGGGAATTGAGAACTCCGCTCCTGCGATGCAGTCATCAGATGTTTTTCCTGAGAGTTTTATCGAAGCTGAAAAGTAGGGTTGTATTTTCCCGGGTCCTGACACAGTAGCGAAAAAATCACCGTTTTTTTTATCTGAATCTATTTTTTGTACATGGTTTATTCCAAGTGAGATGAGTCTTAGATTTAATGAGGCATTATTTGATATTTCATAATGCTTTTTGCCTTTAACTTCAAATTTATTTCTCTGT
>DAOMHE010000191.1:0-4265 GCA_035430785.1 Spirochaetota bacterium | reverse complement strand
GCTTCTTTCCGCAGATAGTGAGTTTTAGAATCAGTCCGGATAAATGTTTTTTTCAGATTAATGAAGGATGAATCCGATGATGGATTAATTCCGCCGGCAAGATCTTTCAGCTCATAAGCAAAGGCAAAAAACGGTATCATAAGTACAAAAATAAGTTTTTTCATTTTTTCTCCATTTAATTCATTATCCGTTGATACGAAAATTCGTCCATTATTTTCTTAAGAAAAATTATGAGTAACCGGATGTTAAAAATTTAAATTTTCGTAGAATTTTTTTTCAAAAGACGCATCATCAGTTAGACTTATAAATTGAATTTTTTTTCTGAATTCTTTAAGCTCATCAATATATCCGGAATTTTGCAGAGAGTACTCCGCAGATTTCAATGACAGATTCCCTGCAACTGTTACTTTTGTTTTTTCTGCATAAGGGAAAAAACCGAGAGAAAACACATGAGAGGAATTCACCGATGAGGCAAAACTTCCGGCAAGAATTATATTATCAGATTCCTCAAAAACGAATCCTGATTTACCTGAAAGTATTTCCGCACCGCTTCTGCATGCAGATTTCACCAGCTGAACGGCACGCACATCCTTCTGACTGAGATAAACCTCATCTTTCAGATAAATACGCTTTTCTCCGTCAGCGGCAGAATCGCCATTTATGATCTTTCCGCTTTTATCAATCTGGCCGGTCTTGATCAGAATACTGAAAATATCCGCAAGACCGCTTGCCGCAATTCCAAGAGCCCTGCCGCCGGAATAAAGCTTATATTCAATACGTGGATAAATTCCTGAAGCAGAAATAATAGCTCCGTCTCCGGCAGTCATTCCGCACGAAAGATTCATTCCTTCCACTGCCGGTCCGAGAGGAACACTTGATGCATAAACTGTATTTTCCGAGATAAAAGCCATTTCGGCATTTGTTCCCATGTCGCAGATGAATGTCTTTCCGTGGTAATTCCTGAAAGCATGAAAAGCGCATCCCAGAAAATCCGCACCGAGAAAAGAGGTAAAACACGGCAGTATTTTCACACGGCAGCTGTCATTAAGTTCGTTGAATTTTCCGCGATAGTTATCCAGTTCTTCAATAGGCGCTTCATACGGATAAGTTCCCATTTTACCGGGATTAATTCCGCAAAATAATGCAAGCATCACGGTATTACCCGATATAGCTATGTCAGAAATGCCCCGGACTGCATCATCAGAAGCACACAGCTTTTTGATGTTTTCCGCAAGAGCGTTGCGGATATATGAGGTCATTTTATCATATTCACGTGAGGCTATGCGCGAAATAACATCGTGACCGAAAATTCTCTGGGGATTTAAAAAAGACACCGCTTCAGTAAATTTTCCATCGATAAATGCTGAAATTTTAACAACGGTTGTTCCGATATCCACTGCAAAAATCTCTGACTTCACTTTTGAGTATTTTTGAAAAATCTGCAAATCGTCGGTAAACACTGTCAAATCGGAGGAAATTACATAATTACAGGATTTTACCTGCCTTCTTCCAATAATATCTTCTATTTCAACGAGACACTTGCCGCAGATTCCCTTTCCGCCGCATGGAGTATCAGGAAATATTAAAAAAGCTGCCAATGCCTCTGTAAGAAGCTTTCCTTCATCAAATTCGGCATTTGAATTTCCGGGACTAATGGTGACTCTGAACTTCCGCATGCGCCGATTAGTTCAGATCGGGCCAAAAAAGCGAGAATTTTTTGCATTTCGTCATAATGCAAGTTTGATTGACAAAAAATACGCTTTTGACCGATAAATACCATAAGGAGAAAGAAGGAATGAACAGCTTAACAGTATTTATCTACCCTTCTGCAAGAGACAACTCACTTCTATCTCTAACGGATTTCCGTTCAAAATTTATGATGCCGGTAGGCGGGAAATTCCGTATTGCTGATTTTGCGCTAAGAAACGCCCTTACAGCGGATCCGTACCAGATCGTAATGTATAGTGACGTGTTTGACGATCTGCATCCTTATCTTGAAACTCATCCGATAAACCAGAAAACAAAATGTAAAATCATACCCATAGTCGACGACTCTCTTGACGTAAAGGAACTCGCAAAAACAGTAAAGAAACATGAAACCAGCCATTACCTTATTTATTGCGGCGATAATCCGGCACTTATTGATTTCGGCGCAATGTACGATTACTATATTAAAAAGAAAAAAAACCAGACTGTGCTCTTCCAGCTGAAGAATTCCGAAAAAGCGTCGATGGCGAATACAGCCCTCATGACGACAAAGAAAAATTTTATTTCCGTTCTGACTGAAGCGATTAAACAAAAACGAAATTCTCCTCACCTGCTTGAAATGATCAACAATATGCTCATAAACAAGGGCGTCGAGAAATCAACACATCATGCAGACATCTGGCCGGTAAGAAACATACCTGACTTCTATTCTCTCAATTACAATCTCCTTTCAGGTGATTTATTTAAAACGATTTATACCGATCCGATTTTAACAGGCGGAATTAAAACCGATCAGCCGGCAAAAATAGGACCTAATGCAAATATTTCATCATCCTTTATTTCGGAAGGCTGTATAATAGACGGCAAAGTGACAGGTTCTATTATTTTCCCGGGAGTCATTATAACTGAGAAAGCAGAAGTGAAAGACTCAATAATCCTTCCTTACGTCACAATAGCAAAAAATGCCAGAATTGAAAATGCCGTAATCGATGAATTTACAGATTATGCAAACTCGCCTTTCGTTTTCAACATCGGTGAATACGCGCGCATCGGATCTGACGCTGACGGACTCAGAAACAGCGATTATCCGAAATCACTCTTCTCAAGCATAAGTTTAATCGGCAAGAACTGTCTAATTCCGACAAATTCAAACATCGGCTCAGCATGCTTTATTGCTTCTGCGACCGGTTTTTCTTTTTTCGAAAAGACGAAAACACTGGAAGACGGACTTTCAATTGTACCTTATCCCGAAATCTATTCATAGGGGCGGATAAATGAAATATCTTATAACGCTTTTTCTGTTTATCGCTTTTGCGGCCGATATGGAAGCTAAAGACCTGGCGGCAATAGAGTACAAGATAGATAATCCCGATTCATCTTTTACCAGAGAAACAGGCAGGGATTATGCAAAGCTCATCGCAATTTCAGCTAATGTAACCAAAGGCTTGAACATATACAACCCTTTTCAGCTCGAAAAGGACATATCTGGAATGGGCATATACCCGGAAAGAAATCTTACTCTCGAAAATCTTTCAGCACTATGCGCTACAAGATACATCGACTACGCTGTAAGCGGAAAGCTTTATAAAGTATCGAAAGGATTCAAATCTGAAAGTATACTCTATTCGGCAGACACCAAAAGCATAATTTCAAGATCGAGCTCAACAGCCGCAACAATCAATGAACTCGCCGGAAAAGATGCACTAAAACTTTTTTCATTCATTAAAAATAAGCCTTCGGTAAAAGAAAAACAAACAAAAACAATTGCTCTTCTTCTTGATTCTTCATACAATATGAACGAGGAATTACCGGAAATAAAAGAAGCAATAAAGGATTTCGCTCTCAGCATTTTCTCCGACTATCCCGGAAGCACAATTTTTTTGCTACCCTATAATAATAAAACTCCTCTTCGTTCAATAGAGTCTCCTGCAAGCAGTCTGATATCAATAGAAGCATTGCTTTCAAAAATTAAACTTAACGGCGGAAACGATGATGCCTCATTTACAAACGCGCTGAATTTTGCCGTTGAAAACATGAGATGGAATAAGACTTCTGATAATTCAATATTCATAATATCAAACTCATCTTTCAAGGATTCTTTGAACGCGTCGAGATATGCAAGAAGAGCGGCTAACAAAAAAATAGCAATCAACTGCATGATACTCGGAAAAACAACCGGAAATGATTCTATAAACTATTCAAGATTATCCGACATGTCACGCGGATTCTCGGCGGATGTTTCCTACAGACAGACGCTGTATGACATTAAAGGAAAAGATTTCTATCTATATTACGAACGTGCAAGATTATTCGAAGGCGCTTCAGACGAAAAATACTGGCAGAACGGTCTCTTCAAGTACCCTCAAAAAAAACGTTTCGGATATGCCAAAGGTCCGGGATTCGCCGATGAGATTTTTGTAAAAAAAGGCAGCAGCATCAATCCGTATAACATGTCGGAATATTACCGCAGAAACGGTGAACGCGGATTCATTAACGCAAAAAATGTCGAATCGAATATCCGTAAAGCTATCCTCAGTTTCAAACAAACTTCGGCGGAG
>DAOMHE010000190.1:0-4300 GCA_035430785.1 Spirochaetota bacterium | reverse complement strand
AAGAGCTTTGGTTTTATCCGAACGCCAGGCTGAATAATAAAGTTTTGTCGCGTTCTTCCCGCTATATAAACCGTTTTCAATAAGATATCCAGCCATTCAATTCCTCCGGAACAAGATTGAATCTCATCCCTATAAAACGTGAAAGACTATATTTCATTTTGTAAATAACTATTTACAAAAATACATTTTTTTTACAAAAAAAATCGGATCAGCTGAATTGTTTGGATATCTCTCTTAATAAAATATCAAGTTGAAATGGTTTAGGTATATACAGATCAACGAAATCTTCACCTGATTTTATGTTCAAGTTCCATCCTGAAAAAAGAACAGTAACAGCAGAAGGCATTAGCTTTTTAACTTCAGCAAGTAATTCAAGCCCTGTTTTACCGGGAATACCATAATCGGAAATTACCAAATCGAACTTCTGCAAACCTATTTCTTTTTCTGCAGAAAAACTATCAACACACAAAGTAACTCTGTTACCTGTATTATCAAAAAGCTCTCGCAGCACTTCACGAAGAGCGGCTTCATCTTCAATTATGAGAACATCCAGATCACGAAGACGGTGTACTTCATCTTTTGAAGATAAAATTGCTTCTTTTGAAATCATTTTCGCAGGTATTGAAACCTTAATCGATATGCTGTCAGCAGATTCTTCTTCAATCACACGGAGATGCGCTAGTTCTGCCAATCTGCGGATTTCAATATCCGATAGATATTCATTTTCGTAACCATGACTTTTCTTTTTTGCCGATACGGAAAAAATATAATCCGTACTCTGACGAATATCAACCTCTATCTCTCCATCCTGTTCTATATAATTAGCTATACGGAAAATCATCGACACGAATATTTCGCGCAAAAGCTTAATGTTTCCGGTTATTACACCTTTTACAAAAAAATGTTCCGAAATTTTTACATCACGGATCTTATCTCGCTCTTCGACCTTAAACTGCATTTTTGAAAATTCTACGGCGTCATCTATCAATGAAAGAATTTCTTCTGATGATTCCTCTTCATCATCAGAGGTTTCTCCGACAAAATCCTGAATACGTTTAATCTGACGGGCTCCGTCATTTGCAGAATCATAAATTGATTTTAAACCGTCCAATAGAACATCTTTTTCAGTCTGCTGCATCATCATTTGTGAACGGTTCATAACTATATTCATAATATTGCTGAATGAATGCAAAAGACCCTCAAACATGTCACCGAGAATATTTTCACGGTTTTTGCTCGTTAATCGTTTTTCCAGATTACTGATAACAGTAGTATCCTCAAAAAGTATTTCAACCGCGACAATCCGTCTCTCGCTCATAATACTGTAAAATACCGCATTAGCGTATTTCTTTTCATTTTTACGCGTAACAATCTTTATGTCATTAAGGCGCTTAAAGACAGAAAGTCCGCCGAGAACATCCTTGACCGAATTTTTTATACGTTCTGCATCATAAGCAGTAAAAATTTCATAGAACTTTGAAGAATCAGAAAAAAGTTCATCCTTCGGAAATCCGGTAATCCTCTCAACTGACGAACTTACCATAGTAATTTCGCCTTCGGAATTTAAGCGCACAATCGGAAAAGGAGAAAACTCAAACAAATTCTGGTTATCAGAGGAAAGAGGATCGGACATAACAGACTGATCAAAAGATACAGCCCGGTCATCAACGCGCTTGAAGAAAGCAAGAATACCCGGAAGACAACTGTCCAGACTCATCGGATACAGATAAATCTCGACAGGAATCTGCGTATTATCAGCTCCTTTTAATACCGCAAAACAGCGTGTATCCACACCGGAAAGCGCTTTATGATATGAAAGCGCAATCTGTCTGCGGTACTCGCTGTATAGCGGATGAGATACATCGAGAGCTATTGTATTCTCATTATCGGAGTCAGATGAAAATATTTCAGAAAATACAGTATTTTTAAAAATGAGATCTCCGGATATGCTTAATACACATACCGGAAATTTCAATTTATCAAAAATATCGTATCCCACAATGTTACCGCCGTCAGTTAACTGTTCTACAGTTTATTATAAACTTTTTCTTTGCAGGAATATCAAAATCGCCGAGATCTTTTTCACTTATAACTGCAGAGTTGGCATAAAACTTAACTTTAACATTATGTTTACCCGGATTAATTCCGGCAAGAGCAAGCTGAAAATTTGCCGGCAGGGTACTCCAACAACGAAGATCCGGTTCAATCTGTATAATTAAACCTGCTCCGACAATCCCCCCGGTAATCGCACCTATTAAGCCTGCAACGCCTTTTGTCTTCTTACTTGACTTGGCAATTTCCTGAGCGACTTTACCGGCAATTACCGCAGTAATAGCTTTTACAACAATTCCGGCCGCTACTTTTGTTTTTATTGTAGTATATTTCTCTTCAAGAGTTTTCAAAGAAGTATCTGCAATGTTTTCAAGCATATAAGAACGGGCTTTTTCAACTCCGTCAATTTCCAGAGTAAGATAATCTGATTTTGCTGAACGGCGCTGATACTTAGGAATAGGATTTTCAACCGTTGCTAGTACACCAAGAATAGCAGCAAAAGTTACCCCTTCTTTCGTTTTAAGCGATGCAGAATCAAACGCAAGCCTCAAAGCAATACGCATTGATTCGTCATCCAGAATCTTTCCACGGGAAACTTTAATTGGAGACATGCCGTTTTGAAAAATAACGACAACCTGAGCCGGAGAATCACCATAGTTACCGAATCTGGCTTTCCACGCCTGATATTCGTCATCATACTTCAATTTCCCTGACAAACGTACAAGATCCCTTTTCACAAGAGGATTGGAAGGATCAAGCTGGTAAATCTGTTTCATTTCAATATAGGCGTACTCGAGATCATCCGTATCATTTGAAGCATCAGCAACAGCTTCAAATGCCACAGCTGTCAGATATTTTGCCATTATATTCTGTTTGAACTGGTTTAATCCTTGCGACTTATAAGAAGTAAGAAGATCATTAACCCGCTTAAATTCAACTCTCGCGGAATCATTCTGATCAAGCATCAGAAAATTCATGCCCGCATACATATGAATCAAAACCCGCTCAAAATCTTCACCGCGGTAGTTCGTTTTTGTATCATTTGTAAGCAATGCAATTGATTCCTGAGAAATGCTTATAGGAATTTTTTTTGCGAGTTCACCCGCTGAAAGAAAAAGCTTATTGCTGTTCTCATAATCAAGCGCAACATTAAGCATAGTACCACATTCCATCTGGGCAAGCAGCTGATCCCTTCCGGATGAATTTGCCGAAGGAAGAAGCTTTCTTGCAGCGTCCTTAAACTTCATCTGATTAAAAAGCTTGTTAGCCTCAACAATATCTTTATGAAACTGCGTGCTGCAGGAAAAAAGACACAAAACTGCCAGAAACATAAATAATCTTGGTAACTTCAGCATAATAAATCTCCTTTTTATACTCTTTTACTAAAAGGAAATTTTAGTATTTTTGCTGGTTTTAAGAAATTCTTTCTGTTCCTGCCACATAATAATTCCAGTTTTAAGATTATAAAGTTTCAGTGTAACAACAAGATACTGAACATTTTTACCTTTAACTGTTCTTACATTGTCTCTAACATCTCCGGTAAGATACATATTAGGCGATTTCAAATATCCCATAGGAACTGCACTATCCGGATCAATCATACCGCTCATTCCTTTTTCCATTTCTTCAAGAGCTTCAGCTGTCAGCGAATCATCAACAAAAGATATTCTTTTCTTGATAAGCTGTGTAACAATTTCTTCAGAAATCATTTTGGTATCGATATGTTCTGATGTTTTGTTCTGAAATTTCTTTACCTGAAGGAATGCTGGCTGTTTCCATTCATCTTTGAGATAAGTATAAATCGAATCGACCATCATTGAAGTGGTCATTTTAATTTCTTTTGGACCCCATTCTGCCGAGCCTTTATCCTTACTCGCATCACCATACTCAACCGTTGAACCGCAGGCAGAAAAAATCATGGAAATAAACAGAATCGAAGTAAATGCAAAAATCTTTTTCATATCAAAACCTCTTCAATTATTATTAAGAACTTATTATTAACCCGAAATCATCAGGCAATTCATCAGTAACAGAAACCTAAACTTTGTTACTATTAATGTCAACAAACAATTTGGATGTATAAAATGTCGTATTTTTGAACAAAATCATGAATTTTGACGTATAGCTTCTATTATTTTAGTTAGATATTCTTTCATTCCCGGAGAAAAAAATAAAGGATGAAACTCTTCAAACTCAATTTTCTTTTTATAAACATCTTTTCCGTCATAATAAAGCGATTCAGCACATG